>JALOQB010000539.1 GCA_025453595.1 Polyangiaceae bacterium
CGCGCCTTCGCCGAGAGCGCCCTGTACCGCAAGCACATCGGCCTCGAAGGCGGGCTGGCGATGGACCTGGTGGACGAGAAGGTGCACGACATCATCAAGGTGGTGGGCTGATGAGCTTCGAGCAATTCCACGGGCGCCGGGCCGAGGTGCTCGAGGCCCTCGGCTCGCTGCGGGACGTGGGGCAGCAGATCGGCACCCGCAGCCTCGCTCACCGGGTCGAGAGCGAGGTGATCCCGCGGCTCGAGTCGGATCGCTTTCACCTGGTCGTCGTCGGCGAATTCAACCACGGCAAGAGCTCCTTCGTGAACGCCCTGCTGGGGCGCACCATCCTCCCCACCGGCGTCACCCCCACCACCGCCGTCATCCACCACATCGTCCACGCCCAGGACCCGGAGGCCCGCATCGTCCACGGCGACGGCCGCTCCGAGCCCCTCGACGTCGAGGCGCTGCGCACCTGGGCCGTCAACGACGAGCCGGACCCGGCCCTCCTCGCCTCCATCAAGTACATCGAGCTCGGGTACCCCTCCCCCCTCCTCGAGAACCGCGTGGTGCTGGTCGATACCCCCGGCGTCAATGACCTGTCCCTGCAGCGCGCCGACATCACCTACAGCTACATCCCCCGGAGCGACGCCGTGCTGTTCCTGCTCGACGCGGGGCAGCTCCTCAAGGAGAGCGAGCGGGTCTTCTTGCTCGAAAAACTCATCGGCAAGTCGCGGGACAAGATCGTCTTCGTCGTGAACAAGGCCGACATCTGGTCCGCCGGCGAGCGGGAGGAGGCCCTCGGCTACGTGCGCCGCGAGCTGGCCAAGCTGGTCAAGGAGCCCATCCTCTTCCCGGTGTCGGCCCAGTACGCCCTCGCCGAGCGCCCCGACAGCGGCATGCCCGAGCTCACCGCCTACCTGGGCGCCTTCCTCGCCAACGAGCGGGGTCGCATCATGCTCGACCACGCCCTCGCCGAGGGCCTGGCCATCACCACCCTGCTCGCCCAGGGCGTCGAGACCAAGCGCCTCACCCTCGACATGACCGCCGAGGAGCTCGACCGCAAGATCGCCATCCTCAAGCGCGAGGCCGAGGGGCAGCTCCAGAGCATCGAGCAGCGCCGCGCCACCATCCGCGAGGAGGTCGCCGCGGTGAAGGCCTGGGCCCGCCGCGACCTCGACCGCTTCGTCGACGACGTCAGCCGCCAGATCCCCACCATCGTCGAGAAGGCCAGCGGCGATGACCTGCGGCAGCACCTCGCCGCCTTCCTCGAATCCACCTTCCGCGACTGGGCGCAGAGCGAGACCCAGGAGATCGCCGCCGCCCTCGAGCAGCTCGCCGAGCGCATCATCGCCCTTGTCAAGGAGGACGCCAAGGAGGCCGCCGAAAAGCTGGGCAAGGCCCTCGCCGTCAAGGCCCCGGCCATCGACGTCGACACCTTCGCCTACGACGTGGGCATCTTCGCCCTCCTCACCGGCGGCATCGTGGCCTCCCTGTTCTCCAGCTTCCTCCTCGGGGGCCTCCTCACCCTCGCCGCCCCGCTGCTGGCCCTCTACGTCCGCGACAAGGTCGAGGCCGAGACCCGGCGCCGCGCCCTGGAGGCCGCACCCCAGGCCCTCCGCGACGCCGCCGCCCAGATCGGGCCCAAGCTCGACGAGATGATCGAGGGCTTCGCCGTCGAGCTCGACGCCTGGGTCGTCCGGACCGGCCGCGAGATGTACCGGGGCCTCCTCGAGGTGCTCACCTCCGCCCGCGCCGACCGCGACAACGCCGAGGCCAACCGCAAGCAGACCCTCTCCTCCATCGAGGAAGACATCCGGCGCCTCGATGCGGTCCGCTCCCGGCTCGAAGGCCTCCGCGGCGCCCTCTGGGGGGGCGAGCGCCCCGACCAGATCCCCGAGCGTCAGCCCATCGCCTCGGTTCAACCGTAGTACCAGGTTCAAGGAATCATCGACCAGGTCGAGCACGCGCTGGGGGGCCGGAGCGTGTGTTCCGGGGGACGATGGTATCCAACCTGGGGAAGATCGAGGTGAGGGGCGTGCGTCAGTCGTTGTTCCAGCCTGGCGAGCCTGGGGGCCGTGCCTGCCTCGCTGTGCTAAGGTGGAATCGTGTTGCACCCTGCTCAGTCCTTGCTCCAGGGCAATCTTGCCCAGTCCGTGCAGCTCGACCAGGTTCACCAACTGGTTCACTGGGACACCGCGTGGTCCCTCGTGTCACAGCGCCCCACCCTGCCGGGCCCTTCCACTTCTGCGGAGCACCAGCCCAGGAGTGCCAATCTGATCCTCCAGCTCGCAGCTCAGGAGTTCTCCGCCCGGTCATCGCCGTTTTCGAGGCTTGCAGCGCCCCTCACGAGGGTCATTTCACCCGACGAACTGGAGCGGGTTCTGGTCGCGCTGGCCCACGCCCCCGACACCGATGTGTTGCTCCGAGACGTGCCCTATCCGGCGATCATGGCCCCTCTCGTCGCTCCTTCCGAGGAGCAGCGCAACAGGGCAGAGGCCATCTTGCGAGCCCATGAGAGCCAGTTCAAGTCGCTCCTGCACGAGCTGGACCGGGTTACCCAGGAGCAGGTGCTGCCTTCCTTGAAGACCGGGAAAGTGATTCCACACCAGGAGGTCTTTCGCCTCGGTGCGGCGGATCTTGGCGCTCGCCCTGACGTGCCACCGGAGGTCGCCGAGGAGATCCTGTTGCTTCACGAGGGCAATATCGCCTCGGTCGCCCTGGTGGGGTTGCTCTTCACAGAGACCCCGGATTGGATCCTTTCGGACATCGTGACGCGCGGGCTGCGAGGGCTACTGGCGCTGCTCAAGCTCCTGGCAGCGGCAGGGTATCAGGTCAATGCGGAGGTGCTCCCGGAGGAGGAACGGCTGCAACCTCTCGGAGCGTCCTTCGAGGAGATGCGCAGGTACCGCGAGGTCGAGCGCGAAG
>JALOQB010000540.1 GCA_025453595.1 Polyangiaceae bacterium
GGAGCGGCTCATCGATGATCACTACGCCAGCGAGTCCCAGACCCTCACCACCGGGGCCGAGCAGAACCTCCTCAAGCTCGCCGAGCTGCGCGGACGTCTCTCGACCGAGCAACAGGCTCGCTGGGAGGAGATCAAGGAGTCCTTCGCTCGCGCTCGCATGCTCGGCGGCAACGAGGACGACCCCGCATCCCGCGTGGTGGGCGCCCTCACCCTGGTCAGCAGCGAGATCGAGGACAGCCGAAAATCTCTTCTACGCGCCCTGTCATCGAGCACCCCTCCGCCCTGGACCCCCCTGCTGGAGCGCGTCGAGCAGGCGCTCGCTCGCCTCACCCATCCCCGGCTCCAGGTGCAGCTCGCCCCCCTCGACAGCACGCCGCTGCCCGAGATCCTGGCGCACCTGATCTCCCTGGTGGGGCTGCTCTCCCGACAACCTCCCCCTGCAGCCGAACCGGTGGCCCCGCAGCTCGCCCAGATCGCGGCGCGTCTCCAGCAGATCGAGGCCGCCCTCGCCGGAGGTACCTGGGCCCCACCGGCCCCCCTCTTCGACGTCACCCTCGGCCCCGCCACCCCGAGCAACCTGTACCGCGGTCTGGACGGCGACGACCTGGAGACCAGCGGCGGCGTCTTCGTGGCCACCTACGGCAAGCTCCCGCCCCACGGATCCCGGGTGCGCCTGCGCCTCCACCTGCCCGCCAGCCAGCCCGTCGAGCTGAACGCCACGGTCGCCTTCCTCCAGCAACCTCGCGGCCTCGATGGCTCCGAGACCAACCCCGGCTTCGGAGCGCGGCTCCAGGGCGTTTCTTCCGAGCTGAAACAGCAGCTTCTCCGCTTCGCCAGCCTGCGCCCCCCGCTCTTTCACGATGGGTTAACCCTGATAAAATCGGCCTCGTACTCTCCGTAAAAAATGTCGAGGAGCATCCGGTACACGCGCATGTTGGGTCGATACCGGCGAAAAAATTCCTCATCGTCCCCGGTGAACGCCCGGCTCACCGCGGCGGCCACCGCGGGCGACCGGCACAGCCCCGCGTCGCAGTGCACCACCAGCGTGTCCACCCCGCGGTGTTTTTGGAACAGGCCCCAGACGGCCCTCGCATCGTCCGCCTCGAACAGCCGTTCCCCCGGGAAGGAGGGCCTGTCCCGATCGGCAAAGGAAAGCCTCAGCACGGCCTGCGTCCGGTCATTCACCGGGAGCCGCGCCTGATCCTCCGGAGCGCTGGTGATCGACACGATCACATGGGGCACCTCGAAGGGCTGGATCGCCTCGATGGCCCCGCGGCTGAAGACCCAGGCCTTCACGCCCCCACCCCCGACAGCTCCCCCTGCCGGGACCAGGGCCCCCGGTAGCCCTCCAGCAGCGCTTTCATCTCCTCGTCGCTGCCCACCGCGATCCCCTCGGACCAGCTGAACACCCGGGCCGGCCGGTCGTCCGGATCGGTGATCGGCAGCACGTGCAGGTGCATGTGCCGGGACGACTGCACCAGCTCGCCTCCGCTGCTGCCGGTCGACGCGACGTAGCATCGCAGCGGCTTCAGCGAGGATTCCACCACCCGCGCCGCCCGATACGCAAGCCCCGCCATGTGCAGCCAGTCCGCCTCGCCCAGCCCCTCGAAGCTCGTCCGGTGCTCGCGCAGCATCACCAGCACATGACCCCAGCGACGTATGTACCGGGGCAGAAGCACCAGCGCTCTGGCGTCTTCATGGAGAAGAAAAGGAGCACCAAAAACCCCATCCCTCAACGCACACATCAGGCACGCAAAGTCACCGCCCTCTCGCCGGATACGCACCAGCGCCTCTTCCCGCTCCAACCAGACCGGCATCCCCAAGCTGTACCACAGCTCACCTGTGGGTCAGGAACGACGGGGCGCGACAGAGGCCCCGCAGGCGGCATCGCATCGCGTCGATGTCGGCCTTCCTCGAGGCGCTGCGCCAGCGCACCACGGCCCTCTCAGGCGCGCGACGCTGGCTCTTTGTACCCTACGATCAGCTCTCGGATCAGATCGGACCGCTCAGCCGCGAGCCCCCCGACCAGCTGGGGATCGTGCTGGTCGAGTGCCCACAGAAGGCCTCCAGGCGCCCCTACCACCAGCAAAAACTGGCCCTTATTCTCGCCAATTTGAGGCACTTTGCCCTCGAGCAAGCGGCCCGCGGGGTCGCGGTTCGCCACATCACTGCTGCCCCCCGGGCCTCCTACGCGGATGCGCTCCGACCCGTGGTGGCGCAGGTGGGTCCGCTGCGCATGATGCGCCCCGCGGAGCGGGAGCTTCGAGCCGAGCTCGCGCCGCTCGTGACCAGCGGAGACATCCTCGAGATCCCCCACGAAGGGTGGCTCACCCCCCCCGGAGCGCTCGGCAAGATCCCCGGCCCCCCGTGGCGCATGGATGCCTTCTACCGGGAGGCTCGCCGCTCCACCGGCCTGCTCATGGACACGCGAGGCAAGCCGGAGGGGGGTCGCTTCAGCTTCGATGGAGAAAATCGCCTCCCCTGGCCCGGCGACCCACCCGCCCCGGAGCCTCCGCGCTTCCATCCGGACCCGATCACCCGCGAGGTCCTCGACCTGGTGCGCAGCCGCTACGGAGCGCACCCAGGTACCCTCGATGACGCCACCTTGCCCGCGACCGCGGCGGACGCAGAGCGCCTCTGGCGCTGGGGGATCGAGGCCTGCCTGCCCTGGTTTGGCCCCTTCGAGGACGCAATGTCCACCCGCTCCACAGGGATCTTCCATACACGGATCTCGCCGCTGCTGCACCTGCACCGCATCCTCCCGTCCCGGGTGGTGCGCGAGGTGGCGAGCCTCCCCATCCCCCTCGCCAGCCGCGAAGGCTTCGTGCGGCAGGTGCTCGGGTGGCGCGAGTTCATGCGCCATGTCCACGAGGCCACCGATGGCCTCCGGCAGCTACCATCCG
>JALOQB010000018.1 GCA_025453595.1 Polyangiaceae bacterium
GGTGGAGCCCGCAGGCCTGTGCCTGGCGCCACAGCTCCGGGAAGGCCTGGCTCGGGTAGATGAACAGCGCCAGCCCGCCGGGCGAGAGCAGCGCGGCGGCGGCGGCAAGAAAGGGGGAGAGGGCCCCCCCCCGGGCGTCCGCCCGACGGGGCTCGGGGCAGCCAGGGCCGCGCTCGGGCGGGGTGTACGGGGGGTTGCACAGGACCAGCTCGGCCCGCTCCATCGCCGGCAACCTGGCCACATCGCAGGCCAGCACCTCGGAGGGGGGGTAAGGGGCGGCGTTGCCCGCGGCGAGCCGGGCCATCCATGGATCGCGCTCGACCAGCGTCAGGGAAGCGCAGCCCCCCAGGTGCCTCAGCGCAAGCCCTGCGGCCCCGCACCCGGCGCCCAGGTCGATGGCGCGGCGGACAGGCCCCAGCGCGAGGGCTTCGCGGGCCAGCAGCGGCGCGTCCACGTTGAAGCGATAGCCGTGGCCGCGCGCGGGTTGCACCAGCCGGAGCGCTCCGGAGAAGAGGGTGTCGAGGGTGGTCTCGCCTGCCATTCGGACTAGGATCCGGGGCCATGACCGATCTGGCCTCCTTGCGCCGCGACTATACCCTGGCCTCCCTCGACGAGAGCGAGGTCGACGCCGATCCCTTCCGCCAGTTCGCCCGCTGGTTTGACGAGGCCTGCAAGGCAGAGGTCGGGGAGCCCAACGCGATGACCCTCGCCACCGCGTCCTCCGACGGCATGCCCTCCGCGCGGACCGTGCTGCTCAAGGGCTTCGACGCGCAGGGGTTCGTGTTCTACACCAACTACGAGAGCCAGAAGGCCTCCGAGCTCGCCGCCAACCCCCGCGCCTCCCTGGCTTTTTTCTGGCACCCCATCGAGCGTCAGGTGCTCATCGGCGGCGCCGTCGAGCGGGTGAGCCGCGAGGAGAGCGAGGCGTATTTCCGCCAGCGACCCCGGCTCAGCCAGCTGGGCGCCTGGGCCTCGGCGCAGAGCCGACCGGTCGCCTCGCGCCAGGCCCTGGAGCAGCGCTTCGCCGAGCTGGAGGCGCGCTACCAGGAGCAGGAGATCCCTTGCCCTCCCCACTGGGGAGGCTTCCGCGTTGTCCCCTCCACCATCGAGTTCTGGCAGGGGCGTCGCAGCCGTCTCCACGACCGCATCCGCTACACCCGCCAGGGGGCAGGCTGGGCTCTCCAGCGCGTCTGCCCCTGAGCTCCGGGCGTCGCCGGCGTCACCAGCGCCCGGCGCTCATGGCTTGCACTTGAGCGTCGCCGGGTCGCAGCCCCCGTTGCAGCAGGGGAGCCCGTTCGGCGAGCAGGCCATCTGGTCCTTGATGCAGGCGCCCCCCCCGGCGCCACCAGCGCCGCTCGCCCCCCCGGCGCCGCCCTGGCCCACCAGCGCGCACACGCCGGTCTCCTTGCTGCACTCCCCCTCGCAGCAGAACGCGCCATCGCTCAGGCAGAACTGGCCCAGCGGCACGCAGCTCGGGCACACCCCTTCGCTGGCGCTGCAGCTCCCCTTGCAGCAGCCTGCCCCGAAGCCATCCCCGAGCCCCCCCCCGGAGCAGGGCTGGCCGGGCTGGGCGCAGGGCTGGCAGACCTTGAAGAACGGGCTGCAGGCGCCGCCGTCGCAGCAGGTTTGCCCCTCGGAGCAGGGGTTGTTCGCCGGGATGCAGGCGGGCCCGCCCGCGGCCCCCGCGGCCCCTCCTGCCCCGCCCTTGACCCCCGTGCCGCAGACGTCGCGACAGGCGTCCTGCACGCAGTGCAGCACGTCGATGAAGATCTGCATCCCCCCCGAGTACTTGATCGAGCAGTTGCTCTGGCAGGCCCCGTTGCCCGGGGCGCACTCGGAGAGGCATGCCAGCGCCGCCGCGCAGGTCGAGTTGGTCGGATCGTTCTTGCAGATCGTCGCCTCCTCGCAGCACAGCGCGTCGAAGCAGTCGTTGCAGGCGTCCCCGTTCTCCGGGATCACCAGCCCGCAGCGCTCCCCGTTCGGGATGCCCCCTTCCGCCTCGCACAGCCCCGCTCCCTTCAGCTTGGCCAGGATCTCCCCGCAGGCCTTGTCGCTGTCCGCCTTCTTGAGCGCCGTGTCGATCGACTCCAGGCACTCCAGTCGCGGGTCCTGCTTCATGCCGTCGCAGCAGCCCGAGAGCGTCGCGCAGCTCCCCTGGAGGGCCCCGCCGCCGCCGAAGGGATCCCCCGCCTGTCCGGAAGTTCCGGATGCACCTCCGGCGCCCCCGACCCCGCCGGCGCCGCCGGTCGGGGGCTGGCAGGTGGTCTTCGGGGCCCCCTGGTTGACCCAGGCCTTGTAGGCGCTCAGCTCGCTGGCGGTCACCTCGGGGGACCCCTTGGGGGGCATCGGCGCGTTGAGGTTCTGCATCCGATCCAGGGAGACCTGGGCCAGGGTCTTGCCCTGGCTGGGCTTCATCAGATCGTCATGGTCGACCAGGGGCATCGGGGCGCCCTTGGGCGGATCGCTGTGGCACTGCTGGCACTTGGCGGCGAACAGCGCCTCGATCTCGCAGGGCAGGCCGGAGGTGCTGGGGGCGCCGCCCGCGCCGGCGCCGCTCTGTCCGGAACCTCCGGACCCTGCCCCCCCGCTGGGCCCCCCTGCAGGCCCCGCGCCGCCCGCGCCTCCGGAGCCCCCGTCGGAGGAGCCCCCCTGGCCGCCCTCTTCGCCGCCCTGACCGCCGTTCCCGCTCTTGTTCTTCTTGGTGAGGGGGCGCCCTGGAGGCTCATCGGCGGGGGGGGCTTCGCCGCAGGACCAGAGCGCGGCGGTGGCGAGCAGACCGAAGGCGCAGACCCGCAGGAACATCAAGCTAGGGCGCATCCGGCGAGGGTATCAAAGAGACTCGAGGTAAGCGATGAGGTCCGCGAGCTGTTCCTTGGAGAGCTGGGAGGTGGCGCCATGCTTCCCGCTCTGGGCGGTGACATCGTAGAAGCGCGACTCCAGGGTCGGAGTTGAACCGTCGTGAAGGAAGGGACCACGGAAGGCCACATCGATCAGCGAGGGGACCTGGGTGGCGTAGCCAAACCCGATGTCGTGGTTCTTGTTGTTGGTGAGGTTGGAGCCGCTGTGGCAGTCGGCGCAGCCGACCGTCGAGTCGTTGAAGAGCTGCTTGCCGCGGGCGATGGACTTCTGCTCCTCGGCGCTGGGGAAGTCGTGCTGCTTCGGCAGGATGTTGTTCATCCAGGCCTCGAGGGCGCCCTGGCGCTCGGGGGTGGGGAGGGAGGGGGCGCCCATGCGGTGCACGAACACGTCGTTCATGAGGTCTTCAACCCCGGCGAACTCGGCGTCCCAGTGGAAGGGCGCGGTGTCGAGGAACCCGGCGCGGAAGGTCTGTGTGCGCCGGGCGATCTCCTTGACGGGCTGGCCGTTCTTGTCGACCTCGGGGGTGAAGCGCCAGGTGCGCGCGTCGTCCTGGCCCTCGGCGTGGCAGCCCGCGCAGCTCATGCCGCGGCCCGTGTTGGTGTGGAACAGGTTGTAGCCCTCGTTGGCCACGCTGGTGCCGGAGAGGGGCACCTCGGTCACCTGGCTCCCGCTCACGATGTAGAGCGCCGCAGGCTCGCGGGAGAGCACGACCTCGCGGCCCTGACCATCCATGTCGATGGAGGTCGGCTGCCCCGGCAGCGTGACCCCGTCCTTGAACTCAAGGCCGCACAGGTCCCTGTCAAACTTGTCCGAGCTGTCCGCCGGGCTGCCGCTTGTGTCGATCGCTGGCACGCGGACCACGTTCCGCAGCGGCGCCCCGTCCTGGCTGGCGCCGTTGACGTTCCCCCCCAGCACCACGCTGTAGCTCTTGCCGTCCTTGGAGCGCGCGATGTCCACCGGCAGCGCGCCGCTGGGCAGCGCCGGGCCGTTGTAGACCTCGCCGGTCTCGGACACGCTCGACACCAGGCCCACCAGCACCGGAGGCGTGCAGATCGGCTTGCCCTTGGTGGTGACGCAGGTCTTCCCGCCGTAGCCAGACTTGCTGCAGGTCGTGGTCTCGTTCTGCTGCGTGCCGCCCCCGTTGTCCGAGGTTGACACGTTGATGACCCGATCGGTGCCGCCCTGGTGGGCGATCAGGATCTCCCCCGTGGAGCCCACCTTCGACCGCCACGCCAGCGCGGGGATGTAGTTCTGCTCGACGCCGCCGCCCAGCCCCTCGGCCTTCAGCTGCTCTGCCGAGGTATCCTTGCGGACCCCCAGCCCCACCGGCGCCCCGAGCACCGTCCCGTCGCTCTGCACCTTGAGCACCTGGGCCTGCCGGAACGTGGTGACGAAGGTGCTGCCCCCCTTGAGGATCACGTCGCGCAGGTCGAAGACCGTGGCGCCCTCGTGCTTCACCTTGACCCGCGCGAGCGGCTGCGACTGCGTTGCATCCGCCGAGAGCGTGACCAGATCCCCCGCCGCGCAGGCGATCAGCAGCGCGTTGTCCGAGGCCCGGTGCGCGAGGCCCCGGGGCATCGCGCAGACCTGGCGCAAGCCGACCTGCATGCCGCTGAAGAGATCGATGGTCGCGACCCCGCCGCCGCGGCGCAGCGCCACGTGCACCTGGCCCGAATCATCCTGGACCATCCGGCCCGGCTCGGACCCGATCGGAAGCTGGATCTGCGCCTTCACCGAGGGACCCGTCAGATCCACGATGGACACCATGTCCCGGTCCGGATCCGCCGCCACCGCGGTCTTCCCGTCCTTCAGCACCAGGAGCGTACCCCCCGTCATCGGGACCGACCCCTTCTGCGCCGAGCCATTCCACGGCGGCGGCTCCTTGATCGGCTCCTCGGTCGTTCCGCCTGCACCTGCAGCCGAGCCGCCGGTGCCCGCCCCGCCGCTGCTGGTACCGCCGGTACCGCCAGCGCCGCCGTTGCTGGTCCCACCGCTCCCGCTGCTGCTGGTGCCGCCGGTCCCCGCGTCGTTGCTCGTGCCGCTGCTGGTGCCGCCCGTGTTGTCCGGGTTGTTCGGGTTCTTCTTCGGCTGCAGGCCGCTCGCCCCCTCGTTCTCGCTGCTCTCCCCCCCGGAACAAGCCACCACCGCCAGAGCCATCGGAACCAGAAACGCACACAGAATGCGACGCATACCCCGTATCAGTGCAAGGTATGCGCCAGGACAGGGTGGCCGGAAAAAGATTCGCAAAGTGGCGAAATCAGCCCTTCTCTACCCGGGTGAACACCCCAGAGCTGGGGGTTCAACGATCCAGGGAGGGGGGCTGCGCCAACCCAACACCCGCAAAGAAGGACCCCCACCCCTCGGCCTCCCGCAGGCCCTCCACCCGGAGCGCTACCCCCAGCCGTTGCCCCACCCGGAGCGCCTCCGCCAGGTAGGGCTTCACCAGGTCGGGCGATGGGCGCAGCGAGGGGGGCAGCGAGGCCCCTGGTGGCTCCTCCGCCAGCGCGAGGTTCAGGGCCTGGGCCCCGCGGGCACCGACCAGCCGCACCAGCTCGGCCAGGTGCCGGAAATTGCTCCGGGTCACCACGCTGGTCACCCCCACCCGGAGCCCCACCCCGCGGGCCACCCCCAGCCCGGTGAGGGTCTGCGCGAAGCTCCCCCCGGTACGTGTATGGAAATCATGGATAGCCGCGGTGCTCCCGTGGAGCGAGACGTCGACCCCGGTGGCGCCGGCCTCCCGGAGCCCGCGGGTGTAGGGGGCGTAGGCGAGGCGCCGTCCGTTGGTCTGGATCACCAGCTCGCGAGCGCCGTGCTGCCGCGCCAGGCGGAGCAGGTCGAAGAGCTCCGGGTGCAGCGTGGGTTCCCCGCCCACGAAGGCCAGAGGCTGGCCAGAGGAAACGGCTTCGAGGAGACGCGCCTCGATGGCGGAGCGCTCGAAGAAGGGGGATTCAGGCCCGAGGCGGGCCTGCTGCTGGGGGCAGAAGGCGCAGGCGTTGTTGCAGCGAAGGGTGAGCCAGAGCGCCTGCACGAGGGGCTAAGTAGAGCTGCGCCTGGTAGCGCCGCTGGCGCTCGCGGAGGGGCAGCAGGCGGGCCACCGGCACGAGGTGTTCGTGCTGCTCGAGAGAGCGAGCGAGGGCCATCACGGCGAGGCCACGGCCCTCGTGGGTGCGTGCGCCGCCGTGCCCCTGGTTCTTGACGAACAGCTCGAGGTGGGAGGTACGCGCCGGACCACGTTGAGCCTTGCTGGAGTCATCGAGGGCGCAGATCTCGACGAGGAACGAGTCGTCGCCGGGGCCAGCGAGCCGCAGCGAGAAGGTGCCGCGGTGGATGGGGGTCACCTCGGTGACCCGGTAAGCACCGGCCGCAAGCCCGAGGAGCGCGCTGGGAGCAGCGGCTTCAAAGGGATCGCCGGCGGGTGATGGGGCAGGGGCAGGGGGGGTAGCTTGGGCCGTGCTGGTCACGAGGAGGCCCGGCACCACCAGGCCGAGACCCCCCAGAACAACACGACGAGGAAGATGACTGAAGTCCATGAAGCCTCCGCGCGAACCTTCATGGTGCAAGGCCCCGGGCCGCAGGTCAACACTTCACCAGGGGCATCTGCGAAATGCTTTCTGGGAGCGCCGCGTCAGAACCCCCACTGAACCTGGAGGAGGTACTGGCCCCACTGCCCGCCTCGATGCCCGTGGAGCCGCCACCCGGCCCCCAGGGACCAGCGCTCGGTCAGTCGGTATTCAGCCCCGAGCGCCAGCACCACGCCGAGGCGGATCTCCTGCGCACGCTGGCCCAGCAGCGCCTGCCAGCGCCCCTCCCCCGCCGAGAGCCGGGACCCCCCCAGCATCAGGCCGCCGTAGGGGCTGAGCCGGGTGACATCCAGCACGTACACCAGGCCGCTGTAGGCCGTCAGCCCCTGGACCGGGAAGGGGAAGCGCTGCTCCTGGCAGGGGGCCGGCGGCTCCGGGCACGGGGAGGGGGCGGGTTGCTTCAGGTCGTAGCTGGCCAGGCTCACCTCGCTCAGCCACCGGAACTGATCGTTCAGGTCGTAGCGAAACCCCAGGTGAAGCCCGGGGGCCTGGGCCTGGTACGGAGGGCGCTCCAGATCAAGGTAATCAAGGCCCCCGCCCAGCCAGCGCCGCGGCCCCTCGGCCTGCGCCACCGACCCTTGCAGCAGGATCATCAGGGGCCACCAGCGCAACCACCGCACCGCCCTCTTGTCGCACGAAGCCTTCCCGGTGGCCACCGGATCCCTCCGGCGCTTTCTCCTCGCCCCCCGCGCCTCGTCGTCTAAGGTTCTCGCTCCCATGCGCTGGCGGTTCCCTGACCCATCGGAAGAGCCCGATCGTCGCCCGGTTGTTGCGGCCATCCAGGCCTTCTGGAGCGACTTCTCCTCTCACCAGCGGGCCCTGACCGAGGCCCTCTCCTCCGGCGAACTCCCCGACACGGGCTGGCTCACCGCGGGCCTCAAGGCCATCCACCCGGCCCTCTCCTGGGAGCTCGCGGGGCTCGACGACGCCCGCTGGCTGCTCGCCATCTCCGGCGAGGCCCAGCGCCACCTCGCCCCGCTGATCGAGCGGATCCTCCAGGAGGCCCCCGGCGCCCTCCCCTGGGCCTTCGCGTCGGGCCGACCCCCCAAACCCCTGGCCGAGGCCTCCGCGTACACCGAGCGCCTCGCGGGCCGCCCCCTCGACGGATGGACCTGCCGCGTCGAGCCCGCCGAGCACCACCTGATCGCGGTCCACTTCGGCGTCCCTGGCTGCGAGGGCCCCCGGGACCGGGACGCGCACATCGCATCCATGCTCGCCTGCGACGCCCTCCTCGGCAGCGAGCTCTTCGAGCGCTGGGTCGGCGCCGTGCGTGTCCACCCTGCCGAGGGCTTCGAGGGGGCCCCCCTCGACGGGCTCCGGGCCGGCGTCGAGGCAAGGCGAGACGCCCTCCGGCAAGCCCTGCCGTCGCGCCCCGTCCACAGCGCCATCCACGACGCCTCCTGGGCCCTCTACAAGTTCAACCCCCGGCGCCGCGAGGACTACAAGCACCGGCTCGATCTCTTCGTCGGCAAGACCATGTACCCGGCCCTCTGGCAGAGCGCCCACGGCGATATCTCGTTCTACTCCGAGCGCTTCTCTCGCCTCGGCGAGACCTTCGTTTACCTCAAGCTCGACAACGAACTCGGCTTCGGCGACGGCGGCTTCGAGGACAAGAGCGAGCTGGAAGATGCCCTCGACGAGGCCCTCCAGGAGGCTCGCCTCGGCTGCGTCATCGGCGGCGGCTCCGGGCTCCGTTACGACTACGTCGACCTCGCCCTCCTCGATGTCCCCGCCGCCGTCGAGATCGTGGGCCGCATCCTCCGCGAGGGCAAGGCCCCCCGCCGCTGCTGGATGCTCTTCTTCGACGAGCACCTCGCCTCCGAATGGATCGGCTTTCGACCGAAAACACCGCCCCCCCCGGGGTTCTAACCCCTCACTTCGCAGCCCGGCCACCTCCGCCTCCAGCGCCGCCCGCTCCCGCGAGAGGTAATCGCGGATCGCCGCGCCAAAACGCCGGTCCCGCAGGTGGTGCAGCGACGAGGTCAGCACCGGGTCAAACCCCCGCGGCAGCTTGTGCTCGCCGCCAGCGCCGGGCTCGAACACCTGGACCCCGCGGGCGATGCACTGCTCGATCGAGTGGTAGTAGCAGACGTGAAAATGCAGGAAGGGCCGCGGCTCGTCGCAGCCCCAGTAGCGCCCGTAGAGCCGCTCCTCGCTCGCCACGTTGAAGCAACCCGCGATGGGGCGCCCGCCGTCCCGCGCCAGCACGATGTCCAGGTGCTCCCCCATGCGCTCCCGCACCAGCTCGAAGAAGCGGCGGTTGAGGTACTGCCTCCCCCAGGGGAAATGCGCCTCCACCCCCTTCACGTAGAAGCGCACCATCGCCTCCAGCACCTCGTCGGTGATCTCGGCGCCGCGGTAGGTCTCCGTCACCACCCCGCTCTGCTCCACCTCCCGCCGCTCGCGCCGGAGCTGGTGCCGTCGCTTGGCGTTGAACGTCCCCAGGAAATCTTCGTAGCTCCGGTAGCCCTGGTTGAACCACTGGAATTGCACCCCGCGCCGCCGGTCGTAGCCCGCTTCCTCCAGCAACGCCCCGTCTTCCTCCCCCGGGAAGAGCACGTGCGCCCCCGATAGCTCCATCTTGTCGCTGGCCACCCGGATCGCCTCCGCCAGCAGCCCCCGGTCCGCGTCCTCCCGCGCCAGCAGCCGCCGCCCGGTCGCCGGGGTAAAAGGGACCGCCACGATCAGCTTGGGGTAATAATCGACACCGAATCGAGGCGCGGCCTGGGCCCAGGCGTGGTCAAAGACGAATTCGCCCTCGGTGTGGCCCTTGAGGTAGGCGGGGGCCGCGGCGATCAGGGCGCCGTTCTTGCGGACCAGCAGGTGGCAGGGGCGCCAGCCGGCCTCGGGGCGAACGCAGCCCGCGTCCTCCAGCGAGCGCAGCCAGGCGTGCTTGACGAAGGGGGTGTCGGTGGGCCCCAGCAGTCCATCCCACTCGTGGGCGGCGACGCTCCGGATGTCGTCGGTGGTGCTGATCTCGATGCGTTCGCTATCCATGACCGTTACGATGCCGGCATGGTGCAGATTCCTCCGCGTCCACGCCAGCTTCCCATCGCCCCTGATCCGGGGCCGGCGCGCCGGCACCTGCCGCTCGCGGGCCCGGTGCGCCCCATCGACCGCAAATGGCAGCCCGTGTACGCGGTCTGGGAGATCACGCTGCGCTGCGACCTCTCCTGCCGGCACTGCGGCTCCCGGGCGGGGCGGGCGCGGCCCGACGAGCTGACGACGGAGCAGGCCCTCGACCTGGTCCGGCAGATGGCCGAGCTGGGGGTCAAGGAGGTGACGCTGATCGGCGGCGAGGCCTACCTCCGCGACGACTGGACCGAGATCGCCCGCGCGGTGCGCAGCCACGGGATGCAGTGCGGCATCACCACCGGCGGCCGGTCCTTCACCCCCGAGCGGGCCCGCCAGGCCCGGGAGGCGGGGATCCAGAGCGTCAGCGTCTCGATCGACGGGCTCCGCGACACCCACGACCGGATCCGCGGCGTCCAGGGCAGCTACGACGCCGCCATGGAGGCCCTCGACAACCTGAAGGCCGCCGGCATCCCGGTCTCCGCCAACACCCAGTTCTTCAGCTACAACCTCCACGAGATCCCCGAGGTCCTCGAGCGGCTGATCGAGCGCAAGATCCACTCGTGGCAGGTCCAGATCACCGTCGCCATGGGCCGCGCCGTCGACGAGCCCGATCTGCTGCTCCAGCCCCACCAGATGCTCGAGCTGATGCCCCTCCTCGCTCGCCTCAAGCGCCGCGCCGACCAGGCCCGGGTCCGCATCTGGCCCGGCAACAACATCGGCTACTTTGGCCCCTACGAGACCCTGCTCCGGGGCACGCTGCCGCGAGGACACATGTCCTCCTGCGGGGCCGGTCGCTCCACCCTCGGCATCGAGGCCAACGGCGACATCAAGGGCTGCCCCTCGCTCCCCACCGCCGATTACGTCGGCGGCAACATCCGCGACCACAGCCTCCGCGAGATCTGGGAGCAGACCTCCCCCCTGCGCTTCACCCGCGACCGCACCGTCGATGACCTCTGGGGCTTCTGCCGCTCCTGTTATTACGCCGACACCTGCCGCGCCGGGTGTTCCTGGACCTCCCATGTGTTGCTGGGCAAGACCGGCAACAACCCTTACTGCCACCACCGGGCGCTGGAGCTGGTCCGGGAGGGCAAGCGGGAGCGGGTCGTGCGGGTGGCTCCGGCCCCCGGGGAGCCCTTTGATTACGGGCGCTTCGAGATCATCCTCGAGGACTGGCCGGCGGACGAGCTGCCCCGGGCCCAGGCCCTGGCCGAGTGCCCCGACGTGTTAGCGTGCCCCTGGTGCGATGACGCGCCCCTGGTCGTCGATCCAGCGGCGCTCCTTGGTCCACTCGACGTGGTAGGGGCGAGCCTGGACGATGACGACCTCGCGGCGGGGGCCTGCGAGCAGGAATTCGACGTCGGCGGCCTGCCCGGACATGCCCTGCCAGTCGCCGGTGAACGAGAGGTGGATGGCCCGGAGCGCCTCGGAGAGGCGGCGGATGTCGTCGGGGCCGAGCAGAGGCTTGCCGTTGCTGCGCGAGCTGTTGGAGAAGCGCTCGACGCCCTGCCCATCCTCGAAGGTGTAGATCATGAGCTGCTCGGGGATCTCGTTGCCCTTGGCGCCGGTCACGCTGCCGCCGGACATCTGGGCGTTGATGAAGTAGCCCGGCTGGCCCTGGCTGAAGGGGTTCTCGGTGATGGCGACGCCGTTGACGGCGTCATCGTCGACGCTCTCTTGGACGAGGATGGCCATGCCGACGGAGGAGGAGTCGATGCGGTACCAGGAGCGCTCCTCGTGGGCGCCGGAGAGCCAGACCGAGGACCAGACCTTGCGGAGGCCGCGGGCGACGTCCTGGGGGTCGGCGGGGTCGACCCGGGTGGAGCGGTAGAGGCCGGCGCCGTTGAAGCCCGGGAGATCCTCGGCGTTGGTGCTGGAGCGAAGGCGGACCTTGCCAGGGGGGAGCACCTCGCGCATGCGGCGCAGCAGGGGCTGGAGGGTCTCCGGAGGGACGTCGGCCTTCTCCATGGCGTCGCGGAGGTCGGCGAGGCGCTGGGCGCGGACGGAGGCGTCCTGCTGGAAGGTCGGATCCGCGAGGAGATCGCGGATCCGGCGGTCGAAGCCGTGGGCGGCCAGGAAGCGGGCGTAGTGGTGCATCGGCAGGGCGAAGCCCCGGGGCACGCGGAAGCGGCCGGGGCTGAGCTGGGTCACCAGGCCCAGCTGGGCGGCCTTGGCGCCGACCCGCGGGATATCCTTGCGATCGAGCTGGTCGAGGGTGGGGAGCCCGACGTCGGCGTCATCGCGGCGCGGGGTCTGCGCCACGGAGGGGCGCCGCTGGGCCCAGGAGCGCTCGGCTTCCTGCTGGGAGGCGGGGGCGAGGGTGTGGCCCCGGGCGTCGACGGTGAGCTTGACCAGCTTGCCCTCCAGCGCGGCGATCTCGGGGCGCCGCGAGGCCCCGCGGAGCGCCATGTTCGGGGTCTTCCGGTTGTGACAGAGGACGTTGATATGGCCCAGCGGCGCCTGGATCTCGTCGGTGATCACGCCGGAGACCACCGGGATATCCTCGGGCAGAGCGCCGAGCACCACGATGTCGAAGGGGCGCAGCCGGGAGGGGTCAAAATCCGCCGCCGTGGGCAGGATACGCAGGTACCCGAAGGCCTCGCCCAGCTCGAGGGGCTGGTAGGTGATGTTGCCGAAGAGCTCGTGGCTCTCGACCACGGGCAGCAGGGCCCGGGTGCGCGGGTCCTGCTCGTGGGCCAGGGGGACCGGGCGGTAGCGGAGTTTATCGGCAAAAAATACGGATTTTTGCAGGAGCTTGAAGGCCCGGGCGGTCTCGTTCACGTCGAGCTCGTCGCCGGCGTAGAGCTCGAAGGCCCAGACCTCGCCGGGGTAACGGGACAGGGTGCCCAGGATGAAGCGGCGGTCCGGGTCGTGGTACTCGCGGCGGTTGAAGGTGCGCTCGTCGCCCACCGGCGCGCCCCCTCGGGACAGGAACCTGCGGGCGAAGTAGTAATGGATAGGCCAGCGCTCGCTCTGGAGAAAATAGAGGGAACCGTCGCTGCGATCGAGGATGATCTTCACCACCTCGGTGCCGGACATGACGCTGGTGGCGGGGCGGAACGCGAGGGCATCCCAGACCGCCTGGGATGGAATCCCCGGGGCAAAATCGCCATCGCGCCGCGGGGCGACGGAGGCCCCTGGGGAGGGGCCAGGGCCGGGGGGGAGCACGGAGGCGGGCCCGGCCCCCGCGCAGGAGAGCGCGGCGGCCAGCGACATCAGCAGAACCAGGGGCAGGGAAGCGCGCCTCACCGGGCAATTGTAAAGCATGACCCGGCCGCCGGTGCTAAGGTCGCAAACGCCGCCATGTCGATGATTGACGACATTCATAAAGACCTCCGCGACTCCATCACCAAGGCCCACGATGCGCTCAAGCGCGACCTGAGCAAGGTCCGCACGGGCCGCGCCAACGCTGCCATGCTCGATCCGGTGCGGGTAGATTACTACGGCACCCCCACCCCCCTGGCCCAGATGGCCACCGTCTCCACCCCGGAGCCGCGCCTCATCACCGTCAAACCCTGGGATCGCTCGGTCATGAAGGTGGTCGAGAAGGCGATTCGCGAGGCCGAGCTGGGCCTCAACCCGCAGACCGACGGTGACCTGATCCGCGTCCCGATCCCGCCCCTCACCGAAGAGCGGCGCAAGGAGATGGTCAAGCTGGCGAAGAAGATCGCGGAGGAAGGCAAGGTCTCCATCCGCAACGCCCGCCGCGACGCCCTCGAGATGATCGCCAGCCTGGTCAAGGACGGCGACGCCAGCGAAGACGAGGGCGATCGGGCCAAGAAGAAGGCCGAAGAGATCGTGGTCGATGGGGTCAAGCAGGTCGAGACCCTGCTTGCCAACAAAGAGAAGGATATCCTCGACGTGGGCTGAGGGCGGCGGCCCCTGTTGACACTCTCCCCCCCATCATGACACGTTCCTTCCCTGTCCGATGAGCCCTACCTCTTCCCTCTCGTCCGGCCAGTCTTCCAAGCTCCGAGCCGTGGCGTATGGCCTCACGGACCGGGGGATGCAGCGCGAGCACAACGAGGATAGCTTCTCGGTGCTCAACGAGTACGGCCTGTTTGTGGTGGCAGACGGCATGGGGGGGCATCAGGCAGGCGACGTGGCCAGCCGCATCGCCACCGAGACCATCGCCGAGTTCTTCCGCTCCACCGCCAGCGAGGACGTCACCTGGCCCTTCCACTTTGACACCAACCTGTCCGAGGAAGAAAACCGGCTGCTCACCGGCATCCGGGTGGCCAACCGCCAGATCCTCGACCGCAGCGAGAAGTCCAGCGAGTGCCATGGCATGGGCACGACGGTGGTGGGGGCGATGTTCTCGCCGGCCAAGAGCAAGCTCTTCATCGGTCACGTGGGCGACAGCCGCTGTTACCGGGTCCGTCAGGGGCAGATCAAGCTGCTCACCCGCGACCACTCGCTGGTCAACGACTACATCACGGCCATCCCCAACCTCACCGAGGAGCAGAAGGCCGATCTGCCCAAGAACGTGATCACCCGCGCCCTCGGCATGCAGCGCGACGTCGTGGTCGATCTCCAGGCCGATGAGCCCTCGATCAACGACGTGTACCTGCTCTGCTCCGACGGTCTCAACGGCATGCTCCGCGACGAGGAGATCCTCGAGATCGTCGCCGCTGCCGGCGCTGACCTCCCGGCGGGCGCTCGCAAGCTCATCGATGTCGCCAACGCCAACGGCGGCGAAGACAACATCACCGTGGTGCTGATTCATATCGAGAACCTCGAAGAATCCACCCACCTCATCCCCTCGGCCCGCGGGTCTGCCCCGGCCTTCTCTGACGATGAGACCGTGATGGCCCAGACCGTGATGGCCCCGACCGACCCGCTCCCTCCCCTGGTCGGTGACCCCACCCCGCAGCCCTCCGCCAGCACGCCTCCGCTCGGCGTCCCTGCCGCCGCCCGCGCTCTCGGCGCTGGCCCCTTCCAGGATGAAGACACCCTGGTCTCCGGCGAAACGCCCCCCTTCCGCGGCGAACCCTGAGCTAAGGCCGGCGCTTGCAGCAGCGGGTCAAGCTGGCCGCTGCGATCCATGGCCAGCATGTCGTCGCAGCCGCCGATCGATTTACCGTTGATGAAGATCTGGGGCACCGTGCTGCGACCCGTCACCTGCTGGAGCCACGCCCGCTTGGGTCGATCTCCGGAGACGTCGATCTCCTGAAAAACAACGCCTTTCTGGCGTAGATGTGCCTTGGCGCGCACGCAGTAAGGGCAATACGGTGTCGTGTAGACGATGACTTCCGCGGCCATGGGGCTCCTGGTTGGCAAGGGGTGAGGGCAGGTGTAAGGCTCCGTTCATGGATGTCCACCCGCGCCCCCGGTTGCGCGCGCCGCTCCTCGCGCTGGGGCTCGCTCTGCTGGGCCTCGCCTGCGACGGAACCCTCTCGGGGATGCATGCCACCCGCGGCGTGCTGCCCACCGTGTACTCCGACCCGCTGCCCTCCGCGACCGCCGAGGCCCCCAGCCTCAGCGAACCCAAGAGCATTCGCGCCCAGCACCTGCTGGTGATGCACCAGGGCTCGCGCAGCGCCCCGCCCACCGTCGTCCGCACCAAGGAAGAGGCCCGCGCCCGCGCCGAGGAGGCCCTCGCCAAGGTCCGCGAGGGGGCCCCGATGGACGAAATCGTCGCCCGCTACTCGGAAGAACCCGGCGCGGCGCAGCGCGAACCGCCGGGTGACCTGGGCGAATTCACCCGCAAGCGCATGGTTAAGAAGTTCTCCGACGCCGCCTTCAAGCTCCAGGTCGGCGAGGTCAGCAACGTCATCGAGACCGAGTTCGGGTTCCACGTCATCAAGCGCCTCGAATGAACCTGCACCTCCCCTGCAGGCCTGAAACGGTGGGGGGCTGCAGGGGCGCCGGAACCGTGTCATAGGGGGGCCATGCGCGTTCACTTTGTCGCGGTCTGTGGCACCGGGATGGGCTCGCTGGCGGGCCTCTTTCGCGAGGCCGGGCACGAGGTCTCGGGCTCCGATAGCGCCTACGATCCCCCGATGGGGCCGGCGCTGAAATCCTGGGGGGTCCGCTGTCTCGAAGGCTTTGACCCGTCGCACCTCGAACCCCGGCCCGACCTGGTGGTGATCGGCAACGTGTGCCGCCGCGACAACCCGCTGGCCCGGGCCGCCATCGACGGGGGGCTGCGCTACACGGACATGGCCCACGGGCTGGCCGAGCACATCCTGGAGGGCCGTTCCCCCCTCGTCGTCGCCGGCACCCACGGCAAGACCACGACCACCGCGATGGCCGCCTGGTTGCTCCACGATACGGGGCGCGAGCCTGGGTTCCTGGTGGGCGGGCTGCCCAAGAATTTTGAACGCAGCTTCAGCCTCGGGAGCACCCGCCGCAAGCTCCCTGCCTCCGGTGAGACCGTCCTCGGCGTCCACCGCGCGCCCCCCTTCGTGGTCGAGGGCGACGAGTACGACACCGCCTTCTTCGAGAAGACCCCGAAGTTCTGGCACTACCGCCCCGAGGTCGCCATCGTCACGTCCGTCGAGCACGATCACGTCGACATCTACGCCAGCGAGGCCGACTACCACGGGGCCTTCGCCGGCTTCCTCCAGCGGGTCCCGCCCCAGGGCCTCATCGTCGCGTCCGCCGCCGACCCGGCGGTCGTTCGCCTGGTCCGCGAGCATGCACGGGCCCCCGTCGCCTGGTTCGCCCTCCAGGGCGATGACACCGGCGACATCGCCCCCGAGTGGCTCATCGCCCCCGCCGTCTCCGGCCCCACGGGCCAGAGCTTTGACCTCTTCGTGGGCGGCCAGATGGCCGGACGCTTCGCCCTCCCGGTCCCCGGGGAGCACAACCTGCGCAACGCCGCCGCCGCCCTCGGCGCCGTCATCCAGGGCCACGGCGTCCCCGTCGACGAGGCCCGGCGCGCCCTCGCCCGGTTCCAGGGCGTCCGTCGCCGCCAGGACCTCCTCGGCACCCCCCGCGGTGTCTTCGTCTACGACGACTTCGCCCACCACCCCACCGCCGTCGAGGAGACCCTCCGCGCCATCCGCTCCAGGCACCCCTCCGCCCGCATCCTCGCCGCCTTCGAGCCCCGCAGCGCCACCGCCTGCCGCGCCATGCACCAGCAGGCTTACGCTCGCGCCTTCCGGGGCGCCCAGCTCGTCATCATCGCCCCCCGGGGCCGCACCAAGGTAGACGGAGACGCCCTCGATCTCGAGCGGCTTGTCCAGGATCTCCATACATCCGGCCAGGAGGCCAAGGCCCCCCCCTCCCTCGACGCCGTCGTCGACGAGATCGCCGCCTGGGCTCGCCCCGGCGACGTGGTGCTCCTGATGAGCAACGGCGCCTTCGGCGGCGTCCCTGCCCGCCTCGTCGGGCGCCTCGAAGCCAGCTTATGTCCGGAAGTTCTCTACAGAAGCGGGAGGAGGCGCTGGGGCGCATGGCGCAGGCGCTCCACGAGGAGCGGCTCGCGTCCAGGGCTCGCTTCTCGGAGGAGCGACGGGCGCTGACGCTGGCGCAGCGGGTCGAGCGGGGGCTGGCGCTGCGCGACCTGGCGATCGAGGACACGGAGGCCGCCGCCGGGGGCCGGGCGCTGCTGTGGCTGGTGCCGCGCAAGGGCGAAGGGCTGCGGGATCTGCGGGTCGGCGAGGGGGATCCGGTGGCGCTCTGGTTCGAGGATCCCGAGCAGCCCGAGGCCCGCGGGGTGCTGGCCAGGCGCCGCGCCGATCGGATCGGCGTGGTGCTCGACGGCGATATCCCGGAGCGGCTCTGGGAGGAGGGCTTTCGCCTCGACCGGGAGAGCCCCGAGGTCACCCTTGATCGAGGCGCTCGCGCCATCGAGCAGGCACGGGGGCTCAAGGCCAGCAGCCCCGAGGGGCGCCTCCTCGATCAGCTCCTGGGGCTCCAGGAGCCCGAGGCCGGGCGGCCAGCGCCGATCACCTTCCTCGATCCGGCGCTGGAACCGGACCAGCAACGCGCGGTCGCCCGGGGGGTGGCCTCCGACGGGTTGACGCTGGTGCTGGGCCCCCCGGGGACCGGCAAGACCCGCACCCTCGCCGAGCTGGTGCGGCAGGCCGTGGTCCGGGGCGAGCGGGTGCTGATCTCGGCCGCCAGCAACACCGCGGTCGACAACCTGGTGCTGAGGCTCGACGGCGCCGGGGTGCCGGTGGTGCGGCTGGGGCACCCGGCCCGCGTGCTCCCCGCGGTCGAGGGGCGCACCCTTGATGTGCTCCTCGAGCAGACCGACGCCTGGAGGCTCGCCCGGGCCTGGACCCGCCAGGCCGAGGACATCCGGCGGCGCGCCCGCAAGCCCTCCCGCGGGGGCTTCGACCGCGAGGCCCGCGAGGCCCGGCGGGCCGCCTTCCACGAGGCCCGCGCCTTGCTTCGTGACGCTCGCGACCAGCTCCGGGCCACCCAGCACATGATCCTCGACCGGGCCCCGGTCATCGCCGCCACCGCTGCCGGCGCCGACAGCGTCCTGCTGGGGGGTCAGCGCTTCGATCTCGTGGTGCTCGACGAGGCCACCCAGGCGCCGGACCCGCTGGCCCTCGTCGCCTTGCTCCGCGCTCCCCGCGCCGTCCTCGCCGGCGATCCGCACCAGCTGCCCCCCACCGTGATCGCCCGCGAGGCCCTGGCCCTGGGCCTCGGCACGACCTTCTTCGAGCGCCTCGCGCTGCGCCCCGGGGCCGAGGGGCGCTGGGTCACGACCCTCCGGGTCCAGCACCGCATGCACCGCGCGCTGATGGCCTTCCCGAACCACGCGACCTACGGCGGCGTCCTCGCGGCAAGCCCCGCCGTGGCCGGCGCGTGTATGGAAGATCTGGGTATCCCGGAGGACGGCGGGCGGCCAGGCCCCTTCGTGGCGGTGGACAGCGCCGGGCGAGGCTGGGAAGAGGAGCGGGGGGAGGACGATCCGAGCACCAGGAACCCGGGGCATGCGGGGCGCACGGCGGCGGAGGTCCGGCGGCTGATCGAGCGCGGCGTTGCGGCTGCCGACATCGGGGTGATCGCCCCGTACTACGCCCAGGTCAGGCTGCTCCGCGATCTGCTGGCGCCGGAGCTGGCGCAGGGCCTGGAGATCAGCACCGTCGACGCCTTTCAGGGGCGAGAGAAGCTGGCGATGGTGGTCGATCTGGTGCGCAGCAACGACGCGGGAGAGCTGGGGTTCTTGCAGGACATCCGCCGCACCAACGTGGCCCTGACGCGGGCCCAGCGCTTCCTTCTGGTGCTGCTCGACGGCGGCACCCTCGGCGCCCACCCCTACTACGCCGCGCTGCTCGCCCACGCCCAGGACTCGGGCGCCTGGATGAGCGCCTTCGTCGATGACTGAACGCACACGATTCACCAGCGCGCTGACAGCCACATGCCGCCCTGGTGCGGCGCGACAACGGGGGTCACCTGCCAGGCGGTTCGTGGGGGCGACGAGGGGCCGCTGAACACCAGCGCTGCGCCCGCGATCAGGGCTGCCGCCCCGAGCCCGGCCAACACGAGCCCGGTGGCGTAAGGCGTCCTCTGCTCGTTGAACGCCTGGAGATCCCCCCGCTCGCTCGCGTCGCGAGCGTGGCTCACGGCCAGACCCGCCACCAGACCGCCCAGCATCAGCGAGGCGATCCCGGCGCCGCCGACGATGAACCCTGCCGTACGGAGGCCTCCTGCCCGGGTCGGAGGACTGGCCCCTGCTTCATGGCCCGGACACCCCCTGGGTGCTGGTTTCAGCAGAGGCGGTAGCGAGACCAGCAGCGTGTGCACCTGCCCCTGGAAGAGGTCGAGCCTGTGAGACGATGGCTCACGGCACCGCACGATGACATCGACCTGATGCGCCCCCGGGGAGAGTTCCAGGGGCTTCCCCCAGCCATCCAGGGCCTGCACCTCCCCATCCACCCTGAGCTCGGTCCCCTCCCGCGGGATATCGGGAAACACATGGAAAATCAGCGCCGTGGGCCTCCGGGGTTCTGCCTGGGCTGCCGGCGAGAGAACCAGTAGCATCAGGCAGAGAGTGGGGAGAATCCTCCCGGGTCGCGCTGCGCTGTCTGGATGCACCTTCACCGTTACCTTCTCCCGCGAACGATACCCCACTTCCTCTGGCAGCAGGTTCACCGTCTGCGGTTATTCTCCCTGGAATGATGGTCAACCGACGATGGTCCGGTGCCTTCCTCCTGCTTGCCTCCTGCTTCCCGGAGGCACCGATCGGGCAGCCCGACGCCGGCGCCCAGGGGGGGGGCGGCGCAAGCTCCCGTCTCGTGGTGCGGGGGGGTTTTGCCACGAGCAGCCGCCACGAGGGGGCCGGGCTCCGCGTGCGTGGGGGCTTCACGATGGCTCCCCGTACCTGCTCGGAGGGGCTGTGTGTTCGAGGGGGGTTCCGGCCATGATCCAGGCCAGCAAGGTCGCTCTCGGCGCCTTCCTGCTCGTGGGGGCCACAGGAGGCTACGCGCTGCGCATGGCCCATGCGGACGGGATCCCTGACGCCAACACGCTCCTGTACGCCGGGACGCTGGAGGATAGCGAGGGGGTGCCCCTCACCGGGGTCCACGACATCGCGGTCGCTGTCCACGGTGCAGCCTCGGGCGGTACTCCGCTGTGCAGCGGCAGCGTGAAGGGACAGCGGGTGTTCCACGGGCATTTCGAGGTCGGATTGCCCCAGAACTGCGTGGGCGCAATCCAGGCCAGCAAGAACGTCCACATCGAGGTGACGGTGGACGGGAAAACCCTGCCGCGGAGCAAGGCAGGGGCAGTCCCTTACGCGGTGGAGGCAGGTCATGCCCAGGAAGCCAGCCAGGCGGACACCGCCACCAGCGCTAGCAACGCAGCAGGCGCGCTGCTGGGGACCCTCGATCAGCTCTCCAGCACCCTGGCCGGCGCCGCACAGAAGAAGGATCTCCCGGCCCTGCAGGGGTGGATGAAATTTGTCCCCGGCCTCTCCTGCGATGGCGCCCCTGTGGTCGGGGCCAATCCCCAGGGTCGCTGGCGTCGCGTGGGGGACTCCGCGGAGATCATCGTGGGGACTGATTTTTCCCAGCAACCCGGGCTCTGCGCTGGCCTCTGGCGATGGACCTTGCCTGCAGGTCTCGTCGCTGATCTGACGAAGGCTTCCGACTCCGTCTGCGGGCCCGCGAGCATCCACACCAACGGCACCTTCACCATGTGCAGGACCGTGATCACCAACCAGGGAAACCTGCTCCTTCAATGCCAGGGTGCCGGGTCATTGCGGCAGGAAGGGTCCGGGGTTTACAGCTTTGGCGTCGGCACCGGCATCGAGCTCCACGCGGTCGTGCCCATCAAGGGATGGACCGCCACGAGCCCCTGACCCTCACCGCCTCCGCGCGAACGCGCCGTTCGCCCACGCCGCCAGGCCCCCCAGCCACCCGCACACCACGACCAGCGCCAAAAACCGTACGCTCGGGTGCCGTTGCGCGGCGACCCAGGCCGGCGGCTGGAGCGCGGTCATCGCCGCCATCCCGGCCAGCCCCGAGGCCAGGTAAGCCCACGAGAACGAGCCGGTCGAAGGTCTGGAGAAAGACCCCTGGGCCTGCGTCTGTTCCCTCTCTCGCTCCAGGTCAAAACGTTGCCGCGAGGGCCCCTCCAGCAGCACCCACCAGGCCGCCACCTTGCGCTGCTGCTGGGCCCGGTAATCTTCCTGGGTGTCCTGCTCCTCTGTCTCCTCGAGGACGGCGCGCACCGGCACCAGGTGCGCGTACTGGTTGACCCAGACGTGGGGCCTGGTTTCTGCGCGGCACGACGGGCAACGCAGGCCCCCCGCGGCCCGCAAGGCGGGGCGACGATCCAGGCTGGCCGGCGCACCGCAGCCCTCGCACCGCGGGTGCCCCAGGGCCATCTTTAGCAAGAACCGGAGCCCCGCCCCTTCCCCCGGGACAACCAGCTCGACCTGCTCGGCGCGTAGCCGGTCCCGGTGCGGGTTCCGCGAGCCCAGCGGCAGGTACCGGAGCCCGTTCAACCCCTCGCCCTGGCCCCCCAGATCGACCAGCCCATGGAGAGCTCGTAGCAACGCCTGCCCATGCCGCTCGCCCAGCCGGTGCGCCTGGCCGCAGTGCATGCAGACAAAGCGTTGCTCCAGCGACTCCAGGGCCCGCGGTTGGTCCCCTCCGCACCCGCAGCTCACTCGGGCCGAGAGCCGCCCCCAGGCCACCCCGCTCTGGTGCCGGCCCCCCTGCTGGATCGCCTCCACAGGCGCCCCGCACCCGCAGCCCTCTTGCGTGGACCGCGCCACCCCGCACCGCCCGCAGAGGGCCTGCGACCGCGGCTTCGGCCTCGCTCGCCCGCCGAGCCTGCCTCGCCTGCTGCCATGCAGCGAGGTGGGGGCCCGGTTCTTCAGCGATCCTGGCGCACCCCCGCACCGACAGCAGCGTGGCCCTCGCTGGGCTGGCTCTCCACACCAGAGGCACTCCGGCTCGCCGCTCATCTCGCCAGCATAACCCCACCCGGCGGTACATCACATCCGTTCGTAGGACATATTTTATCCCACTCGTTACCGGAGCGCCGCGGTGGAGGATCGGATGGGCGAAGACGAGGGCCTGGCCGGTGCGAGGGGCGATCTGGACAGGGGCCTCGGCGCCAGCGTGGAACTCGGTCTCGCCGCCGGAGCAGGCCTCGTTGAGGTAGAAAATCAGGGTCAGAAGGCTGCGCTCCTGCGGGGAGCGGTGGAACGCGCCGTCGCGGTGCCAGTCAAACTGCTGGCCAGCCTCGTAGCGGTAGAAGCGAAAGCGCTCGTTGAGGCCGCAGGCCTCCATGCCGGCGAGGTGCGCGGGGAGCAGCGCCTCGAGCCGGCGCCACAGCTGCCCGGCCAGGGCCGGATCGTCGAGGATCACCCGGGTGTTGTTCCGGATCTCGGGCGCCATCAGGAACCGGTTGGGACCGACGGTGATCGGGGCCTCGGTGAAGCCGCTGGCCTCGGCCTGGTGGATCAGCGCTGCGCACTCGTCGGCCGAGAGGGCTCCGCTCAGCGTGAAAAGCTCCGGGGTGGTGGAGAAGGTGCGCAGCCTCTGGTCAGCCATGAGCCCAGTATGAGTCACACCTAACCCGCGACAAGGACCGGGTTTCCACCCCGCCCCGGGCGCTGCGAGATCGGAGAGGGCGACCCTTCGCGCAGGTCAGCGCAGAACCGGTGTGGCGCCTGCGAAGGAAGGGGGTCAAGCTGAGGAACAAAGATGGGTATCGTCGGTTCCCTTTGGCCAGGCGTACCCTATCGGACATCCCAGACCTTGCCATGAACGAGCAACGACCAGCCTCCAAGGACCGGCTCCCTGCGCTTGCGATGACCGCGCTCTCGGTCGCCTACCCGCTGGCCACGGTGCGCTATTTCTGGGAAGACTGGTTCCGGTTTCTCAAGCTCAAGGTGCCGGTGCTGGTCGAGGCCTCGGGCTGGCTGGTGCCCACCGGGGATGGCCGCTGGTCGCTGCTGTCCCCCTGGCGCATGATGGTCGCGGGGGCCTCGACGCTGCTGCTCTGGCGCGCCGCGCGAGCCCTCCGTCAGGGGGCGCCGGGGGCGCGGGCGATGTCGCTGATGGTGCTGCTGGGCCTCGTGCTGCCGCAGACGCTCTGGTACGGCGAGCTCTCCCTCGACTGGTTCCGCGGCGAGGGGTTCTCCACGATGATGCTGGCGTCGCTGGCGGCCTCGGCGGTGCCGGCGCTGCTGATGACGACGGGGCGCGGCGTGCGCGAAGGGTGGGGGGCGCTCCAGCGAGGCGGGCGCCGCGTGCTCCTCGCGGGCGTGGGCCTCGGCTGGCTGGGCTTTGCCTCGACCTACTTCCTCGAGCACCTCCACAACTTCCAGCACACCACCTCCCTCGCCTTGCTCTCGATGGCCACGATGGGCACCGCCGCCCTCGGCATGCTTGGCCTCTACCGGCAGAAGGTCTGGGGTATCCTGGCGGCGGTCTCCGCGGTGGGGGCCTGGGCGGGCCTGCTGGGTAGCCTCATCGGCCAGCACTACGCCATCCGCTGGAGCTTCATGGGCCTCTTTGTCGAGCTGATCTCCGGCTCCGCCACCCGGGCCACGGTGGCCTTCGCGCTGCCCCTCATCACGCTCGTGGCCCTCCTCGGCCCCTTCCTCGTCGGCTTCGTTCGCAAGGCCCTCGGCCACGAGCCTCTCGCCTCCGGGACGCCCTCCTTCGCCGAGGCCCTCGCCTCTTCACGCGCGCCGGTCCGGGTCCAGACCCCCGCTGGCCAGCGCGTCGCCACCATGCACCCCGAGGTCTCTGACGAGGACGCCCTCCTCGATGCGCAGCAGACCCAGGATGAACCCAGGCGCGCTCACCTTCGCTGAGCCCGTCACGGGTCCCGCGCGCAGCGGAACCCGCTCATCACCAGGCGAAAACGCCCGGGATGATGCACCCGGTTCGACGCGCGCAGCCCCCGCGCGTGGTAGTTGAAGGCCCCCCCTCGCAGCCCCTTCTCGCACTCCGTCGGGATCGGGTTGGTCCCCGTGAACCCCTGCATCTTCGTCCTGCGTAGCTCGCTGAACGTCTCCAGCGTCTCCTCGCAGGTACCATGGATCCCCTCGCCCGCGCGGGGCCTCCGGTACGCGTACGGATCGTAAAAATCCTCGACCCATTCCCACACGTTCCCCGCCAGATCCAGGTGCCCGTAGGGCCCCTTGCCACGGGGTCGGGACCCCACCTCCGCCGTCGTCCCTTCCCCGAACACCGCATGCTCTCGTGTAGGGAAGTCCGAACCCCAGGGGTATTTCTGACCCTCGGATCCTCGTGCGGCTTTTTCCCACTCGGCCTCCGTGGGCAGGCGCTTGCCGACCCAGCGGCAGTAGGTCACCGCGTCGTCCCAGGAGACGGCGCTGATGGGCTGCCGTGGGCGGCGAAAGTTCCGGTCGTCGCCGACCTTGTTGACCCTGGCGTTGTTGCTGTCGTGGGGCCTGCAGACGCCCGCGTCGACGCAGCGCTGGTAGGCCTCGTTGGTGACCTCGGTGAGGTCAAGGAAGAAGGCCTTGAGGGTGACGGTGTGGGCGGGGCGTTCGTCGAGCTCTCCCTCGTCGCTGGCGCCCATGAGGAAGGGCCCCGCAGGGACCAGCGCCATGCCTTCTGGCGCGGGGGCGGGGGCGCTGCTCGCCGCGAGGCCGGGGGCGGAGGTGCTGGTGGCGGGCGTGCTGCTGGCCGAGGCGCCCGGCGGTGGCCCCTGGGGAGCAGCCGAGGAGGCCGCGGGGAGCTGGGAGGCGAGGGGGGCGGCGCTCGGCAGGGCAGGGGAGCCGGAGGAGGAGGCCGGTGAAGCGGAAGGGGCACATCCTGCGAGCAGGAGCAGCAAGACCGGGGGGCGCACCGCGAGGGAGATAGCGCGACCCGGCGTGCGAGAGAAGCACGCAGGAGCGGCCCGTCGGCGCCCCGCGGGTCAGTCGCGGCGGTACATGGTGACGACGCAGGCGCCGCCGAGGCCGAGGTTGTGCTGGAGCGCGATCCTGGCGTTCTCGACCTGGCGAGCCTCGGCCTGGCCCCGGAGCTGCCAGACCAGCTCGGTGCACTGGGCGAGGCCCGTGGCCCCCAGCGGGTGACCCTTGGAGAGCAGGCCGCCGGAGGGGTTGGTCACGTATTTGCCGCCGTAGGTGTTCTGCCCTTCCCAGATGAATTTCTCGGCCTCCCCCTCGCGGCACAGGCCCAGGCCCTCGTAGGTGAGGATCTCGTTCGCGGTGAAGCAGTCGTGGAGCTCGACGACATCCACATCTTCTGGCCCGACGCCGGCCTGCTCGTAGACCGCCCTGGCGGCGTTGACCGTCATGTCGTAGCCGCACATCCTGATCATGCTCTCCTGGAAGCTGCTCCCGTAGTCGGTCTTCATGGCCTGGGCGGCGATGTACACCGGGTTGGCGATGCCGTGCCTGCGCGCAAACTCGTCCGAGCAGAGGACCGCCGCCGCCGCCCCGCAGGTCGGGGGGCAGCACTGGTAGCGGGTCAGCGGGTCAAAGACCTCCGGGGCGCTCATGATCTCCTCGAGGGAGAGCAGGTCGTTGAAGATCGCAAAGGGGTTCTTGTTGGCATGCTTGCGCGCCTTCTCCGAGACCTTGCCGAAGGTCTCGCGCCGGGTCCCGTAGCGCCAGCGGTACTCGCGCCCCGCGCCGCCGAACATCTGCGCGGCCGGGGGCGCCTGGGTGAACCCCTGCACCTTCGCCATGACGTTGGCGTGTTGCTCCAGCGGATTGGCGCGGTCATCGTACTTGTTGCTCAGCGCGCCCTTCTCCATCTTCTCGAAGCCGACGACGATCACGCACTCGGCGAGGCCCCCGGCCACCGCCTGGCGCCCGAGCATCAGGGCCGTCGAGCCCGTGGAGCAGTTGTTGTTCACGTTGAACACCGGGATCCCGGTGAGGCCCACCTCGTAGATGGCGCGCTGCCCGCAGGTGCTATCTCCGTAGACGTAGCCCGCGTAAGCCTGCTCCACCTCCTCGTACTTCACCCCCGCGTCCTGGAGCGCCGCCTTCGCCGCCTTGGACGCCATCTCATGGTAGTCCTCGCTGGCGCCTGGCTTGGCGAACCTGGTCATCCCGACTCCGATCACGTTCACTCGTCGCATGGTCTCGCTCCTTCCTTCACGCCTTCAGGACCGACAGCTTCCGCGCCGGCCCCACCTCACCATCCACCCGTAGTTTGCCTTGCTGGTAGAGCGTGGCCACGCTCACCGTGCCGCCGAGCATCGCGTCCAGATCCTCCTCGCGCAGCGTGATCGTCGTGGCCGCCTCGCCGTCCCCTTCCTTCACCGCTCCGCTCGTGTCGATCTGCCACACGCTGTCCGGATCCTTCACCCGGAACCGGACCGCACCCCCCAGCTCGCCGGCCAGCGCCGGGTTCTGCGCAAGGCGCTCGCCCACCTTCCGGAACAGCTCCGGCGCCTTCGTCTGCTTCGGCTTCTCAGGGGCCGCAGGGGCTGTGGGGGCCGCTGACCCTGCCGGAGCCGCTGACCCTGCCGGAGCCGCCGCGCCGCCGAGCTTGCCCGCGGCGATGGCGTCCCGCAGCGCCGCCTCCCGGTCCATCTTCTGCATGAACGAGAGCTTCTGCGACGCCATCACGTTGCCGCCGATCTTGAGCTTGCCGCCGCTGAAGAGGGCCATCGGGTTGGCCTTCCCGGAGGCCATCGCGAGGTAATCCTCGTCGGCGATCTCGAGGGTGGTGTCGGCCTTGGGGTCGACGCCCTCGTAGACCTTGCCCTGCTTGAGATCGATGACCCAGCTTGCCTCCGGGTTGGAGATCTTGAACTGGAAGACGGTCTGGATCTTTTGGGCGAGGTCCGGGTTTTTCTCGATGTAATGCTGGAGGACAAGGAAGCTGTTGCGCGTCGTCGCCTCGGGCTGCGCGGGGGTCGCGGCGGGGGCTGCCGCGGGGGCTGCCGCGGGGGCTGCGGCCCTGGCCGAAGGGAGCTCGCTGAACAGCTCGGCCACGCCGCCGGAGATCACGACCACGTCGCGCTCGACGACCTTGGTCCGGAAGAGGATGCGGGTGTCGGATTCTTTCCAGAGCTCGGTGACCAGGGTTTCCCCGGGGAAAACGCTGTCAGAGAAGCGACCCTTGATGCTGCGAAGGTAGCGCGGATCGTTCTTGGCGAAGGCCTTGATGACGTGGCGGGCGGAGAAGCCGTAGGTGCAGAGGCCGTGGAGGATGGGCCGCTGGAAGCCCATGGCTCCGGCGAAGGAGGGGTCGGCGTGGAGCGGGTTGATGTCGCCGGTGAGGCGGTAGAGCAGCGCCTGGTTCTCGTGGGTCTTCTCGGTGATCGATGCGTCGGGGGCGCGATCCGGGAGCGGGGCCTGCTCGGTCGAGGCCCCCCGGTCCCCGCCCCACCCGCCGGCGCCCCGGACCACCGCGGTGATCTCGTTCCGCATGATCTCCTGGCCGGCGCCGTCGAAGCTGCGCACCTCGGTGACCACCACCGCGTTCTTCCCCTTGTCGAGGATGTCTTTGATCCTCGCCTTGTGGGTGAGCGTCCCGCTGGAGGGCAGAGGGCGCTTCAGCTCCAGGTACTGCTCGCCGTGCAGGATACGCTCGAAGCCGTAGTTCATCCCGGGGGCCTGGCCGGCCTTCATCATCGCGTTGAGCGCCGGGATCACGCCGAAGGTCGGGAGGGCCACGAACCCCTGCGTGTGCCCCTCGTAGACCGCGCGCAGCTCGCCCTCGTCCAGCGCGTCACGGGCGGCGCCGATGGCCAGGGCGTAGAGCGCCAGGTCCTTCTCGCTGTAGCTCTCCCTGGACTCGGGGAACTCGTAGCCCAGCGCCTCGTCCACATCGATGAACTCGTTGCCCCCCTTGCCCCTGGCGGTCCCCAGGTTCTCCATGACCGCGGCCATCGAGCCGTTGATGTCAGAGGGGTGCGTGCTCTTGCGGAAGTCGGTGATCTCCTTCCACGCGCCGGCGACGTGCTCCGGGGTCATCCGGCGCGACAGCCGGAAGCTCTTGCCCTGGGTCCGCTCCCACCGGAGCTTCCCTACAAATCCGCCGCCGACCTCGAACAATCCCCCGGTCTCCTCGCAGCCCTCGTGGCACAGGTAGGCCACCAGCGGGCTCACGTACTCGGGCTTGAGCGCCTCCAGCAAATCCGGCGGCAGCACCGTCTCGGTCATGCGGGAGCCCGCGATCGGCGCGATGGTGTTCACCAGCACGTTCTTCTTGCGGCCCTCGATCGCCAGCGTCTGCGCCAGGCCCACCACCCCCAGCTTCGCCATGCTGTAGTTGGCCTGCCCGAAGTTGCCGTAGATGCCCGCCGCCGACGAGGTCATCACGATGCGCCCGAACTCCCGGTCACGCATGTGCCCCCAGGCCGCGTGGGTCGTCTTGAAGACCCCCGCCACGTGCACCCGGTAGATCAGATCCCAGTCCGCCGCGCTCATCTTCGGGAAGCTCGTGTCCCGCAGGATGCCCGCGTTGTTCACCAGGATGTCCAGCCGCCCGAAGTGATCCAGCGCGCTCTGGACGATCTTGTCCCCGTCCTCCACCGAATCGTAATTCGCGACCGCTTCCCCCCCGGCCGCCTTGATCTCCGCCACCACCGCGTCCGCTGCCGCCGAGCTCTTCCCCTCGCCCCGGTGGCTCCCCCCGAGGTCGTTCACCACCACCCGCGCCCCACGGCTCGCCAGCAGCAACGCGTGGGACTTCCCCAGCCCGTTCCCCGCCCCCGTGATGATCGCCACCCTGCCGTCGAATCGAAGCTCCTTGCTCATCCTCGCGACCTCTCTGCCCGGGGGTCTTCCCCGGTCTCTGGTTGGTTTAAATGTTCACCAGGCGAAACTTTTGTGTGCGAAGTTTCTGCCCCCTTTCGCCCGCCCGTCAAGGCGCTCCAGGCTAAAATCCTCGGATGCAGGAAAAACTGGAGCGAGCGGCCATGGCCTTGCGTGAGGCCGACGGGCTGGTGATCTCGGCGGGGGCGGGCATGGGGGTCGACTCGGGGTTGCCTGATTTCCGCGGGGATCAAGGCTTCTGGAAGGCGTATCCGCCCTACGCGCGGCTGGGGCTGAGCTTCATGAACCTGGCGAATCCCCGGTGGTTCCGCGAAGATCCGGCGCTGGCCTGGGGGTTCTACGGGCACCGGCTGGAGCTGTACCGGCGGACGGTGCCCCACGAGGGGTTCGCGCTGCTGCGCCGCTGGTCCGAGCGAACGACGCTGGGATCCTTCGTGTTCACCTCGAACGTGGACGGCCAGTTCCAGCGCGCGGGGTTTGACCCGGGGCGCATCGTCGAGTGCCACGGTGCCATCGATTTCCTCCAGTGCACGGCGAGCTGCGGGGTGGGAACTTTCTCCGCAGACGGCGTTCACGTCGACGTGGATCCCGAGACCTTCCGGGCGCGCGACCCCTTGCCCCGGTGCCCCCGCTGCGGGGCGCTGGCGCGCCCCAGCATCCTGATGTTCGGCGACGACGGCTGGGATAGCTCCCGGGTGGAGGTGCAGGAGCAGAACCTGGATGCGTGGATGACCAGGGCGCGAGGGGCCCGGCTGGTGGCGATCGAGTGCGGCGCGGGGACCGCGGTGCCATCGGTCCGTCATTTCAACGAGCAGTTGCGCCGGGTCTCGCCGGGGCTCTTGCTTCTTCGTATCAACCTCCGCGAACCTGAAGCCCCCGAGGGGCACCTCGGGTTGCCTCTGGGGGCCCTGGCGGCGCTCCGGGCCATCGAAGCATGCCGGTGAATTCATGACGTACCGAGAAGGCTCCGGGGAAGAACGACCGCGGCGCATCGCCGTGGAGGTGTTCGCGCCGCAGGTGCGCCGCTCCCTCTGCAAGGCGCTGGCGCGCCCGGACGGCGCGCTGCTGGTCTCGTGGGAATGGCACCCCGGGACGCCCTGGGTCTGGGGGGTCGGCGGCGTGCTCGGCTGGCTGAGCACGGCCCTGGCGCTGGGGTACCGCTTCGGCAACCTCGACGCGAGCCCGCGCCCGGTCGGGTGGGTCGGGTTGCTGGCCGCGCTCTGCCTCTCGGCCGCCTTCCTGGGCACCCACGTCGCGGTCCGCCTGTTCCGGCTCACGGCGACCCCCCGGGGCGTGTTCGTGTACCCCTTCGAGCTCATCGATTCCAGGAGCGATACCCTCGAGATCCTGCCGATGTCGCTGCTCCGCGTGGTGCGCACCAACGGGGCGCGCATCACCCTCGAGTTCGAGGGCGGACGCAGCTTTGATTTCGCCTCTTCCCCTGCTTCCTCGGGGATGCACGAGCGCATCCGGCTTGCCCAGGAGCAAGCCACCGCCGCCGCCTCCAGCGGCGACATGCAGGCCCTCCTGAGCCTCGACCCCTTCGCTCCGCTCCGCGACGCCTGGCCCGAGGACGCCCCCGCGCGGCCTGCCCCCTCGATCCCCTGGCGCCACACCACCCTCGCCTCGATCCTGCTGGGCTCCGTGGTGGCCGCTGCCGCCACGCCGCTGGTGCTCCGGGCCAGCGAGGAGCGCGGGGTGCGCCTCGCGGAGCAGGACAGGGACGATGACGTGCTCCTCGAGTACCTGCGCCGGGACGGCAGGGCTGCCCAGAGCGCCACGGACGCCCGGTGGCGCCTCGCGCTGGGCGCCGGCGTCAACGGCCTCCTGAAGCTGCTGCCCACCGCTGGCGCCAGGCAGGCCGAGGTGGATCGCAAGATCGTGGAGAAGATCAAGGAGAGCCCTTCCTCCGACCCGCTCTACCGTTACCTGGAGGTCGGGGGGGCTGAGCGCGAATGGGCCGAGCGTCTGCTCTTCGATCTGGCCGTTCAGGATCCTTCCGAGTTCCTGTTGAACCAGTACATCCAGCGTAACGGCAAGGAATCTACCCGGATTATCAACGAGACGCTCCCTCTCAAGAGGGCCTATTTGGCTCTCAAGAACCCCTCTGTATCAGCCCTCTTCGCCGCCAGGCAGGCCCTTCTACCCCAGCCCGGGGTACTGTTTCCCCGCAGTGAAGAGATGGCGCAGGTCCTTGAGCGGGTGAACTCCGAGCTTCTTCGCCTCCGAGCGAAGGATCTCTCGAAGCTCGAGGCAACCCTGGCTCCCCAGCCTCGCCTGGCGCAGGCTCTTGTCGCGCTCATCAAGGCCCAACCGCTTGGCACCCCGCTATCGCTCCCGCTGGTGCTACACGAGCTCACCACGATACCCCCTGCCCCCCCTGGGAAGTTGTACCGGCTGCGCCACTTCAGAGAACCCAAGGCCCATCAGTTCGCCGCGGCCGAGCTGGGGACCATCCTCCCGCAGTCGTGGGTAAAACTCGATGTGTCCTATGATCGGTCGGTGAGCGGGCGGGCGGGGGTCCCCTCCCTGGAGCTTCACTACCAGGACCTCCAGGCCTACGAGACCACTTCACGCTCCATCCGAATCGCCACCGGGGCCCGCAGCGGTCGCCTCCATGGCCGCTTGCTCCTCCGCACGGAGAGCGAGTCCATCGAGGTGCTCTTTGGCTCCTGGTGTTCCCCCTGGGCTTATGCGCGCGAGCGGGTGTTCAATGAATCCCTGCGGGAGGCGCTCACGGGTACGTTCTTCCCCTGCACCCAGTGATCGCCCGGGTCAGAACGGCATGTCGGCGTCCATCTCCTCGGCCGGCGCTGGCCGCGGACGGGGCGCAGGGCGCCCGCCCCTCGACTTGTCCATCAGCCGCTTGCGCCAGCCACGGGCCCGCGCCGCGTCCTTGCGCAGGTACATGCTCCGCGGCTTGCCGTTGTTGGCCATCTCGTTCTTCTTGTCCGACTCCCGGGCCTTCCAGTCCAGGAAGCTCGCCAGGTTCTCGAGGTACTCGGGCGTCGTGTCCGAGTACTTGGCCCCCACAAACGAGGGCCCGCTCCACCGGGGCGGGTCGCGCTTGATCTCCGGGTTGCCCCAGGTGCTATCCAGATCCGCGTCGTCCGCGATCGTGTTCTCTCCCGACGCTGCGACCCCCTGGATCGCCATCCCGCCCCCGCCGGAGTTCACCACCTCCGTGCTCGCAAGGCGTTGCTCCACGCGCTCAAGGCGGGTAGCGATATTCTGCAACAACGACAACATCTCTTCGTACTGGGTGGCGTTCATGGTGCCTCCTACCGACGGATCAGATACCCCCTGCTGAGCCCCTCCGCCACCCCTTCTCAAGGATAAAATATGTCCGACCCTATCCTCCAGCTGGAGCACGATCACGACGAGTCTCGGCGCCACCTCAGGCTGCTGTTGAGCGAGCTGGTGTCCCAGGTCCAGGATGTGCGGCGCGACCTCCAGGAGATCCACGTTGATTTCCAGGAAGCGCTCGACGCGATGTGCCGCGAGGTCGATCATTTCACCTCAGAAGAGTCGGTGCTGTTCCCGGCCATCGTGGAGGTGTGGCCCGAGGCCTCCGGGAAGATCGAGCTGATCCGGGGCTCGCACCAGCAGGTCGACGGCTGCGTCGCCAGGCTGGGGGCGCTGATCGCCATGGAGCCCGGGGCGCTCCAGGCGAGGCTGGCCGAGCTCACCGAGCTGGTGCAGGCCTTTCTGGTCGAGTTTGATCGCCACGCGGAGCTGGAGCACGAGCTCTTTGCCGGGATGAGCGCGGCGCTCTCGCCGGAGCAGAGGCGCCAGATCGCCCGGAAGCTCGCTCAGCGATAAGGAGAAATTTCGAGGCCCGTGGGGGGCGGGGTCGAGGGAGGAGCGGGGCGCGAGGGGCGCGAGGGCTTGCCGGTGGAGCGCGCCGTGGGGGTCGCCGCCGCGGGGGGCTCGACCGGTGCAGAAGCGCTGGCCGCGGGCTCGGGGGTCGAGGCCGAAGGGGCAGGAGGGGGGACGACCGCCGGGGCCGAAGGGACCGAGGCGACCGGAGGCGAAGTGGCTTGTGCGGGAGCTGCGCCGGGGCGAGCGAGGAGCCAGACCAGGGCCGAGGTCAGCACCAGGGCCGCAGGGATCAGGAAGAGCGCCCGGTTCGGGGGCCTCGTGGCCCCTGGTTCGACGCCGTCTCCCTGGGGAGAGGTGGCCAGCAGCGGGGACAGGCTGGAGCCCGTGGAGAGCGAGGAGACCGGGGCCAGCGGAGGCCCCGGGGGCTGGGCTGGCAGGGCGAAGCGTGCGCTGGAGGGCGTGAGGAGCTGGTTGGCGGCGGAGGGCGGGAGCGCGGTCCAGGTGCCGGTGGCGCTGGCCTGGCTGTGAGAATTGGCGAGCCAGCGGCCGATGGCCTCCTTGCGCCCGGCGAGCCGATCCCCGACGAGGGTCTCGACCACGCTGGCGACCTCGCGAGCCTGGGGCAGCGGCATCACGCTGCGGGTGGCGGCCTCGATGGCCTCGGCCATCTCGAGGGCGGTGGCGAAGCGCCGGGAGGGGTCGCGATCGAGCGCCCTGGCGACCAGCTCGGCCAGGCGCCTGGGGATCCCGGGGGTGAGCTGGTAGAGGTCAGGCACCGGCTCGTTGAGGACCCGGTGCATCGTCGCCACCTCGCTGGGCCCGAGGAAAAGCGAGCGATTGGCGAGCACCTCCCAGAGGACGACGCCCATGGCAAAGATGTCGGCGCGTCGATCGATCTCGGCCCCGCGCACCTGCTCCGGGGCCATGTAGGCCATCTTGCCCTTGACCTCGCCGGAGCGCGTGGACGAGAGCCGGGTGGCGGCGCGGGCGACGCCGAAGTCGGTGAGGCGGGCGGTGCCGTCGATGCCCACCAGGATGTTCTGGGGGCTCACGTCCCGGTGGACGACGTTGAGCGGGTTGCCGGCCTCGTCGACCAGCTCGTGGGCCGCGTGGAGCCCGAGGAGCGCCTCGTGGATGATACGGACCGCCGTGGCCACCGGGAGCTGCCCCCCGGGCCGGGTGTCGGTGGCGACGTTGCGCAGGTTGGCGAGGGTCTCCCCCTCGATGTACTCCATGACCAGGTAGTACCCGGCCGGGGTCTCGCCGACCTCGAGGATGGGCACCACGTTGGGGTGGTGGATGCTGGCGGCCAGCCGCGCTTCATCGAGGAACATCTCGACGAATTCGGTCTCGTGGGCCAGGTGCGGGTGCAGCCGCTTGATCGCCACGAAGCGCTGGAAGCCGCCGGCCCCGCCGATGCGGGCCAGGAAGATGGTCGCCATGCCGCCCGCCGCAAGTTCGGCCACGAGCTCGTAGCGATCCAGGCGAGGACGACCCTGGGATGCGTCGAGGAGCTTGAACGGTTTGGCCATCAGAAGACCCCCTGGGCCCCGAGGGACCAGCCCTCTCGACCCCCCACCTGGAGCGTGGGCATCACGCGCGCCTCGGTCGGCGCCGCCCGGGACCAGTCGGTGAAGTAGGCGACGACCCCGGTCACCACCGCGGCCCCGGCGGTGACCCCTAGCAACACGTTGGTGCGGGTCTGGCTCTGGAGCGCTCGCTGGTAGGTCGGGCAGCTCTCGTCTCGACCTGCACAGTCGCTCCGCACCTTTTCACGGCCCGGGTTGGAGCGCATGTCGATCGTGCTCCACACGGTGACGCCGCCCAGGACCGCCGTGAGGCCCGCGGAGGCGTAAAAAAAAGGTCGCTTGAGCGGCTTCTTCCTGGCAGGCGCCGGGGGAGGCTCGGGCGGAGGAGGCGGCGGGGTCTCGGCGGGGGGCGGCGGCGGCGGCGGCAGCGGCGGGGCCGAGAACGACAGCGGCGTGTCCTTCCCTGCTTCCCCCTGGATCTCTTGATCCCGGTGCCGCCCCTTGGACCAGCCCGCCGACAGCTTGTGCTTCCCGGGATCGACGAAGACCGTGAAGCGCGCCCCTTCGGGCAGCGGCGAGAGCTTCCCGTCCACCAGCAGCGTGCAGGCCGGCTCGCACTGGATATCGAGGCGATGCAGCTTCTTGCTGTGGCTGGCCAGGGTCTGCTTCGCGAAGCTCACCGAGGCCTTGTCGTCCGGGTAACGGACCAGCATCGACGCCGACAGCGTCGCCGCTCGCGCCAGGTTCTTCGCGTCGTTGTGCGCCCGGATGGCGTTCCGGATGGCCACCGCCGAGGGCGCATCTCGATCCGCCGCCTCGAAGTGCGCGGCGGCCGCCTCGTAGTCGCGGGTCTGGTAGGCCCGACGCCCCGCGTCAAACTCTTCGGCTGCCGATTTGACCCGGTCGGCGGAGGGCGCGTCTGCCCGGGCCGTTGCCGCATGGAGCAGCAAGGCGAAGGCAAAGAGGGGGCTCCGAGCGCGACCGTGAGGCATGAGCCTGATGAGTTTCCTACCTGCGCCCATCGAGGTCAACGTTCTCAGCCTCCCTTGCCGATCTTGTGCGCCTCTTGGAGCGGGGGGCCTGGTGCCGTATCCTGGCGAAGTGAAGTACTTTGCCTGGGTCCTTGGGCTGCTCGCCGGATGTTCTTACTACGACAGCTCGTTGCTTGCCCCGACCGGGGAGATCTCGAACGGTCCAGGCGGCGCGGGGGGCGAGGGAGGGGAGGCGGGCGCGGGCGCAGGCGGAGGGCCTTCCGGAGCGGGAGGCGGAGGGGGCGGGGGCGGCGCCGGGGTTGCCGGCTCCGGTGGTGGTGCCGGGAGCGGCGCTGCGGGTGGCGCAGGTGAAGCGGGCGCCGCGGGCAGCGCGGGCGCCGCGGGGGCGAGCGGCGCCGGAGCGGGCGGCACCGGCGGGGCAGGGGGGAGCAACGGCGAGACACAGATCGT
>JALOQB010000019.1 GCA_025453595.1 Polyangiaceae bacterium
GGATCGAGGGGAGGTTCACTCCGCCGGGGCGTCGCTGGTTGGCGTCGCCGTTTCGATGAACTGGACTCTACTTCTTTTTTTCGGCCCGTCCAGTTTTTTCTTCACCGCCGCATCGATTTTTCTGCGGTGCTCGGTGCTCTATTCTCCATCAACAAGATACACGTATCCCGTTGATTGGATAATCGAACACCGATTGAGAAAGATCAAAGGGAGAGGGACCCTCTCCTTGAGGCTTCTCCCGATGAGATCGTGAGATCTCGCTCGGGTGGGTGAAGATGTCGCCCTTCTTATAGAGGGAGGCGAAACAAGTTCGCCAGGACGCCTCGACCGGAAGGGTTTGTAGTTCTAGCCCCTGCCCCCCGCACCTGTCCAGACTTTTTTTACAGGCCCTCGTCAGGTTCGTTTTCTGAGGGAGCCGGGGCCCTGGGGCGTTGATGGATCGCCCCCAGCGAGGCGCGAGGGAGCGGTTCGCTGCCGAGGAATTGAGGATTCTGGGCGGCCTTGGGGATCGCGGAGCTGACGCCGCTGGCCCCCTGCTGAGGGGAGATCCGGGCGCTGCAGCCGCCGAGCACAAGCGCCGCGGTCAACAGGAAGAAGGGCCTCACCACCACCTCCCCTCCTCCACGGAGAAGACGGTCTCCTCGATCCCCCGGAGCGGCGCGTAGCCAAGCTGCTCCCGCGCGCGGCTGTCGTCGACCATGCACACGTACCGGATGTGATCCAGCTCGGGCGAGGGGAACGAGGAGAGGTGGAGCCGGAACATGCGATCCAGCGTCGAGCGGAGGAGCGGGTACGGGACCGGCACCCGGGTGCGTTTCAGCATGCGAAGCAGGTGGGAGAGCGGCAGCGGCGGGGGGCCAGCGACGTTGAAGATCCCCCGGAGCCCCGGGATCAGGGCGCGCTCGATGGCCTGCACCACGTCGTCCTCGTGGACCACTTGCACCATCGGGTCGAACCCCATCACCGTGGGCGTGGTGCGGAGCCGCAGGTAGTTGGAGGCCGCGTTGCGCACCGAGCCCAGGATATGAACAGGCCGCAGGATGACGGTCTCGGTCTCCGGATGCCGCCAGAAGAAGCTCTGGGCCAGCATGTCCACCTCGATCAGGTCGCGGATCTCGCTGAACGAAGCCCCGCCCAGCAAGGGGTTCTCCTCCGCGAGGAACTGCGGGTTGTCCGGGCGCGGGCCGTAGACGTTGGCGCTGGAGAGCACCACCACCTTGGGGACCCGGAAGGCCGCGGCGTACTCGAGAAGTTTCTGGAACCCCACCACGTTCCACTCGTGGTGCATCTCGGCCGAGTCTCGCAGGTTGTGCAGGACCCCGAGGTGGACGACGGCCTGCACGTTCTCGGCGCGGAAGACATCCTTGGTCTTCTTCCGGCGCAGGTCGAACTGGAGCAGCTTCACGTCCCGCGGGCGATCCGGGAAGGGGCGCCGATCGATGCCGACGATGCGAAAATCACGGTGAAGACGCCGCACCACGCGGCGCCCCAGGCGGCCGCACAGGCCCGTCACCAGGATCGTAGGCTCCCCCCCCTGCTCCGCTCCACGACGCGACGGTACGCTCGCTTCGGTTTTCATGAAACTCCTAGAAAAATAGGCTCTTTCGCGCCTTCAGCCCGACGTTCACCATCTCCTGGATGGTGCTCTTCACCACCCACACCTTCTCCTCGATGACCGCGTCATCGTCGTCCGGGTCGCCCTCGAAGAAGATCGGCTTACCGAAGTGGATATGGTAGCGCGTGGGCAGGGGGAGCTGGAGGCCAGGGATGAACCACTGGGGGACGACCGGGAAGGTCGGCATCCCCACCAGGTTGGCCATCGACGTCAGGTTGGCCACGTTGATGTACTGCTCCTCTGCGCCCACCACCGCGACCGGGACGATCGGGGTGTTGGTCTCGAGCGCCAGCCGGAGGAAACCCAGCCCGAACTCGGTGAGGCGGTAGCGCTGGGAGAAGGGCTTGGAGATGCCGCGGGCCCCCTCGGGGAACACCAGCACAGCCTCGCCGTTGTGGAGCAGGCGCCGGGCGTTCTCCGGGACACCAACGACCTGCCCGACCCGCTGGAACAGCACCGAGACGAAGGGCAAGGTCTGGGTCCACTTCTCGACCATGCTGCGCACGACCCGGGGTGGCTCGCGATCAAAGAACAGGGAGGCGCCGATCATCGCCCCGTCGATCGGCACCTGCCCCGAGTGGTTGGCGATCAGCAGCACGCGCCCGTCAGGCACGTTCTCCAGGCCGTAGACCCGGGTACGGAAGTAGCGCCGGTGGAGGAAAGCCACGGCCGCCAGCGCGTACTTGCCCCACGCGAGGTCGAGGCCGAAGGGGTCAACCTGGCTGCCAGACGTCAGCGAGACCCGGGTCAGTCGCTCCTCGATCTCGCGGCCAACAAGGGCCCTCCAGGCGTCCTCGGCGCGGGCTTCGATCGACGAAAGGAGCCGCTGCGCCAGCGGGATCGCGTCGCGCCGCGCCACCCGGGACAGCGTGGCCAGGGCCTGTGTCGTTCGCATGATGGCTCATGCTACCTCGCCTCCCGCGGGACAGGGAGCCCCGCGGCGCGCTACCCTGCCGCGGTGCGCTTTCCACCTGCCCTGCGCCCCGGTGATACCGTGGGCGTCTTCGCGGGCTCCAGCCCCTTTGACCCCACCCTCGCCTGGCGCGGCCTCGGGTGGCTCGCCTCTCGCTACCGCCTGCGCTTCGACCGCTCCCTGTTCTCCCGCAGCGGCTACCTCGCCGGCAGCGATGAGCGGCGGCGCCAGGAGCTGGCGGAGCTGCTCGCGGCCCCGGAGGTCAAGGCCATCCTCGCGGTCCGGGGGGGCTACGGGCTCTCCCGCATCGCCCACGAGCTCCCCTGGGGCCAGTTCCTGCGTAGCCCCCGGTGGCTCCTGGGCTTCAGCGATGTCACCGCCCTCCATGCCGAGGCCACCCGGCTGGGCGTCGCCAGCATCCATGGCCCCATGGTCGCGGCCCTGGGGCGCTGCGATGCGGTCTGCCGGGCCGAGACGCTGCTGGCCCTGGAGCGCCCGGACGCCCCCCAGCGCCTGACGGGCCTCGTACCCCTCGCCCCGGGCCGCGCCTCGGGCCCTCTCGTCGGCGGGAACCTCACCGTGCTCCATGCCTGCGCGGCCGCCGGTCGTATGGAACTTCCAGACAATTGCATCCTGCTGCTGGAGGACGTGACGGAGCGGCCTTACCGGGTGGATCGGGCGCTGACGACGCTGCTGGTGGGGGGGCACCTGCGGCGTGTGGCGGGGGTCTTGCTGGGAGATTTCACCGACTGCGGTCCGGGTGCGGACGGGGTGCGGGTGGAGGAAGTGCTGGGGGAGCGGCTCGGGGCGCTGGGGGTGCCGGTGCTGCTGGGGGCGCCGGTGGGTCACGGTGCGCGGAACAAGCCGGTGGTGCTGGGGCAGCGCTGGACGCTGGACGCGGAGCGAGGGGAAGCGTTCAGCGGAGAGGGACCGTGACCTTGGCGGGCCAGCTCCCCGGGGAGGGGAACTGGAGGCCCTGGATGGCCTTGACGACGCAGGTCGCGGTTTCAGGTCGCTCCGGATCCGGGGCGCTGGCCCCGGCGGCGATGACCTTGCCATCGGTATCAATGTAAACGGTGACCTCGACGGCCCCCCTGGCGGCGCAGGGCTGCAGGGGGGCACGGGCGAGGGTGGGTTGAGCCTTGTCCGCGGCCCAGGGGGTTGGCTCGCGGTCGCCCTTCATGGGGAAATGCATCTCGTTGGAGGCAAGGCCGGTACGACCACCCTCGGGCCTGGGCCAGGAGAGGGCTCTGGCCGCGTCGAGCACGCAGGTTTCGAGGCGAAGATCACCGACGCTGGAGCTGGGCAAGGCGGCGGAGAGCACACGCCCGTCCTCGCCGATGCGGAGCTCGATGCGGAGGTCACCGGCGAGGAAATCAAGCCGGGGGTCCTTCTTGCGGAGATCCTCCTGGCAGGCCTCCGACTTCTTGAGGATGGCCTCGAAGTTTTTCTTCACCTGCTTCGCGTCGAGGGCACCGACCTCGGCGTCGAGGGAGGGGGTATTCCTGGACCCTCTTGGCGTGACAGAGGCAGAGGATGAGGACGAGGGAGCCCCTCCGGGAGAAGGGAGGTCGGGGGCCGGTCTGGGCGAAGGGGAGGAGGCGCAGGCGACGAGGGGAGGAAGGAGGAGGGCCAGAACACGGCGCATGGCCGGGGCACCCTACCACAGGAGATCAGGGCCGACGGTGCTCGATCTGGTAGCGCGCCGGGTCCTGGCCGTGGACGCGGATCACGAGCCGGTGGGCATCGATGCGGGCGATGGCATGGGCCGCTGCGGGGCGACCTGGAGCGTCGTCGTCGAGGTTCTCGATGAGGCTCTGGATCGTGATGTAGGGGATGCCGTCGATCAGATCGAGGTGATTGCGGTGCACGTGGCCGTTGAACACGGCGCGCACCTTGCGGCTCTCCAGGAGGATCTGGCGGAGCTGGGCGCGCTCGCGGACCAGGGCGAGGTGAGGCGCCTTGTGGAACCAGCGGGCATCGCCGAGATCCTGCTCGGAGGCGCTGTGGTGCATGAAGACCAGCGTATCGAGGGAGGTTCGGGCCAGGTCCTCGCGCAACCACTCGAGCTGCCCCGGATCGATGCGGACGTCCTGATCCTTGCGCTCGACGGTGTGGAGGACGACGAGGTGAAATTCGCCGAGGTCTAGCGAATAGTAGAGGGGGCCGCGGCGCCCCCAGGCCTCGTTGAGGTCCTCGATCGAGAGGTGCACGGTGTCGTGGTTACCGGCCACGTTGAGCACCGGGCAGGGGGCAGATCGGAGGATCCGCTGGCAGTCGAGGTACCGGGCGCGATCGAGCGCGGGCCCCTCGTCTTCGATGTCGTCGCCGAGGTTGACCAGGAGGTCGAGGTGCTCCTCGGCCCGCAGCCGCTCGATCACCCCGTGCAGCAGCGCGGGAGCCTCGTGAGAGAGCTTGCGGAGCTTGCCCTCGAAGGAGGCGAGAGGGCCAAAATGGAGGTCGGTGACGAAGGCGAAGGTCCTCATGATGTTCAACCTTTCACGGTGCGCCTCGGGGGGGAAGGGCCGGAGGGCGAGGGACGCGTGAGTGGCACGACCCGAGAAAACATCGTATAGGCCCGCGGGAACAGATCCCTTGATGCGAACGCTCTCCCTTCTCCCGCTGATGATGCTGTACGCCGGCTGCGAGCCCGAGCCTGCGCCGACCTGCCCGGGGCCCAGCCCGGCGTTCCGGGTGCAGGTGAAGGCTGAGGGTGGGGGCCTGCTGGCTCCGGACACCAGGATCGCGGTGCGTTACGGTGGAAACGGTGAAGAAACCTTCCTGACGAACGCCCCGGGGCCCTCGCCGCAGGTGCTCTTCTGTGCGCTGATCCCGGTGGGGACGACGGCGGACAAGCTGGAGGGCGTGTCGTGCCAGCTCTGGACCGATGGTGCCGCGGAGTTGAAGATCGAGGGTACCGGCTTCGAGACCTACGATCGCTCCCTGGCGGCCACCCGCGGCGAGTGTGGCATCGAGACGACCCTCATGGAGATCTTGCTTCGCCCCACCCCAACCGAGGGAACCACCCCGCCATGACCGAACCGCTCCTGGAGCGCACCCCGCTGACCGTTCGATTCTGCGAGACCGATCTGATGGGGATCGTCCACCACGGGAATTACCTCCAGTACTTCGAGGTCGGCCGCGTCGCCTGGTTCAAGAGCCGGGGCGCCACCTTCGATCGCTGGGAAGGGATCCAGCTCCCCGTGGTCGAGGCTCACCTGCGCTACCGCAAGCCCGCTCGCTTCGACGACGAGCTGCGCATCGACACCTGGGTCGCCGAGCTCAAGGGGGCCAGCGTGCGCTTTGCGTACCGCATCTTCCGGGTGCAGAGCGGCAGCGATGAGCTGCTCTGCGAGGGCGAAACGTTGCTGGCCTGCGTGGGGCCGACCCTGATCCCCCGGCGCTTCCCCCCCTTCCTGCGGGAGGCCTTCGAGGGTCAACGGGTGTAGCCTCTTGCACGGTAGATCAGGCGCCCCGCCAGCTCTCGCAGCGCAGCGGAGCTCATGTGCAGCGAGCGCGTGCGCGGCAGCAGATCGACGACCCCCCGGGGCACCTGATCCGAACGCAGATCCACGGCCCAGGTATCCGGCTCGAGGCCCAGGGCACGGAAGCAACCAAGCGCCCTGGGCATGTGGAAGGCGCTGGTCACCAGCAGCACCCGGGACCAGCCGCGCTCGCGCCAGATCGCCGCTGATTCCACCGCGTTCTCCCGGGTGTTGCGGCTCTTGCTTTCGACCAGCAGCCTGGCTGGATCGACCCCCCATGCTTCCAGCTGTTTCTTGAGGACCAGGGCCTCGTCCGTGCTGCCCGGCGCCGGGTCCCCGTCCCCGCCAGAGAGGAGCGCGAACCGCACCTTGTCCGCCCTGAGCAGCTCGTGAGCGGCGAGCAGCCGGTCCACGTTGTCGTTGTAGGAAGCCCGCCCGAAGGTGGCCATGGCGCGATCGTCGAGCATGCCGCCGAGGACGATCACCGCGTCGTAGCCGCCCTCGCCGCGAAAGCTGGTCAGCGGCGGGGCCTCGGTCGCGCGCCAGAGGGCGTTGGACACCGGATCTATGGAAAATATATACAAGAGAAGCAAGCCCGCGGGGGTGGAGAAGCGGAGGCGGCGGGCGAGGTGAGGGCGGCGGAGGCGTGGCGCGAGGGAGCCGAGGGAGACCAGGAAGAGGGCCCAGCAGAGGGGGCTGAGGAGGACGTCGAGGCTCTTGGAGAGGAGGAAGAACACGGAGGCACCGGGGGTGGTGAGGTGGGGCGCCTCCGCGAAGTCGGCGCTCAGAGGAAGGTATAGACGAGGGAGACGGCGGAGATCGTATCGAGCTTCTCCTTGCCGGGGACGGGCTTGCTCTCGTAGCGATTCGAGAAGGAGAACGAGATGGCGAGGGCGTCGAAGATCTTGGTGGTGAGGGCCACGTCGCCGTTGAGGCGGTACAGCTTGGTGTCGCTGAGGCCCTGGAGGAACTCGAGGCCGGCGGTGAGCTTGCTGGTCTCGGAGAGGGCATGCTCGTAGCTGACCGCGAGGCGCCCGGAGTGGACGGTGCGGGTCTTGGGGGTGATGAAGTTGCGAGAGCCGTCGGGGTTGCGGATCTCGTTCTTGTTGGCGTCGAGGGGGACGCGGGCGTCGTCGAGGCGGATATCGTGGAGGAGGTCGTAGCCAAGCTCGATGGAGAGCAGCTGGGCCTTCTTGTTGATGATCGTGTAACCGACGCCGGGGTCGACCTGGAGGCGGAAGGCGAGGCCCTGGAACTTGTCGTGGCGGCCCTGGGCGGAGGTGAAGAGGGTCACGTCGCCGAGGAAGTAGTCGTAGCGGGTGAGGCCCTGGATGTTACGGACCGACTCCTCGGCCTTGTCCTGGCCGGCGGGGGTGTTCTGCGCGTAGTTCCCGGCGAGGGCAGCGCGGAACTGGTGGTCATCGCGGCGGAGGCGGAACTTGGTGGCGGAGGTGAGGGCCAGCAGGCGCGCGTTACCGGTGGACTGGAGCCCACCAGCGGACAGCGAGAGCTCGGTGGCGTCCTTGGATTCATCCGCCTTCTCGGCGGTCTGGAACTTGTCGGTGTTGATATCGGTGGTGCCGGTGGTCGCCTTGCTCTGGGCCTGGGTCCCCTTCGGGATCTCCTGCTGAGCGAGGGCCTGGGAGGAGGCGCCGAGGGCAAGACAAGCAGCAAAGAGGGAGATGGAAAGGCGAAGGGGAGTACGCATGTTCATCGGCTCCATAGAGTCCTTGGTTCGTCGGGGCTTAAAGCACGGGACATGCCGCAAGGGGAAGCCCGATAAAAGCCGTGAGATCCGGGATAGCGGGGGCACAAACGTTGAGGACAGCCGTCCTCAACGGCGAGCTTTTTCGTGCTCAAAGTAGGCCTCGAGCATCTCGCGAGCGACGGCGTTGCCCTTGGTCCACCATTTGACATCGTTGGCGAGCATCACGGAGATGGCGACGCGAGGGTGGCGGGAGGGTGCGAAGCCGGCGAACCAGGAGAACATCCGGGTGGGTTTGCCGCCGATGAGGGTCCCGGTCTTGCCGGCGACGTTCATGCCAGGGAACACCTTGCGACCATCCTCATCGTGAAACACCTTGGCGCTGGTGCCGCTCCTGGTGGTGACCTCGAGCATGCGCACCAGGGTGTTGGCGGTGGAGACACGGACCGCGCGGCCCAGCTCGAACTCGGGGTGCTCGTCGTCGTCGAGCAAGGTCAACGGTACCCGTTCCCCCTTGTTGGCGATGGTGTGCATCAAAAAGAGAGCCGATAGCGCCGACATCTTCCCGTTCCAGAAGCCGGCGGCGGCGCGCCCGAAGCCCAGCTCGTCCTCGGGGATGCGGAGCTGGCTGCGGGGCACCCGGATGTCGATGGGGATCTCGGCGCCGATGCCGAGCTGCTCCGCGGTCTCCCGGAGGTCAGCGGGCTTGAGGTGCTTGAGGGCCATGCGAGCGAAGACGAGGTTGACGCTGTGGCCGAGGGCATCGCCCAGGGTGGTGCACCGGTCATCCCGGGAGCGATCGTCGTGGAGGTCTTCTGCCTCGATGCCGTGCTCTCCGCCGGCGTAGCACTGGCGCGTCGCCGGCGAGACCCTGCGGCTCTCCAGGAGCGCCGCGGCGGTGACCACCTTGAACACGCTGGCGCTGGGCGCCATCGGCGTCGCCACGACGTCCCCGCCCCCCCGGCTCGCCCAGGCCAGGATCTTGCCGGTGCGCACGTCGCTCAGCACGATGGCCCCCTCGTGGGGTCGGGCCTTGGCGAGCAGGCGCTCCGCGGTCGCCTGGAGGGTCGGCTCCAGCGTCAGCTTCTTGTGCCCGCCGCCCCGGACAGGAGCCACGTAGACCCCGCGGGCCAGCCGCGCCTGGCGCACGCTGACCGAGACACGCTCGGAGGCAGCTCGCGCCCCGGAGCTCAGGGTAGCCACGAAGAGACTCGCAAGGATCGGCCAGACAAAGCGCACCGGCGGACCATAAGAAAGCCCACCGCGAGGGCCAAATTTCTGTCACATCTTCCCCTTCCCTCGCGCCCCCGCTGCGGCCGGGATGGACAGCCTCTCGCCCTCGTTCTAGGCCCCGATGGCCCGGAGCTTCCCTTGCCTGCCCCCCTGCTCATCGTGCTCCCGACCTTCAACGAGGCGGAGATCCTGCCCACCACGATCCAGCGTGTCCTGGCGGTCATCCCCTGGGCCGAGGTGCTGGTCGTCGATGATCAGTCGCCGGACGGTACAGCACGCCTCGCCCGCTCGCTGAGCGAGGCAGATCCGCGGATCCATGTGCTCTGCCGCCGCGGGCCCCGGGGCCTGGGGCTGGCCTACGTCGATGGCTTTCGCTGGGGGCTCGCCCGGGGCTACCGCTACCTCTTCGAGATGGACGCGGATCTGTCCCACGCCCCCGAGCACCTGCCGGCGCTGCTCGCCGCCCTCGAGGAGGGGGCGGACGTGGTCGTGGGGTCGAGGAACATCCCCGGAGGTCGCGTCGAGGGCTGGGGCCCCGGGCGTCACCTGCTCTCTCGCGGGGGCTCTCTCTACGCCCGCCTCGCCCTCGATCTGCCCCTGCGCGACCTCACCAGCGGGTTCAAGGGCTACACCCGGGGAGCCCTCCAGAAGATCGACGTCGAGACCCTCCGCTCCAACGGGTACTCCTTCCAGATCGAGACCTCCTTCCGCGCGCTCCGGCGTGGCCTCCGGGTCCAGGAAGTGCCCATCGTGTTCGTGGATCGCAGGGTGGGGCGCTCCAAGATGAACGGGCGCATCTTCCTCGAGGCCCTGCTGGTTGTATGGAAACTCCGTGCATCTTCCTTCGCCGGAGCCTCGCGCTAGCCCGCCGGAAGGGGTCCGGCGCCGGGGGTGGTGCAAGCAGGCAACTGTCTGGTAGGGAACGAGGGATGCCGTCCAGAGACAAGAAGAGGAGAGGCGATCCGGTCAACATTGACCTGGATCTGCTCAACGAAGGCAAGCCTGACACCGCCCGCGTCGAGCAGGTCGAGGTGCTACCCTGGGGAGGGGGTCAACACCTGGAGCGTTACCGGCTGGGCAACGGGCTCCAGGTGCTGCTGCTGGTGGATCACGGGGCGCCGGTCTTCAGCTACCAGACGTGGTTCGCGGTGGGTTCGCGGCACGAGCGCCCGGGCAAGACGGGTCTGGCGCACCTGTTCGAGCACCTGATGTTCAACGAGAGCGAGGGCCTGCCGAAGGGTGAGTTCGACCGGAAGCTGGAGGAGTGCGGCGCCGAGTCGAACGCCGCGACCTGGGTGGACTGGACTTACTACCACGAGAACGTCCCGAGCGATCGGCTCGCCCTGGTGGTGCGGCTGGAGGCGAACCGCATGGCCCGGCTGGTGCTGCGGGAGCCCCAGCTGGTCAGCGAGAAGGAGGTGGTATCGAACGAGCGACGGCAGCGGGTCGAGGACGACGTGGACGGGGCCGTGGCCGAGCTGCTCTACAAGACCGCCTTCGAGCGCCACGGCTACGGGTGGCCCACCATCGGCTGGATGGAGGATATCCAGAACTTCTCTACAAAAGACTGCGAGGAGTTCTACCGGACCTACTACGCGCCGAACAACGCGGTGCTCGTGGTGGTGGGGGACGTGGACCGGGAGGAGCTGCTGTCGGAGGTGCAGCGGCGCTACGGGCCGATGGAGGCGGCGCGGCTGCCGGTGGAGGACGTGAGGCCAGAGCCGCCGCAGCAGGGGGAGCGGCGGGTCGAGGTGGAGAAGCCCACGGAGACGGAGAAGATCCAGGTGGGCTACCGGGGGCCGGCGCTGGGGGACGCGGATCACGTGGCGCTGTCGGTGCTCAACGAGATCCTGTTCGGGGGCCGGGCCTCGCGCATGCATCGGGCGCTGGTGCAGGACGCGGAGGCGGCGGTGGACTGCCGGGGCTGGGTCTCGACCTTCCGTGACCCTGGGCTCTACGACATCGGGGTCACCGCTCGTCCCGGGGTCAAGGCCGAGGTGTTGCTCGAGATCCTGGATCGGGAGCTCCAGCGCGTGAGCCAGGATCCGGTCGAGGAGGCCGAGCTGGCGCGGGCCCGGGCGCGGATCGAGCTGGGCGCGCTTCACGGCATGGAGAGCTGCGATGGGCGAGCGGAGCAGATCGGGTTCTACGAGATCGTGCTCGGTGACCCCCTGGGGGCCCTCCGGCGCCTGGAGGCGCTGCGGCGAGTCACCATCACGGATCTGCGGCGCGTGGCCCGCCGCTACCTCGTCAAGGAGGCCCGCTCCGTGGTCCTTGTCCGGGCCTCGCTCGCCGGGGAAGACGGGGGGGAAGAGGGCCCAGAGCAGGAAGATTTGACCGGAGAGAGGCAGGTGTCGCCTTGAAGATCATCGTGGAAGAGAGCGCGGCGGTACCGCTCGTCAACATGTCGCTGGCCTTCCGGGCCGGCTCCCTCCTTGACCCCCAGGGCCAGGAGGGGCTCGCCCGCCTCGCTGGCCGCATGCTGCGGCGCGGCGGCGGCGGCCTCTCCGCACAGCAGATCGAGGAGGCCATCGACCTCCTTGGCGCCGAGCTCTCCGTCGATACCAGCTTCGGCTGGACCGCCGTCAGCGTCTCCGTGCTCTCTCGCAACGCCGAGCCCATGGCCGAGCTCCTCGGCAAGCTCGTCGCTGGCCCCTCCTTCGACGGCATCGAGCTGGGCAAGCTCCAGCGGGAGATCGAGGCCGAGATCGTCGAGTCCAGGGACAACGATCAGATCCTCGCCAGCCGCGCCCTGCGCCGCGAGGTCTTCGGGTCCCACCCCTTCAACCGTCGCATCGGCGGTTACCTCTCCACCGTCTCCACCATCCAGCCCGAGCAGGCCCGGAATCACCACGAGCGCGTGTTCTGCAAGGCCAACGCCCTCATGGTCTTCTCTGGCAACGTCGACAAGAAGCGCGCACGCGCCCTCGCCGCCGCCGCCACCGCCGGGCTCCCCGAGGGCGAGCCGGTCAAGGACCGCTGCAGCGAGCCCGCCTCCAGACCGGGTCGTCACCTCGTCTTCGTCGACAAGCCCGACCGCACCCAGACCCAGATGTACCTGGGCACCCTCGGGGCTCACCCCCACGACGATGACCTCACCGCCCTCCAGGTGGCCACGTCGGCCCTCGGCGGCACCTTCACCGCTCGCCTCATGCAGGAGGTTCGTGTCAAACGCGGCTGGTCCTACGGCGCCTATGCGCGCGTGGGTCTTGATAGACACCGTGAACTCTTCTCGCTCTGGGCAGCCCCCGCCGCCGGCGACGCCCCGGCCTGCCTGGGGTTGCTGATCGAGCTGCTGGAGCAGTGGCACCAGGAGGGGGTCGAGAAGGAGGAGCTGGCCTTCGTGAAGCGCTACCTGAGCCGCTCCCATGTGTTCGACATCGACACGGCGCAGAAGAGGGCGCAGCAGCGGATGACAGCCGAGCTTTACGACCTGCCGGAGGGCTACCACGAGGGGTACGTCGAGCGCATCAAGGCGGTCTCGCGCAAGGCGGCCAACAGGGCGATCCAGGGGCGAATCGACCCGAACAACCTGGTGATCGCGGTGGTGGGCAGCCACGCCGAGCTGGGGGCCGCGGTGGAGCAGGCGATCCCGGGGCTTACCAGCACGACGATCGTCCCGTACGATCTGGAATTACCCCCGGATGCGCCCCTCGCCTCCCCTCTCGCTGCCGCTGCTCGCCGCGCTGGCCTTGCTCTCCCCTTCCCTGGCCCGCGCGGGCGATTTGACCCTGTGGCATGCGTACCGCGAGGGGGGCGCCGAGCAGGAGGCGCTCCGGGCCATCCTGGCGCGTTTCCAGGAGCGCCACCCGGAGACCCGGGTCACGACCCTGGCGGTCCCCTTCGAGGGGTACGCGTCCAAGCTGGGCGCCGCCATCCCCGCCGGCAACGGACCGTCCCTGTTCATCGACGCCCACGAGCGCGTGGCCGACTACCAGCGGCGTGGCCTGGTCGCCCCGGCCGGAGGCGCCCTGCCCCCGGAGGAGCGCCCGGGCTTTGCCCCCGCCTCCCTCGACGCGGTGAGCCTCGGCGGGCAACTGTATGGAATCCCTCTATCACGCAAGTGCCTGGCGCTGTACCTTAACAGCGAGCTGATCCCGCAGGACCCGCCGGATCTGGAGGCGCTGCTGGACGCGCCGCTGGGGCCCGGGGTGCTGCCGCTGGCCCACGTGGCGGGGGCGGCGTACATGCATGCGCCCTTCCTGTCGGCGTTTGGCGGGGCGATGCTGGGGCCAGACGGCAGCTACGGTCTGGACAGCGAGGCCGGGCGTCGCTCGACGGAGTACGTGGCGGGGCTGGCGCGCCGGGGGAAGATCCCCGAGGAGGCGTCGGGCTCGCTGGTGAACGAGCTGTTCTCCTCGGGGAAGGCGGCGGGGGCCATCGGAGGGCCATGGACGGCGGGGGATCTGAAGGGGTCGGTGCGCTACCGGGTCATCCCGCTGCCGCCGCTGCGGGGGGTGGGCCCGATGAAGCCCCTGCTGACGGTCGAGGCGGCGTTCCTGACGCCGCAGGCGGGGGAGGAGGCGAGGGAGCTGGCGAGGTTCCTGGGTTCGGAGGACGCGGCGCAGATCCGGGCGCAGGTGGGCAGGACGGTGTCGGCCCGGGCCCGCCCGTCGGAGGCCGAGCGCAGCGATCCGTTCCTGCTGGCCTTCGCGAGGGCCGCGGACGGTGCGATCCCGATGCCCACGAGCCCGCTGATGAGGCTGACCTTCGAGCCGGCGGACCGGGCGCTGCGCAAGGTGCTCCGGGGGGACGCGCCGGCGGACGTGGCGCTGCGCGAGGCGGCGCATCGCTTCGACGATGTACGGCGGCCGCCCCCGGCCCCCGCCGCGTCGGGCCCTTACCTGCTGCTGCTGGGCCTGCTGACCTTGCTGGGGGCCGGGTACCTGGTGCGCGAGGGGCGCCAGGCCGCCGCCCAGGGCGAGCTCCGTCGATCGCTCCCGGCCTACGCTTACATCGCCCAGGCGCTGCTCGCCGTCACCGTGCTGGTGATCGGCCCGCTCATCGTGGGCGCCGGGACTTCCTTCTTCGCAGGGAGAGGCGACACCCTGCGCTTCGTCGGGCTGGCCCACTACGCCGAGATCCTCACCGCGCGAGGGGGGCCGCTGCTGGCGAGCGGTTCCTTCTACCTCGTCCTGCTGGTGACCCTGCTCTGGACGCTGGCCAACGTGAGCCTGCACCTGCTGCTCGGTCTGTTCTTCGGCCTGCTGCTCTCCCACCCGACGCTGCGCTTCAAGGCGCTCTACCGGGTGCTGCTGATCGTCCCCTGGGCCGTCCCTTCCTACGTGACAGCCCTGGCCTGGAAGGGCATGTTTCACCGGCAATTTGGCGCGATCAACGCAATCCTCATGGCCCTGGGGGCCGAGCCGGTGGCCTGGTTCTCCCGCTTCGCCACCGCGTTCAGCGCCAACCTGGCGACCAACGTCTGGCTCGGATTCCCCTTCATGATGGTCGTGACCCTCGGCGCCATCACCGCCGTCCCCCAGGATGTCCTCGAGGCCGCCGAGGTCGACGGGGCCACCCGCTGGCAGCGCCTGCGGCTCGTCACCCTCCCCCTCATCAAGCCCGTGCTCCTCCCCGCTGTCGCCCTGGGCGCTGTATGGACGTTCAATATGTTCAACGTGGTCTTCCTGGTCTCCGGGGGTGACCCGGATGGCACGACGGACATCCTGGTGTCGGAGGCGTATCGCTGGGCCTTCACCCGGGACGCGCAGGTGGGCTACGCGGCGGCCTACGCGGTGTTGATCTTCCTGCTGCTCTTCGGCGGGACCCGGGCCCTCAACCGGCTGACCGGGGCGAGGGTCTGATGAAGCGCCAGGGGACCTTGCTGGAACACGCGCTGATCCACGTGGCGCTGGTGCTGGGGGTGGCCTTCGCGCTCTACCCGGTGCTGTGGGTGCTATCGCTGGCCCTCTCGCCGCAGAGCGCCGCCCCCGCCCCCCGCGCCATCCCGCTGCCCGAGAGCGTCTCCCTGGTCAACCTGTCCAGCGTGGTGCTCTCGACCTCGGGAGGCACCTGGCTCTTTGGCCGCCAGCTCCTCAACAGCGTCGTGGTCTCCCTGGCCACCGCCGCCGTCGGTTGCCTGCTCGCCTTGCCCGCCGCTTACGCGCTCTCACGCTTCGAATTTGTCGGCAAGAAGAACGGCACCGCCCTGCTGCTCGCCACCCAGATGTTCCCCACCGTGGCCAGCGCCATCCCCCTCTACCTGCTCCTCAACGCGCTCCACCTCCTCGACACCAAGACAGGCCTGGTCGTCTGTTACGCCTCGACCTCCGTCCCCTTCGCCATCTTCCAGCTCCGGGGCGCCTTTGACACCATCCCGAAGGACCTGGAAGAAGCCGCGATGATCGACGGGGCCACCCGGCTGGTGGCCTTTGTGCGGGTGGTCTTGCCGGCGGCCAGGCCCGCGATCGCGGTCACGTTCCTGTTCGCCTTCATGAGCGCCTGGAACGAGTTCATCCTGGCGGCGACCATCCTGGGGCGCGAGGAGGCCTTCACGCTCCCGGTGGTGCTGTCGCGGTACGTGGGCGAGCACGACGCGGACTGGGGCCGGTTTGCCGCGGGGGCGCTGGTGGTTTCCATCCCGGTCATGGCCCTGTTTTACCTCACCCAGAAGCACCTGGTCGGGGGGCTCACCTCCGGCGGCGTCAAGGGCTGACCCCCTCGGACCTGCCCGCGAGGTGAGGTACAGTGGCGCCCTCGTGTCCATGGCCATCGATTTCTCGGATCCCCCTCATCTGTGGGTCCGTTTGCTGCCGGAAGGCCCCTTGTACCTGGCCCTGAGCGGCGCGCTCTTTCACGACCAGCTCGGTCAGGCGCTGCGCAACCCTCACCTTGATCCCTTCTTCGAACCCGGCCGCGTCACCGTGGCCATGCTGGACATGACGGGCGTCCCGGTGCTGGACGAGCTCCACGCGCTTCACCTGATCGCGTTCGTTCGTCGGCTTCTCGGCGCCGGTTGCCGCCGGCTCACGGTGGCGACGGCCCTGGGGCAAACCGCGTCGCTGGTGGGCCTGCTTGCAGAGCTCTCCACGGAGTTCTCTCACCGCATCCCCCTGGCCTGCTTCGATCAGCAGGCCGAGGCGAGCCGCTGGTTGTTCTCCGGCGCTCCTTCCCCACCCTCGCTGGCCCAGGCCCCCACCGAGCGCGCCTCCCTCGCCGCCTCCAGCTCGACCGCGGCCCCCACACGGCTCGATCCCCCAGCTGCCGCCACGCCTTCGGCTCCTCCCTCGCCCCCGCCGAGGCCCCGCGTGGCGCCGCTCTCCTCCAGCGCCGCATCGACCAAGCCCTCGGCCAAACCCCTGCTTGGCGGCGCCGTCGATCGCTCCGCACCCCTGCTCCCTCTGCTCTTGCCCCCCTCCCCCTCCGCGGTCGACTTGCTCCACGTTCGCCCCTTGCTCCCGGGCCTGGACCACGAGCTCCCCCTGATCGCCATCACCCTCGGCACCGCGGCCCCTCGCTTCGCCCTGCTCCGGGAGCCCGAGACCCCTCGCTCCGTCACCGATGAGCTCCTCGCCGAGGCGACCTTTCACCTGGAACGTATGGAAATTCCCTATGAAGAGCGGAACCAGGGCGGCGTCCCCATCGTCGCGGCGCAGGGGGTGATGGCGGCGGAGGGGCTTCTTTCTCCCAGGTTCCTCTACGAGATCCAGGATCGACTGCAGGCCCGCCGGCTGCTCGTGGGCATCCCGAGGCACGATCTGCTCCTCGCGGCGGCGCCCGGTCCGGAGGCGATGCAGCAGCTCGGAGCGCTGTGTGACGAGCATTTTCGCGGCGTGACCCCCCGGGGGCTGAGCCCTCGCCTGTTCGAGGTACAGGAGGGGAAGGTGACCTCCTTGATTCCCTGCCACGCGGCCCCTCTTCTCGATCAGCCCCGGAGGTGATCTTGTCCACCGCCATGACCGCTCCCTCGACCCGACGCCTCGCAGGCTACGGCACGACCATTTTCACCGAGATGACCCGGCTCGCCCAGGAGCATGGGGCGATCAACCTTGCGCAGGGCTTTCCCGACTGGGATGCCCCCGATTTTCTCCGGAAAGCGGCCCTCGATGCCGTGGGGTCCAGCCACGATCAATACGGCCGGATGGCCGGGGTCCTGCAGCTGGCGGCGCGCATCGCGGAGGACATCGGGCGACGCCACGGGCTGCGCTACGATCCCGAGCAGGAGGTGGTGGTGGGGTGCGGCGCCACCGAGCTGATCTTCGCCACCGTGCAGGCGTTCTGTGACGTCGGGGACGAGGTGATCCTGTTTGAACCCTTCTACGATTCGTACCGCGCCAGCGTGCACATGGCCGGCGCGATCCCCCGGGTGGTGACCCTCCGTTACCCTGATTTCACCTTCGATCTCGGCCAGCTCCGCCGCGCGTTCTCCCCGCGAACCCGGCTGCTCATCCTCAACAACCCGCACAACCCGGGCGGCAAGGTGTTCTCGCGGGCAGAGCTGGAGGAGATCGCCGCGCTCTGCGCTCACCACGGTGTTCTTTGCCTCTCCGACGAGGTGTACGAGCACCTGGTCTACGAGGGGCAGCACACCCCGATGGCCTCGCTCCCTGGCATGCGGGAGCGCACTGTCACGCTCTCCAGCCTGAGCAAGACCTTCTCGGCCACCGGCTGGCGGATCGGCTGGGCCGCCGCGGATCGCCCCCTCGCCTCGGCGCTGCGGCTCGCTCACCAGTACCTCACCTTCTCTGCCCCCACCCCGCTCCAGATCGCCGCCGCCGCTGCCCTCGATGCCCCCCCTTCTTACTACGACGAGCTTCGCGCTTCTTACCGCCAGAAGCGCGATTTTCTCGCGGGGGCGTTGCGCTCTGCGGGCTTCGAGGTGCACCCCCCCCAGGGGACTTACTTTCTCTGCGCCGGCCTCGGCGCCTTCCCGGGTCACGATGACGTCTCTTTTTGCCGCTGGTTGACCGAGCAGATCAAGGTCGCCGCCATCCCCCCCTCGGCCTTCTACGAGAACACCGAGCACGGCCGGGGCTACGTTCGCTTCGTCTTCTGCAAGCGCCAGGAGACCCTGCAGGCCGCCGTCGATCGCCTCGCCTCCCTGCGCCCCGGGCCTCGATGAAGCTTGTTTACTCCGAGAATCTTTTGAGCTCAAACTTGCCTTCCGGGCACCGGTTTCCCATCGGCAAGTACCGGAAGATTTACGACCAGCTGGCGCCGCGACACGAGGGGCTGATGCAGCGAGCGGGGCGGGCCTCGCTGGAGGACATCCGTCTGATCCATGACCCCGGGTACACCCTGGCGATCGAGGAGCAGACGCTGGAGCCCAGGCTCGCCCGTCGCCTGGGGTTCCCCCTCTCGGAGGAGCTATCGGAGCGAGCCCGCCGCAGCGTGGGGGGCACGCTCACGGCGCTCGCCTGGGCCTGCGCGCAGGGCGCAGCGGGCCACCTGGCGGGGGGCACGCACCACGGCTTCCGGGATCGCGGCGAAGGCTACTGCGTGTACAACGACATCGCCGTCGCCATCGCCGTGGCCCGCCGGGACCACGGGCTGCAGCGGGTCGCGGTCATCGACCTGGACGTGCACCAGGGCAACGGCACCGCCGCCCTGTGCAGCGGCGATCCGGAGGTGTTCACCCTGTCCCTGCACGGGGAGAAGAATTACCCCTTCCGCAAGGAGCGCAGCTCGCTGGACGTGGGGCTCGAAGACGGCTGCGAGGACGCCGCGTACCTGAAGGCGCTGCAGCCGGCGCTGGAGCAGGTGGAGGGCTTCCAGCCCGAGCTGCTGATCTACCAGGCCGGCGTCGATGTGCTGGCGGGGGACGCCCTCGGGCGCCTGGCGCTCTCGCTGGAAGGGACGCGGCAGCGCAACCGATCGGTGTACGCGCTGGCTCGCCGCCTCGGGGTGCCCCTGGTGGTGACCCTGGGGGGCGGGTACCACCGGGAGATCACCCGGAGCATCGCGGCGCACGTTGCCGTGTACGAGGATCTGGTGGATGCCTTTCCCGATCGATGAATCCTTCCCCCTTCACCGGCGCCCGCTGGCTAGAACTGGCCCTGGATTATCGCTGCAACCTGCGGTGCCTCGGCTGCCGCGCCTGCGCGGGTGGCGAGGAGCAACTTGCACCGGAGCGCGCCCTCGCTCGCATGAAGCAGGCCCGGACCTCGGGCGTCGAAGGGGTCTGGTTCGGAGGCGGCGAGCCCACGCTGCGCCCCGAGCTCCCTGCGCTGCTCCGGGCCGCCCGGGCCCTCGGGTTCCCTCGCCGCCTGGTGCAGACCAACGGCATGCGCCTGGCCTACGCCCCTTACCGCGCCGCGCTCCTGGACGCGGGGCTGACGGCCTTGCGGCTCAACCTGAAATCCCTCGATCCAGAGCTTCACGATCATCTCTCCCGGGCCCCGGGCTCCCATGCCCTGCTCGAGCAGGCCCTCGACGGCCTGACCTCGTCCTCCCTTGATCTGGCGGGCGACGTGCTCCTCACCCTCCCCTCGCTCCCCACCCTCGCGGACACCCTCGAGCATTACGCGCGCCGCGGCCTTCGCTCCTTCTCTCTCTGGCTCCTCTCGGCCTTCGATAGCGACGACCCCTCCGTGGGCCAGGCGGTCCCCTCCCCCCAGGCGCTCGTCGAACCGCTGCGCCAGGCTCTGCTCCGCTGCCAGGCCCTCTCTGTTCACCTGGAGAGCCTCCATACCCCCTGGTGCCTCCTCCCTCCTGACCTCGCCCCCCTCTTTCGCCCCGCCGCCGACTGGCGCCTCGTCGTCGTCGATCCCTCCGATCGCCCCTTTCTCCTGCAGCGCTCCCCCTTCGAGGGTGGCTCCTACCTCCCCTCCTGCGCCTCCTGCCGCCTGCGCCCGACCTGCCCCGGACCGCGCCCTGATTACCTCGCCCTCCACGGCCCTGGCGCCTTCCAGCCACTCCCCTGAATTTCCATAGAGGACATAGAATGTCTCACTGCACGGATGCGGAGGGCGAGGGCGGAGCTAGGTTCCAGTGACGAGGTGCTCGCCATGCTCGCCACGTCCCTGAAGTCCACAGCGCTCCCGACCCCTGCTCCTTCCCCCCGCAAGGCCCCGGCCCTGCGGCCGCAGCGCGTCGTCCTGTACGGGGTGGAGGGCGTGGGGAAGTCGACCTTCGCCTCGCAGGCACCGAGCCCGGTCTTTCTGTGCGCCGAAGACGGGATCGCACACCTGGAGGTGGACAGGTTCCCGACGGCAAAGAGCTGGGTGGATGTGCTGGAGGCGATCCGGGTTCTGACCCACGAGGAGCACAGCTACGAGACGCTGGTGATCGACACGCTGGACTGGCTTGAACCCCTCTGCAACGAGCATGTCTGCAAGCTGGCGGGGGTGACGAGCATCGACGCGATCGCCTACGGGAAGGGCTATGCGGAGGTGGTGCAGCAGTGGCGTGGCCTTCTGGGGGCCCTGGAGATGCTGGTGCGGACCCGGAAGATGAACGTGCTGCTGCTGGCCCACGCCGCGGTGCGCCACGCGGAAGGGCCCCGGGGGAACTTTGATCGGTACCAGCTCAAGCTGTACGAGCGGGTGGCGGATCTGATCCGGCTGTGGTGCGACGCCCTGCTGTTTGCTCGCAAGGAGCGGGTGACCATCGAGCTGGCGCGGCTGCCCCGGAAACCGCCGGAGGCGCGGATGCTGCACACGGAGGAGAACGGCCCGTGGGAGGCGAGCAACCGGCTGGCCTTGCCGCCGGTGCTACCGATGGACTGGAGCGATTTTTCCGCGGCAGCGCGGTCGTTCAAGCCGGCGGACGCGGCAAAGATCCGGGCGGATCTGACGGCGCTCATCCCGTACCTCCAGGAGGCGGTGCGGGCCGCCCAGGTGATGAGGGACTGGGCGGGGGATGATCCCGCCAGATTGTTCCAGCTGCTGGACCGGGTGCGCAGCAAGCTGACGCTGGAGGCGGCCGGGTTGGAGAGCTGATCGACGGGGTACCCTGGGGCCACGAGTGTCGGCTAGGATGCGCGCTCGCAACCAACCCCACGGAGATGTTCCTTGGCTGACGCCCTTCGATTGCCCGCAGAACAGCGGTACCCCGCCGAGCTAGCTGCCCTTCAGGCCAACGACAAGGACCCGAAGCCGCCCGGCTGGCGCCTGTCGCCCCGCATGGTCGAGATGTTCATCCTCGGTAGCCAGGGCAAGGAGCTCTCTTACCAGGATGGCAAGGAGAGCCGCTCGATCGTCATCAGCAAGAAATTTTATGGCGACGACATCCTGGTGCAGCGCGCCATCGTGACGATGGCCAGCGACCGGGGGCTGCTGCTGGTGGGCGAGCCCGGCACCGCGAAGAGCTGGCTCTCCGAGCACCTCTCGGCGGCGGTGTGCGGCAACAGCTTGCTCACGATCCAGGGCAGCGCGGGCATCACCGAGGATCAGATCAAGTACTCGTGGAACTACGCCCTGCTCCTCGCCAAGGGCCCCTGCCCCGAGGCGCTGGTGCCAGGGCCGCTCTACATCGGCATGCGCGACGGCATGCTGGTTCGCTTCGAGGAGATCACCCGCACCCCCCATGAGGTCCAGGACACCCTGCTCTCCAGCATGAGCGACAAGGTGATGATCGTGCCCGAGCTGGGCGACGCAGGTGTCGTGCTGGCGCAGCGTGGCTTCAACATCATCGGCACCGCCAACACCCGCGACCGCGGCGTCAACGAGATGTCCAGCGCCCTCAAGCGCCGCTTCAACTTCGAGACGGTGATGCCCGTGGAAGATCTCAACGAGGAGATCAACATCGTCCGTAACCAGGTGACCTCGATGCTCGCGGGCACCCCCGCCGACAAGACCAGGATCGGGGACCAGGTGCTGGAGCTGCTGGTCACCACCTTCCACGAGATCCGCCAGGGTCACACCCTCGACGGCGTGAAGATCGACCGGGGCTCCGGTGTGATGTCCACCGCCGAGGCGGTCAGCGTCGGCCTCCATTCGGCCCTCTTTGCCAGCTTCTTCGGCAAGGGCACCGTCGACCCCGAGCACGTCGTCATCAACATGGCCGGCGCCGTCGTCAAGGAGAACAAGGACGACATCAAGATCCTCCAGAACTACTGGGAGATCGCCGTCAAGCCCCGGGCCAACAAGGAAATTGGCCTCTGGAAGGCTTACTACAAGGCCCGCAACTTCCTGAAGTGAGCCGAGGCCCATGCCCCGCAAGAAGGCCCCTTCCCCGCCCCAGGCCCCCGATCCGACCTCGCCGGCAGACCCTGGCGCGATCGACCCCCAGGCTGCCACCCCGGAGCCGCCCCCCGCGCCGCCCGCGAGCCCGGTGGATGACACCATCGCCCCCACGGAAACAGCGGCCACTGCCGCGGCGGTAGACCCTTCCGAAGAGCCTACTGTCCCGGAGAAAACGGCCAGGAAGCCCAGGGCGCGGAAGAAAAAGGAAGCCCCTGCGGAGGCGTCTCCCACCGCGGAAGGGCCCACCCCCGAGGGCGGGCCCAGCGAGGCCGCGGCGCCCGCAGAGGTCGCCGCCGAGGCCCCCGCTGGAGACGCGGAGGCGCCCAGGAAGAAGGCGCCTCGCAAGGCAAAGAAAGGGCCTGTTGACCCGGAGAGCCTCGACATCCCTGGCCTCGTCGAGCACATCTTGCTGGACGAGCGGGTCGTTTATTTTGGGGTCAAACATTTCAGCCCGGCCTGCGCGTTCCATGTGAGAGAGCTGATCCGGAGGGAGCGCCCGGTGGCGGTGCTGATCGAGGGCCCGGAGGACGCGATGGGCCTGATCCAGTACATGGTGCACGAGGACACGCGGCCCCCGTTCACGATCTTCTCGTCGTACGTGGACAAGGACAACCAGTTCGGGCTCAACGGCAAGCTGAGCCCGGACGAGAACATCCCGGCGCGGTACCGGTCCTGGTGGCCGTTCACCGAGTACGCGCCGGAGTACGCGGCGATGAAGGCGGCGCAGGAGGTGGGGGCGCTCACGCGGTTCATCGACGCGCCCCTGCTGGCGACCATCCCGTACCATCACGTCCCGCGGCGGGAGCACACCCGCATGGTGGACGACCGCCACCTGGCGGAGAACCGTTACTTCGAGGCGCTCCAGCGCAGGCAGCGGCGGCGGTCCTTCGAGGAATTCTGGGAGGCCAATTTCGAGGTCCTCGGCCAGCACCTCGACACCGAGGGGTTCCAGCGGCTGGTGCTCACCTTCGCCGCCTGCGCGCGGCGTTCCGGCGGCGGAGAGGCGAGCCTGGAGGCCGACGGGACGCTGCTGCGAGAGGCCCTGATGAGGCACCATATCGACGCCGTCCTGAAGGAGAAGCCCGAGGGGAAGATCGTCGTGGTGACCGGCGCCTTTCACTCGGTCGCCCTGCCCTTCACCAGGGGGCAAAGGCCCAAGCTGAAGGCGGACAAGAACCTCGAGACCTTGCTCACCGGACACTCGTTCCAGGCGCTGGCGGGGCTCTACCATCTCAACCGGCTGCCGGCCTACGGCCAGACGGTCTGGGAGGCCATCCAGGCGGGCTCACCGGAGCCCTTCAACGCGGCCGCCATCCAGCTGCTGATCGAGGTGATGCGCAAGGCACGCGACTACAAGGAGGGGGTCAGCACCGCCGACAGCGTGGGGGCCTACCAGGTCGCCCGGAACCTCGCGGTGCTGCGGCGCAACGCGCAGATCACCCTGGATGATCTCCAGGATGCGATCCAGATGACCTACATCAAGGGGGATCACCGGATGCGGGGCGCCGAGGTGCAGCGGGCGACCAGCGACATCCTGGTGGGCAACCGGCTGGGTCGGGTGACGCCGCAGGCCGGCCAGGCGCCGCTGATCCGTGACTATTATGCGCTCTGCAAGCAGCACAAGCTGGACATCACCGGCGTGAAGAAGGACGTCCGCTGCGACATCGGGAAGCAGGAGGAGCACCGCTTCAAGTCGGCCTTCCTGCACCAGTGCAGCTTCCTCGAGATCCCGATGTTCTCTTCCCTCGACGGCGGGGGCTGGAACGCGCCGGCGCGCCACTACAAGGGGCCAAACATCGCCACCGGCGAGGGCATGGATCTGATCACCGAGACCTGGGGGGTCCAGTGGGGGGTCAAGGTAGATGATCGGCTCCTGGAGCTATCGGACCGCGGCGCCTCGGTGGCCCACGCGGCGGGAGGCCTGCTGCGGGAGCGGGCGCTGCGGGTCAAGGGGCAGGCCAAGGAGTCCACGGCCCTGCTGCTCCAGAGCGCGCAGATGATGCTCCTCGATGTCTTCCAGGATCTTCTCGGCAGCGTCGAGGATGCGATCGTCGAGGATTCGCTGTTCGGCAGCCTGGTCAAGGCGCTCAACAACTTCGTCGTCCTGCTCAGCTACCGGGACAGCATCGCCCCGCAGCTCCAGGACCGGGTGCTGCGGAGCGTGGTCGCGCTGTTCAACAAATCGTGCCTGCTGCTGCCGGGGATCCGGAACACCAAGCCCGAGCACCTGAAGGAGACCATGGAAGATCTCCAGACGCTGGTGCGCATCACCCTGACCTTCGAGGCGCAGCGGCTGGATCGGCAGCTTCTGGCGGAGAAGCTGGCGGAGACCGTCGCGGATCAGGAGGGCTCACCGGCGATCCGGGGCATGGGGTACGGCGTGCTCTTCTCCTTCGGCGCCACGAGCGAGCGCGCGGTCTCTCGCGAGCTGAACGGCTACCTGATGGGGACGGCGGAGCGTGTGTTGCAGGCCGGTGCCTTCCTGGACGGGCTCTTCTTGAGCTCCAAGAGCATCGTGATGAGCAGCCCGCGGCTTCTCCAGGCGATCAGCGAGATCATCCGCAACCTGGACTGGGCGACCTTCAAGATCCTGCTGCCGGATCTGCGCCGCGCGTTCACCCAGTTCATCCCGACCGAGATCGACCGGATCTCCGCCAAGGTGAGCGAGGACATGGGGCTGAGCCAGGCCCCCTCGCGCGATGAGCCGATCCCCGACGCCCTCGCGCGGCTCGGGGGGGAGGCCGACGACAAGGTGACGAAGGTGCTGGCCGAGTGGTGCTGAGGCCACGGCGAGGGCAATCATGAGCGAACAACCAGAGACCGAGAGCGACGAGCAACCGCTGGACCAGGATCAGGTCGAGCAAGCGATGCGGTGGCGCCTGATCCTGGGGCGATTCTCCGACGATCAGCTGGGGTTTGATCAGCTACGGGGGCGGGCGGCGTCCGGGGCCCTGGGCGGGGCGCAGGGCCTCGGGGGTCTCTTCGCGGAGGCTCGCCAGATGGATATCCCCCTCGAGTTTGTGTACGACCGGGAGTACGCCAACCGGGCCCACCGCCAGAGCGGAGGAGGCGACTCCAAGGGGCTCTCGGTGCCTGCCTGGTTGAACCGGGTCCGTGACCTCTTCCCCCAGGAAGCGGTGCACGTCATGGAGAACGACGCGCTCAGCCGCTACGGTCTCACCGAGCTGGTCACTGACCCGGAGATCCTGCGGCGCGCCCAGCCTTCGGAGGAGCTGCTCAAGGCCATCCTGCAGTTCAAGCACATGATGCGGGGGCCGGTGCTGGAGGCAGCCCGGGACGTGGTCAAGGCCGTGGTCGCCCAGCTCGCCGACAAGATCAAGAGCGAGTGTTACTCGGCGCTCCACGGGGTATTTGACCCGGAGCAGCGGCCCCCCAAGCCGACCTTCCGCAACACCGACTGGAAGCGCACCATCCAGCGCAACCTGAAGAATTACGATCGAGACTCGGACCGGCTGATCATCGACCGGGTTTTCTACAAGCACCGCCAGAAGCACAAGAGCCCCTGGCACATCATCGTGGCCGTCGATCAGTCCGGCAGCATGACCGACAGCCTGATTCATAGCTCGGTCATGGCGGCGATCTTCGCCAGCCTCCCGTCCGTCGAGGTGAGCCTGGTGCTCTGGGATACGCGCTACGTCGATGTGTCCCAGCACGCCACCGATCCGCTGGAGGTGCTGATGACCTGCCAGCTCGGCGGCGGCACCGACATGTGGCCCGCGATGCAGTACTGCGCTGGCCTGGTGCGAGATCCGCAGCGCACCATCTTCGTGCTGCTCAGCGACTGGTACATCTTCGGCAACCAGGACAGGTGCCTGGCCCTCGCCCAGAAGCTTCGAGAAGACGGTGTGATGGGGGTCGGCCTCTCGGCCCTCGATAGCGAGTGCAAGCCGGTCTACGACGAGTCCTTCGCCAAGCGGCTGGCGGGGTGTGGCTGGTTCGTCGCGGCCTTGACCCCCAAGAAGCTCGCCGAGCACATCGGCAAGATCGTCGCCTGAAGAGAACGAACGATGGCCGCCAAGCGCTCCACCAAACCCACCGAACCTGCCGCCGAAGCCCCGCCCGCCGACGGCAATGCCCCCGCCGAGGGGGCCGAGCTGAACAAGGCCGAACGCGCCAAGCTCGAGCGCATGGGCGAGGCCTTCGAGAAGATCGATCGCCTGCTCTTTCGCCTGGCGCAGCAGGGCCTCCAGCGCATGAGCCGCTCCAGCAGCGACGAGCTCAAGGCCCTGGAACAGCTGGCCCACAACGCCGCGCTGATCACCGTCGAGCGCCAGATCGAGACGCTGGCGACCCACGTGCAACGCTACCTCGACAAGGATCCGCTGTTCCGCATCGAGGACTACATGGCCACCATCAACAAGGTGTGGCTGCTGACCTCCATGGCCCGCAAGCGCCACGCCGCCGGGCAGACGCCGGATCAGATGATCGACGTCATCGGCGAGGCACGCCGCAGCTACGTCGACCTGGAGGCGCCCCTGGTGGTCCAGCCCCTGGGCGCCAGCGGCTGGGTCTCCGACACCGATTTCGTCGGCATCACGGTCTACTTCTTCGTCAAGGACCGCCCTGGCGTCATCTACCAGGCCTCCAACTGCAAGCCCTGCGCTTACTTCGGCCGGGACCCCCAGCGCCTGCTGCATGAGCACATCAGCGAGTACGTCCCTTACTCGATCTTTGACATGGCCCACGGCGCCTACGAATTTCGCCACGCCAAGGTCTCCTCTGACGGGCGCATGAGCCTCCACAAGGGGATGTTTGTGGTCAAAGCACCTTACCAGGGGGCCCGGGCTTACCAGAGCATCGCGGTGCGCAACTGGGTCGAGCTGGTCGATCGCCTGCGCAGCAGCGAGCTGCATCCGGTCGGCGGCGCCGAGGCGGCCCTGGTCTACGTCGAGCCCTCGCTCTACGGCGATCTCAAGATCGACGACAAGAACGCCAGGGCCACCGTCGAGCTGATGGACGACAAGGCCTCGGTGATGCACGTCGAGGTGCCCCTGCGCGCCGAGAACAACCTGCTCATCAACAACCTCGAACACCTGCTGGGCAAGCCCAGGGCCGGGGCCAAGAAGAAGGGGCCGCCGCTGGGGGCACCCAGCGCCCTCTTCGGCCGCGCCACGGTCAGCGAGGGGCGGCTCAAGCTCTTCCCCATGACCGCTCTCTACGACGGCGCGCTGGTCTACCGCCACGATCGCCGCGTCAACGAGCTGCATCTCACCCTCGAAGATGCCTCCAGCTACTCCCTCAGCGAGGGTTGATATGGCCGAACCTCTCCTTGCGTCCCTTGAAGCCAGCCTCCAGGCCCACACCGCCGAGGCCGACTCCCTCCGCGAGCTGGCCCGCACCCAGCCCCCCTCCGAGACCGACATGGCCCAGGCCCTCGCCTCCATGCGCCTCGTCGATCTCTTCCTCTCTGACCTCAACGAGGCCCTGCGCCAGCTCTTCGTCGCTGGCCTCTCCTTCCCCGACCCCGAGCTCCCCTCCGCTCTCCACGAGCTCCAGCAGCGCGCCCGCGCCCTCCGCCTGCCCACCGCCTTCGAGCGCCTCGGCAAGCTCCACGCATGGCTCCGCGCCACCCTCGCCGAGCCCGACCTCGACGCCCGCGCTCCCCTCGCTTCCAGCGCCTGGAACGAGGCCCAGCGCCTCCTCGCCTGGGCACGACTCTACCGCTCTGAACACGACCTCCGCGTCGTCCAGGCTCGCATGGCCGCCGAGGCCCAGGGCCTCAAGATCGAGGCCGAACCCACCTTCAAGACCCGCTCCCTCTCCCTCTGGCCCGCAGGCATCGAGCTCGCCCCCAGCGGCAAGCTCCTGGTATATGGAATTTCCACAGATACGGGCGCCCCGGTGGTGCTGATCGATCACCTGGCCGAATACACCCGCGAGGCTCCCTTCGCGGGCCGCGCCATCAGCCGGATGTTCCAGGAGGCCATCGAGCTCCCCCGCCTGCTCACCTCGATCGTCCGCCTCGAGGAGCACCCGTACACCGAGAAAGACGGCGTGATCTCGTTCCGCCCGGCCTTCCGGACCACCCCCAGGATGCTCCCTCCGGGCGATCGCTTCCAGCCCCCCCGCCTGCCCGTGCTGAACGTCGCTCTGGACGCCCAGATCCCCACGGGCCCCTTCGAGATCGAGGTCGCCCTCTCCTGGTCTGGAGGGCGCATCCACCTGGGCTCGCTCCGCGGCGAGATCCCGATCCGGATGACGCCCTTGCTCCGCTTCAACCTCGCCAAGCTGCTGCTCCGCGAGGGGCTCCGCCGCGATGAGTTCCGGGCCTGTCTCCTGGCCAAGGACGAAGAATTCGAGCTGCTTCACCTGATCACCCCTCTCGACGGACGGGCGTACCCGACCGTCGATCCAACCGCCTTTGGCGTGGCCCGGGAGGTGCTGCAGGCACGGGCGCGGCGGGTCCAGATCCCCGGAGAGCGCGCCGTCGAGCTCTTTCTTCAGGTGGCTGCTCACGCCCTGGGCCACGGCGATGCTGCCCAGGTTGCCCAGCTGCGAGGCCACATCCTGGAGGCGACCCCCACGGGGATCGAAGAGCGCTACCGCCTTGCCCTCGCCCGTCATCTGCTGGGCCTGCACCCGGACCCCAACAAGGAGCGCCCCTTCCTCCAGGACGCCCTCGCGCTCCTCCTTCGCCCCCAGGGCTCTCCGGTCGATCTCTCCCGCCTCAGCCGTGTCCTCGGCCTGTCGCTGGCCCACACCTCCGCCAGCGACCTGCGCCACATCGACGGGGCCTTCGCGTACCGTGTCCTCTGGCTCCTGCTCCAGTGCAACCTGGTCGATGAATTTCGACCGCTCCTCGAGCAGCTGTTCCAGGGCTCCTACCAGGGAGAACTCAAGGACCCGACGGTCGGCGATGTCTGCGCCCGGGCCCTCCTCCTCGCTCTCCTGGCCCAGCCCGCCGTGGGTCTCACCAACCCGACGGAAGACAGCGACGAGGACGAGGACGACGATGAGGAGGACGAGGACGACGATGGGGACGACGGCGAGGAGAGCGCCCTGGATCGAGGGCTCGCTGGCTGGGTCAAGGCCCGGGAATTTCTCCAGGCACATCTGGCCGACCTGGCCCCTCGCAAATCCACCACGAAGAGCAAGCCGCTGCCCGAGCTGATCGAGCTTCTCCAGCTCGGCGACACCCTCGCGTTTCTCGCCGGAGAGAACCGGCTCGGACCGACGGTGGCAGCGCTGCAGATCTCCCCGGAGAAGCTGCGCCATGCCTGCGTCGAGGCGTTGCTTGCCTGGTGCTCATCCACCGAGAGCGAGCGCCCCCGGTGGCAGGACGCCACCGGCGCAGCGGACGCCATGCTGGTGATCGCCGCCTCGGGGCTGTCGCCTTTCTTCCTCTCATGAGAGACGAGCCATGACCTTCTACGACCGACTGCGAAAGCTGCTGGAATGGCGGGGCGCGCCCGAGCACCAGGTGCTGAGCCTCTACCTGGACATCTCTGGCAGCGGCGCGGCCCAGGCCCTCGCCGCCGCCGAATCCCTGTGGGAAGACGCCAGGGCCACCCTTGAAGATACCGGTGCCGAGGGGCTCATCGAGCAGATCCTCCACGATCTTCCCGGGGAGATCGCCGCGGCCCAGGCGGAAGGGTACGACGGCCTGGCGCTCTTCGCCTGCCGCAAGCCATCCTTGCACGAGACCTTTCGCCTGCGTTTTGCCCTTGAGAATCAGCTTGAAGTGGGGCACGAGCCGCAGACCTGGCAGCTCGCTTATTACGAGGAGGAATACGAGCAAGCGGTCGCGCTGAGCCTGGGCGAGCACCCCGAGGTGATCGAGCTCCACGTGGGTGATGTGGCTGCCCATCACCCTGTTCACCCCACCCACGGCCGCACCCCGGAGCAGGAAGCAAGCGCGGTCCTGCACCGCATCCTCCATGATAGCCCCCGCGCCCACCTGATCTTGCTCGGGGACCCGGATCGCCGCGCCTCCCTGCTGCGGCGTCTCGACCCCGCCCTCCAGTCCCGGCTGATCGGCGCCGTGGATACGGCCCTCGTGTCCTCCGATCCAGCCTTTCTCCGCACCATCCACCGGGTGCAGCAGGCCTACGAGCGCCGCTCCGAGGACGAAGGCGTCCGGGCGCTCCTCGATGCTCGCTCCAACCCCATCAGCGCCGGCGCCGTCGCCGCAGGCCCTCTCGCCGTCATCGAGGCCATCAACCGTGCGACCATCCAGAAGCTCTATATCCTCCAGGGCTTCGAGGGGCGCGGGTGGATCTGCGATGCCTGCGATCGCCTCGGTCTGCCCCCAACGCCACCGGTCTGCACCGCCTGCGGCGCCTCGGTTGCCCGTGCTGAACTGAAACACCATCTCATCCAGCAAGCTCGCGCCTGCGGTGCCGAGATCGAGACCATCCCCGAGAACCCAGCCCTCCTCGAACTGGGCGGCGTCGCAGCCTCCTGCCTGGCCCCGTCCGGTATCGCCTCGATCCCCCGGGGGTGAACACAGGTCGTTTTGCACCCATTGTGCCTGGAGAGCCCTCACCTCCCGGCCCCTCTCCTGTCGCGAGAGGGGAGCGTAAACGGTTGGAATCACTTTGCTTTCTCCCCCTCTCCGGACAGGAGAGGGGGTCGGGGGGTGAAGACCTTGCGGGCAATGCTCCGAGCCTCAGCTCGCTTACCTTCCCCTGAGTAACCTTACCAAGTCGTACATGTCTCAACTTGATGAGCAACTTTTGGTAAGTAGGTACCGAAAGGTACCTACACCATGCGATCACCATGCAATGCTTCCTCTCTTGTTCTTCTGACCCTGACCCTCCTGGCCTGCGCAGGAGAAGACCTGGAGACCGGTGGTGAGACGCCAGCAGGCAGCGGCGGCCAGAGCCCGGTAACGGGGGGTTCCGGGGGCTCTGCAGGCCAGCCGGAAGCCGGCCAGGGCGGTGCCGGGTTGGGAGGCATGGCCGGGGCCGGCGGCGAGGCCGGAGGGAACGGAGGGGAGGCTGGTATCTCCGGAAGCTCCGGACAGGCGGGGGCCGCCGGTTCGCCGTCAGGCACGCCCTGCGACGAGCCAGGCACCTTTGCCTGCATCAACAACACGCTGCTGCTCTGCTCGCCGGACACCAAGACCCTGAAAGTCCTCGAGACCTGCTCGGACGACGGTCAGTGCGACGAGGCTTCGGGCAAGTGCCTGGAGTGCAAGCCTGGCGTGATCGTGGGTTGCCTGGACGACAAGAACCAGAGCATGTGCGACCCGGACGGGACCCCGAGCAAGGCCGTTCCATGCCCGGAAGAGACCCCCTTCTGCAACAAGGGGAAGTGCGTGATCTGCAACGAGGACAGCGACTGTCCGGCCCTCGATCCGGAGGATGATTGCAACGTCCCGGCTTGCTCCCAGAACGCCTGCGTCGGCAAGCCGCTCTCCCTCGGGTCGAAGCCTGACTCGCAGGAGGCCTGCACCCTGCGCCTCTGCGATGGCAACGGGGGCTCCACCGTCACCCCGCTCGAGGCAGGGGTCGCCTGCGAGGGCGAGGGCGTCTGCAACGGCAAGGGTGGCTGCGGCGAATGCATCCCGGGGGCCCGCGAGTGCACCGACGGGAGCTCCTTCCGGGTCTGCGACGAGAACGGAAAATGGCAGAAGTCCGAGCTCTGCTCCGACAAGCCCGCCTGCGACGCCGGCACCTGCCAGGGGGTCGTGCAGATGCAGTCCAGCGGCAAGCTCTCCTGTGCGTTGCTTGAGAACAAGCGCGTACGCTGCTGGGGTGAGCTGATCAACGAGGTGCCTGTCAGGGAATTTGCCACAGGGTTCCAGGATATCGTCCAGATTGCCGTCCATGACAGCTACCTCTGTGGGCTGGATTCCTCGGGGGATATGCGGTGTTCCGGCTTCAACCTCGGTGGTCAGTTCGGGACCGGGTCGAAGGGGGGTATCAACAATCCACAGAAGGAACCGCAAAAGGTCAACACCAGCCTGAAGTTCTCCTACATTTCCGCGGGGAAAGACTTCGTCTGCGCGGTCGCCAAGCAAGACCAAGAGCTCTACTGCTGGGGCAACAATCAGCTTGGGCAACTGGGCTTTGTACCTCAAAAAGAAGCTGACAAGGCAGCTTTCTCTCCGCGCAAGGTTGGCATCCTGGTCTTGGATGGGCCTGAGAAAATCAAGCTCGCCACCGGCGACGCCCACGCTTGCGTGATCACCGACAAGCTTCGGTGCTGGGGTGACAACAGCGCCTCCAAGCTGAGCAGCAGCGCGCCGCTCATCGCACCGATCACGGTCATTGAGCCCACCGGAACGGTCACAGCATCCGCCAAGTTCGTCGCGCTCTCGTCTGCCAACACCCTGCTTGTCAAGTTCAATACCGGCCCAAACTTCAAAGAGATCAATCACAAGTTCGAGAGTCGTGGACTGGACCCCATGTTCAACGGTGTTGGGCCGCAAGATGTTCTTTCCGAAGCCAATGCGGCCGACGTCAAGATGCTCGCCACATCCCCCCAGGCCAGGATCGTCATCACCGCCAGTGGAAACATGATCGCCCAGGGCGACAAGCTCTCCGGCATTCTTGGCAACGGAGAACAGGTCGCCGGGAAAGGGACCAAGCTCCATGCCGATGCCATCCGCGATGGAGTCTCGCTCTCAGGTACCCATGCCTGCGCCTGGAAGAAGGGAGGTATGGGCTGGTGCTGGGGTCAAAACCAGAAAGGCCAGGCCATCCCCGGGGGTAATGCGGTTGTCTTGACGCCAACTCCCATCCGGTGGGGGGCAGAGTACCTGCTCCAGTTACCAGCATCTTGCTGACACCCCTGCGCTTCTTCAACCCAACAGCTTTTTCCTGACATCACTCCAAGGATTTCCCCATGCGAACCACCTCCCTGCTCCTCGGCCTCTCGCTCTTCACCCTTCTCGCCTGTGGTGGCGATGAAATTACCTCTTCTCCTGCAGCCGGTGCTGGCGGTGCGGCGGCGGGGGCGGCGGGATCCTCCGCTGGTTCCTCCGGCGCTGGACAGGCGGGAGATGCGGGCTCCGCTGGACAGGCGGGCTCCGGTGGTTCCTCTGGAACTTCCGGACAAGCTGGTTCTTCTGGAACTTCCGGACAGGCTGGCTCCGCGGGTTCCGCTGGGCAGGGTGGCTGTTCGGCTTCTGACGCCCCTCCTGAGGACGCGCTCCTGGTCGCAACCGACGGTTCTGACACGGAGGGTGATGGCTCCCCGGCGGCACCGTTTGCCACCCTCTCCCGGGCCCTCAAGGCCACCCTGACCTTCGGCAACCGGAAGATCATCCTGGCCGAGGGAAGCTACGCCGGAAGCGTCGTGGCTCCGGCTCTCACCGGGCCCATCACCATCGAGGGCGGCTGGGTGCGCAAGGACGGGGCATGGCAACGGGATTGCGAAGCCGATGCCTCCACACGCACCACCCTCACCTCCTCTGAGGAGCGCGCCCCTGTCCTGACGATGCTGGACCTCGCCCATGACGTGTCCCTGCGCCTGCTGACGGTGCAGACCAAGGGCCAGGGGCTCTCCGAGAAAGACAAGCCCGGCGAGAGCCTGATCGGGGTGCACCTGAGCAGCACCGAGAAGATCAACGTGCTGCTCGAGCAGGTGGCCATCGTGGCGGGCAAGGGAGGCGAGGGCGGCCCCGCCTCTGCCGGAGAAAATGCGGACAACAACTGCAACGGGGTGAGCGATTGCAGCGACGGGAAAGACGGGGAAAACGGCAAGGACGGTGACCCGCCATCGGAGGGCAGCAGCTTCAACGCAAGCGGGTACGTGCCATCGAACGGAAACCCCGGCACCAGCGGCTCCCATGGCGCAAACGGCACCAAGGGGGGGGATGCCAAGACTGAAATCTGTGCGAAGTGCACGGGAGAAAAAGAAGATACCTGTCCGAATACGCTGACTTCCTACACGGAATCGTCCAAGCCTGGGGTCTGCGGGTGCGGAGGGAAGCTCGGAGAAGGAGGAAAGGCAGGGCAAGCGGGAGGGGCATCCGTGGGCTTGCTGGTCGTGGGTCCCATCGAGATGTCCCTCAACAACACCACCGTGAAGAGCAGCGATGGCGGTGGTGCCTCCCCGGGTGCTTCCGGTGCGGAAGGCCAGCAGGGCGAGGTCGGAGTTCAGGGAGATGCTAGCGTCACTTGCCCTCTGAAGGCTGGTGATGCTGTTTGCGGATGGAGCAGCAGTCAAAGCAAGTGCCTTGTATCCAATGCAACAGATGGGAAGGCCCCTGGAGGAACGGCGGGAGGGATGGGGGGCAAGGGAGGAAAGGGAGGGAAAGGGAGCGGAGGGGCTGGAGGGCCTTCGATCGCGGTGGTCCAGGTCGCAGGGGCCAAGGTGAAGGTCGATCCCGTCTCTTCCTCTCTCGAGCACGGCAAGGGCGGACCGGGGGCCGAGGGGGCGCCGGAAGGCACCACCGCCAAGCTCAAGGAATATCCCTGAGGTTACTCATGCCACGTTCTTCTCCGCATCATGATGATGCTATGCCCCCCCAAAGGTCAGCGTTCGTAGCAACGGTCTTGCGTCGAATACCGACAAGAGAGACCTCACCCCCTGACCCCCTCTCCCTGAAGGTAGAGGGGGGAAATCAGCAAAGACATCGGGGGGTTCTCCTCTCCCTGAAGAGAGAGGGGGGGGAGGTTCTGGACACGACCGTGGCCTCGGTGGATCCCGTCCCTGGATCACCTGGACGTGGACGTTTGCTGCTGAGCTGGCTCTGCCTGTGCGTGGTGATGGCGGGGTGCGAGGAGAACTTCAACGATGTTTACCTGGGCCCCCAGGGGGGCAAGGGGGGGGAGGCAGGATCCGGAACTTCTGGACAGGCTGGCGAGGCGGGGGCCGGAACTTCCGGACAGAGTGGGGAGGCGGGGTCAGGCGGGGCATCCGGTGAAGGGGGGGCCGGGGGCGCCGCGGGGGAGGCGGGAGGAGGCCAGGGGGGCACAGGCGGGGGTTGCAGCGGGGCGCGGTGCAACGGGGCGCAGGTGGAGATCTGCGAAGGGGGCGAGTGGGTACCCGGTCCGTTTTGCCAGCTTGGATGCAACGAGGGGGCCTGCGAGAAGGTGGACGAGGTAGCCGCAGGGGAGGGTCACACCTGCGTCCGGATGTCGAGCGGGAGCGTGCGCTGCTGGGGTGCGAATGGGCAGCAGCAGGTGGGGATCAACAGCCTCGGGGAGCCGGTGCTGAAGCCGCGGGAGCTGGGCGAGGTGAAGGCCCGGGTGCTCCGGTCCGGGTGGAGGCATAGCTGCCTGATCGATCCGGAGGATCAGGTGCGCTGCTGGGGGGATGGCTCGCAGGGGCAGCTCGGGGATGGGAGCTCGGGCGCCGCGGTGTCCAAGGCGGTGCCGCAGCTTGTGGCGACGAGCAAG
>JALOQB010000232.1 GCA_025453595.1 Polyangiaceae bacterium
GCGGGCGTGGGCTGCGCAAGCCCACCGTTTCCACAAAGCCCCGGGGCGCAGCCCCCTCCACCCCCTTGCCGCGGGCGTGGGCTGCGCAAGCCCACCGTTCCCACAAAGCCCCGGGGCGCAGCCCCCTCCACCCCCTTGCCGCGGGCGTGGGCTGCGCAAGCCCACCGTTCCCACAAAGCCCCGGGGCGCAGCCCCTCCCTCAAGTCCTTGCCCGGGAGTGGGCGGGCAGCCCACCGTTCCCACAAAGCCCCCGGGGCGCAGCCCCACGAACCCCGCCGGGGCGTGGGCCGTGAAATCCCACCGTTCCCGGGGAGCCCTAGGGAGTGCACTGCGCCCGGCGAGGCCCTTGCAGATCGCGGGCGGCCTTGCGCTTGGCGAGCACGTTCTCGAGGCGATATTCGGGGGAGAGATCGCGGGCTTCCAGCACGGAGCGGAGGAGGGTCTCCCAGCGCTCCGGGTCCTGGGACTGGCAGAGGAGGACGCGGGCTTGCTGGAGGGTGGTCGCGAGGAGCTTCTGCTCGGCGCTCCGGGAGGATTGGTCGAAGTGAGCGCGCGCGCGCTCGAGATCGCCGCCGGTGCGCCCTTGCCAGAGGCCGAGGAGCAGGTGTCCCCAGGGGGCGGCGGAGGGGTCGAGGTTCAAGGCGCGCTCGATGAGCAGCTCTCCGGCGCGGCTGCGGGAGGCGAGCTGCCGGTAATCCCCGGAGGCGACGCGGAGACGACCCAGCCAGGCGGCCCCCATCCAGAGGAGCAAGGAGGGGTCGACGGAGGGGCGAGCGGCGAGGAAGGCGGGCAAGGAGTCGGCCTGCAAGGCGTCGTCGAAGGCCGCGGCGCCCAGGTACTCTCGGCCATGAAGGATGGCGCGTTCGTAGGCATTGCGGGTGCGGAGGGCGTGGTACTGGACGTCCGGGTTGTTGCCGCGGTCCCGCGCGTCTTCGAGGTCATCTTCGAGGAACAGGAGGGCGTGACGTGCCCAGGCGCGCACGAGGAGCACGCGGGCCCGTGGGTCGGAGGGGGCCACGCGTAGCAGCTCTTCGAGGCGCTGGAGACGGCTTGCGGAGGCGAGGCGTGCGGTCTCCGGGTCGTCCATGGAGGCGAGCACGCGTTCGCCCTCGGCGGTGGAGCGGAGGGCGAAGGAGAGCTGGTCCGAGGTGGCGCAGGCGCCGAGGGTGAGGAGGGCGCCGAGGGCGCAAAGGAGGGAGGGACGCACGGGCTCGATCAGCGGGGGACAGCCAGGATGGCGCAGGCGACGCGGGTCCGGACCGAGGGATCCTCGTCCGCGAGAGGCTGCGCGGCGTGGGGGAATTCCTTCATCGAGGCCAGCTCTCCGGCGGCCCAGGCGCGCACGCCTGGCTCGGTGGTCTTCTCGGGGCTGGTGTCGTCCGCCAGGAGCTGCACCACGCGCCGATCCCGGGCCTTGGCCAGCGCGGAGCGCGCGGCGTTGCGTTCGTTGCTGTCCCCGGCGGCGATGGCGCCCAGCTCGGTCAGCGCCCGATCGCGCTGGTCCTTGAGCTCGGTCAGCCGGCCCAGGGCCGCCACCTTGACGGGGCCTTCGTCGCTCTCGGCGGCCTTCAGCACCAGCTCTTTCTGCGGGGCGTCGCCCAGGTTGGCGAGCAGGAGGGCCTGGACCCGGTGCGCAGCGACCCCCTCCCGGAGCGCCCGCAGGAAGCCCCCTCGCCCCACGTCGGCGTCGTGCCCCTTTCCGCGGAGCAGCAGCACGGAGGCGATGAGGGCAGGGGCGCCCTGCTCGCCCTCGGCGGCCCAGAAGAGCTGCTCGCGGCCCCCGACCTCGTAGCTGGACGAGGTGCCCCAGGCGCGCAGGATGGAGAGCCGCACCGGTTCGCTGCTGGCGAACCAGCGATCCTTGAGGGCAAGGACGGAGGCGGCGCCGCCGGTGGCCCCGACGCCGCGGGCGGCGGTGATGCGGGCTTCCTCGTCCGGATCGAGGCGCACGGCGTCGAGGAGCAGGGGTTGATCGGCTGGGTCGGCGGCGTCGGCGGCGGCGCGGAAGGCCGCCTGCCGGACCGGGGTGAAGAGGTCGGCGAAGAGGGCGCGGCGCTGCTCGGCCTGGTCGGTATCGACCAGGGTGCGGGCCCCCACGGCGCGCCAGTGGGGTGCCTCGTGGCGGGCGCGATCACGCCAGCGGGCGGGGCGCGCGAGCCGCTCGTCGAGGAGGGTGAGGGCCGCGAGGGCGGCGGCCTCATCGTCCTTGCCGGCGCGATCTTCGAGGATCCCGCTGGCCTGCGCGGCGCAGGCGCGGAGCTCCCGCACCCGGCTCTTGCTGTCCTCTCCGGAGGCCTTTTGCACCTCGTGGCGGGCCACGGCCTCGGCGATGGAGCGGGCCTCACCCCCGTCGAGGGAGTTGTTCTTCAGTCCGTCGGCCAGGTGACGCTTGAGGGCGGCGTAATCCCCCTTCTCGGCGGCCTGCACCGCGGCGGAAGAAGAGCAGGCCATGTTGAGCGCGGCCAGCGGGGCGACGACCCACAGCAGAGCAGACGAAATCTTCATCGGGGAGCGCAGCCTACACGAGAGCCGGGGAAGGCGCACGGGCCAGCCAAGAAGTTGAACCCCGGGCCTGCGGGGGGCTATCGACCTGCGCTGTGTCCTCCTCCGCGACCCCCCCCCGGGAAGGTGCCGCCCGCACCGCTGGCCGGGGCAGCCTCGCCATCGGCGGCGCCAAGATCTACTTCATGCTGGTCGGCTTCGTGCAGCAGGGGCTCCTCGGATCCCTGCTGGGGGCCGAGGCCTACGGGACGCTCTCCCGCGCGAGCGCCATCGCCAACATCGCCAACAACGTGATCATCACCGGCTCCATCCAGGGGGCCAGCCGCTTCATCACCGAGGCCTCCGAGGAGCAGCAGCCCGGCGCTCACCGAGGCACCCTGCGCATCCACGCCGGCCTGGCCCTGCCCCTCGCCGCCCTCTTCCTGGCCCTGGCCCTCGGCTTCGTCCTCTCCACCGGGGCCGGCCACCTCGCCCCCCTGCTGCTGGCCTCGGGCCTCATCGTCCTCGCTTACACCCTCTACGCCCCCCTCGTCGGTACCCTCAACGGACGCCGCCTCTTCTCCCGTCAGGCCCTCCTCGACACCGTGTACGCCACGCTCCGCACCGGCGCCATGGTCGTCGGCGCCTGGCTGCTCCTGGGGAAAGGCCTCGGCGCCCTGGGCGCCATGGCCGGCTTTGCCCTCGCCGCCCTCGCCATCCTCCCCATCGCTGCCAGGGTCGCAGGTGTGGGTAAAAGTGGACCTGGTGCCCCTGCCTTCCGGGTGTACCTGGCGGCGATCGGGCCGCTGGCGCTGGGGCAGTTTTTCTTGAACGCGCTGATGCAGAGCGACGTGTCGTTGCTGGGTTATCTGGCCACCCGCTCCGCCGAGGAGGCGGGGCTGGTGGGGGCGGCGGCGGCGGCGGCGGCGGACCGGAGCGCCGGGATCTACAAGGCCTGCCAGCTGTTCTCGTTCCTGCCGTACCAGCTCCTGGTATCCATCAATTTCATCCTGTTCCCGATGCTGACCAAGGCGGCCCACGACGGGGACCGGGAGGCCATCGGGGCCTACGTGCGGGGGGGCATGCGGCTGGCGTTGCTGCTGGCGGGGGTGATGGTGGCGGTGATCTTCGGGCTGGCCCCGCACCTGCTGCGGCTGGCGTTCAAGGCGGACATCCACGAGCACGGCGCCGCCACGCTGCGCACCCTCGCCCTGGGCCAGGGGGCCTTCGCGCTCTACGGCATCTGCACCGCGGTGCTGTCGAGCCTCCACCGGGAGCGCTGGACCATGGGCCTGAACGCTGCCGCCACCGCCCTGCTCTTCGGCCTGGGGATGGCCCTGATCCCCGGCTCTCCGGTCGGCGCGCCCATCGCCCAGCGCACCGCCCTGGCGACCAGCCTCACCCTGGCCCTGGCCCTCCTCTGCGGCGCGGCCCTCGTCCGCCGCGTCGCCGGAGCCCTGGTCTCCCCCCTCTCGGCGCTCCGCGTCCTCCTCGCCGCGGCCCTCACGGGCTTCGCTGGCTCCCAGCTCTCCTCCCTGTCCAGACCCATGACGCTCCTGGCCGCCGCTGGTATGGGGCTTCTCTACGTCCTCGCGCTCCTGCTCACCGGCGAGCTCGGGCGCCAGGATCTGGCCCTGGTGCGCCGCGTCCTGGGGCGTCGGTTACGGGGCGCCGCGCCTGTGGTACACAGGGGCAGCGATGCCGTTCGTGAACCACATGACCCGGGAGATCCACCTCCGGATCGCCTACTGCGGCCCGTTCCTGGCGGGGAAGGCCACCTCGCTCCGGCAGGCCAAGCAGGCCCTGGCGCGCGGACCACACCTCGCCCCCGTCGACGTCGAGGAAGAGCTCTTCTACTTCGGCCTCACGCCCCCCTTCGAGCTCGGAAAGCTCCGCGGCTTCTCCACCATGCTCGAGCTCTACCTCATCCCCGACGCCCTCACCTACCAGGGCCCTCGCCTCGAGATCCGCCGCGCCGACGGCTTCATCTTCGTCGCCGACTCCCAGATCGACCAGCGCTCCTCCAACCTCGCCGCCCTCGACCGCATGCTCATCGAGCTCAAGGGCAACGAGCTCGACCCGGCCTCCACCCCGCTGGTCTTCCAGTACAACAAGCAAGACCTCCCTTACCTCCTCCCGGTCGAGGCCCTCGAACGCGAGCTCAACCCCTCCGGACGCCCCTCCTTCGAGACCGTCGCCACCACCGGCGAAGGCGTCCTCGATGCCCTCAAGGCCTGCGTTCGCCAGGTCCTCCTCGGCATCACCACGGGTGGGTCGCTGGTGACCCTGGAGGGGTGAACCCCTCGCCCTGGCGCTCAGGAGGGGGGCTTCCGCGAGCTACCGGGGCGCTTGGGGCGCCGCGCATCGAGCTCCTCGCGCACACGCCGCAGCAGCATCGCGGGGGTGTAGGGTTTTTGCAGGAAGCTGTTGCCCTCGGCCAGCACGCCGCGCCGTGAGACCGCGTCATCCATGTAGCCGCTGGTGTAGAGCACCAGGAGATCGGGGCGAAGAGCGCGGGCGTGGGCGACGAGCTCGGGGCCGTCGAGGTGAGGCATCACGACATCGGCCAGGATGAGATCCACAGGCTCCGGGTCTCGCTGGAGCACCTCCAGGGCGGCGCGGCCGTCCTCGGCCTCGAGGACCCGGTACCCGCGGGACTGGAGGATCCGCATGGCCATGCGACGCACGGCCTCGTCGTCCTCGACCAGCAGCAGGGTCTCGTGGCCGCGGATCTCGGGGGACATGGGCGGTTGCTCCCCGGGAGACGCCTGGGGTTCGGCCCCGGGAAGCCAGATCTGGAAGCGGGTGCCGCCCCCGGGCCTGCTCTCCACCGAGATCTGACCCCCCGCCTGGTGGACCACGCCGTAGACCACCGCGAGCCCCAGCCCCGTGCCCTTGCCTCGCCCCTTGGTGGTGAAGAAGGGCTCGAAGATCCGCGCCGAGACCTCGGGCTCCATGCCGCAGCCGTTGTCGCTCACGGTGAGGAGCACGCCGGGCCCTGCGCCGGCGGCGCCTGGGGAGACGCGGGTCTCGATCTCCAGCCGGCCGCCCCGGGGCATGGCGTCGCGGGCGTTCACCGCCAGGTTGAGCAGCACCTGGGACCACTGGCCAGGATCGATGCGCACGGGGCACGAGGCGCTCTGGAGCCGCGTCGCCAGCACCACGTCCTCGCCGATCAGCCGCCGCAGCATCTTCTCGGTGTCGCTCACCACCGTGGCCAGGTCCATGATGCGAGGCTCCACGACCTCCTGGCGGCTGAAGGCCAGCAGCTGCCGGGTGAGGGACGCGCCGCGCTGCCCCGCGTCCAGCACGTCCTGCAGCAGCTCCTCGGCGGACGGCGGTAGCCCGGGCTCTTCCTTGAGGAACTCGGTCGCCGAGATGATGACGGTGAGCAGGTTGTTGAAGTCGTGGGCGACGCCGCCGGCGAGCAGGCCGATCGAGTCCATCTTCTGCGCCTGCCGGACCTGCTCTTCCAGGTCGACCACGGCCTTCCTGGCGCGCTCACGCTCGCTCACATCCCGCAGGATCGCCGTGTAAAAACCCTCGCCGTTGACCTCGCTCCGGGAGATCGACGCCTCCAGCGCGAATTCTTCCCCGCTGGACCGGAGCCCACGGATCGCGCTGGGAGTGCCCATGGTCCGGTGGGTCGAATGGGTCTGGCCGAAGAGCGTCATCAGCTCCCCGTGGCGACCCCGTGAGCCCGGCGGGATCAGCGGATCCAGAGGCTTCCCCAGGAGATCCTCGGCGCGGTAAGCAAACATGCGCTCCGCGGCGGGATTCATCAGGATCACCCGCTGCTGGGCGTCCGTGGTGATGATCCCGTCCATCGCCGAACGGATGATGGCGGCGAGGCGCTCCTCTTGCTCCTGCAGGCGCCGCTCGGCCTCGCACAGCCCGTCGAGGGCCCTCCGCTGCTCGGTCACATCGTGACAGAAGCCGTGCCAGATCACCCGGCCATCGGGCTCCCGGCGAGGGGAGGATTTCCCCTGGATCCACCTCTCCTGACCCCCCGGCTTCTGGATGCGGAATTCTTCCTCCCAGGGGGTCAAGTCCTCCGCGGATCGAAGGATCGAGAGGCGGATCCGCTCACGATCCTCCGGCACCATCCGCTCGAACAGCAGCGTCGCCGTGTGCCGTAGCTCCTCCGGCGACGAGAGGCCGAAGAGCGTCCCGATCCCGGGGCTCGCGTAGGGGACGCTCATCTGCCCGTCCCGCAGCTCGAACACGAACAGCACCCAGGGGACCTGCGCGATCAGGTTCTCCAGAAATGGCTCCTTCCCCCCGGAGCCCTGGCCCTCTCCGTCTTGTTTCTCCTCCACGATTCGTGGGAACTTAAGCCGAGTCTGCCCCGGTGAGAACCCGGAAACGTCGCGAGCTCAGCCGCGCGGCAGCCAGCCCCAGAGGGCGCGGGTGAACAGGTCCGCGTTCTCCAGGATCATGCAGTGACCGACGCCGCCCAGGGTCTCATGCCGCGCCCCCAGCACCTCGGCGACGCGGCGGGGTAGCTCGGGCCCCAGCAGGATGTCCTTCTCGCCGCTGAACACCGCGCAGGGCACCTGGATCCGGCGCAGCCCGTCCCCCGGGGCCCACTCGATCAGGGCGTCCAGGTTGCGCAGCGCCGCCTCGAGCCGCTGCCGCGAGCCCTCGTCCACCAGCCGATCCCAGAAGGGGCCGGGCTGCCGCGCCGGGGCCAGCATCCCCAGCGCCTTGTCCAGAAAATCCCGGCTCTCGGCCAGCATGCGCTGCTGCTCCGGGCTGTGAAAGCGCCGGGGCATGCCGTCGATCCAGGCCGGCGCCACCGCGGTCAACGACCGCAACCGTTCGGGCCACTGGAGGGCGAATTCCAGGGCAACGGCGCTGCCAAGAGAGTGCCCCACGACATGGAAGCGGTCCAGCTCCAGGGCGTCCGCGAAGGCCCGCAGGTCCGCCGCGAGGGAGGGGATCTGGTAGTCCGAGTCGGGCCCCCGGGTCTCGCCCCGGCCTCGCAGATCGTAGGCGATGGTGCGCAGCCCCGCCGGTGTTCGCTCCAGCGTGGGCTCCCACCAGGAGCTGGTCGACCAGTTGCCGTGGATCAGCACCACCGGCTCGCCCTCGCCTCGCTCGATCCAGGAGACCACGAGGTCCCCCGCCTGGATGTCGTGTTTCTTCATGCTCTCCTCGCTCACGGGGCGCCGTGCTCCCTGCGCAGCGCGGGTTTGTCGATCTTGCCTGCCGCGGTGCGGGGCAGCGCCGCGAGGAAGCACACGTCCTTCGGCACCTTGAAGCGCGCCAGACGCTCCCGGCAGAACGCGAGCAGCGTCTCCCCTTCGATCCCCGCGCCGGGGCGCAGCACCACCAGCGCCCGGCCCACCTCGCCCCACTTCGCATCCGGCACGCCGATGACCGCCGCCTCCGCCACCGCCGGGTGCTCCGCCAGCACCCCCTCGATCTCGGCCGGGTACACGTTCTCGCCCCCCGAGATGATCAGGTCCTTGGCGCGCCCCACGATCCAGTAGCACCCGTCGCTGTCCCGGCGCACCAGATCCCCGGTGCGCAGCCAGCCGTCCACCACCGTCTTCGCGGTCTCCTCCGGGCGCCCCCAGTAGCCCCCGAACACATGGGGCCCGCGGATCCATAGCTCCCCCACCTCCTCCGCGCTGGCCTCCCGATCCCCCGCCATCACCCGCGTCTCCACCAGGAACAGCGGGTACCCCACGCTCCCCGGCTTCTCCTTCACCCGCGCCGGCGGCATCCCGAAGTTGTTGGGCCCCGCCTCCGTCAGCCCGTACCCCGTCTTCAGCGCCACCCCGCGCCCCCAGAACTCCTGCAGGATCGCCTCCGGGCACGGCGCTCCCCCGCTGATCACCAGCTTCACCCGCGACAGATCGCTCCCCGCCCACCCCGGGTGCTGCAGCAGCGCCAGGAACATCGTTGGTACCCCAAAGAAAGCCGTCACCCCCTCGCGCGCGATGAGCTCGAAGACCTGGCCGGCGTCGAAGGCCTCGCAGACGATCGAGGTGCCCCCCGCCAGCACCAGCGGGGTGGTCAGCACGTTGAGCCCGCCCACATGGAACAGCGGCGCGTTCAGGATGGCGACGTCCTCCCCGCTCAGCCCCCAGCCGGCCACCGTGTTCACCGCGTTGGCCAGCACGCTCCCGTGGGTGAGCACCGCCCCCTTCGGGGCCCCGGTGCTGCCGCCGGTGTAGCATATGACCCATGGGTCCTCGGCCTTCACGTCGGCCTCGATGGGGGTCGGGTCGAAGGGTCGTCGCTCCAGGTCGACGGCCTCGATGGAGCGCCACCGGAGGCCAAGGCCCTGGAGCGCCTCGGCCGAGGCCCGGGTCGCGGCCCCGTGAAACAGCAGGGAAGGGGGGGCTTCCCTGAGGATGGCCTCCAGCTCAACCGGGGTGAGGCGCCAGTTCAGGGTCTGGAGGATCGCGCCGATCTTGCCGCAGGCGAAGAGGAGGTCGAGGTACGCGACGCTGTTCCTGGCCAGCACCGCCACCCGGTCCCCCTTGCGCACCCCCAGGGCCTCGACAAGCCACCGGGCGGTGCGGTTCACCTGCTCGTCCCAGGCCCTGTACGAGATCGCGTCGCGCCGCCCGTCCACGCGATCAAGGAGGGCGATCTTCTCCGGGGTCAGCGCCGCGCGCCGGCCCAGCCAGTCACAGTACACGGGGCCCCCATTTCACCGCGCTCGCCGACCAGGCGTAGCCGATGCCAGCGGCGACCATGACCATCAGCATGCCATCGCGCAGCCGCCCGGTCTCCAGGCCCTTCAGGATCGACAGCGCCTGATCCTGCTGGCCCAGGTGACCGTACTCGGAGAGGTAATAGCTCTGCTCTTCCCGCAGCCCCAGCTCTCGCAGCACGTGGTCGTGGGCCGAGCGCTTCATGTGCAGGATGTTCAGGTACCCGATGTCCTGGCGCCGGTGGCCGCTCTGCGCCAGCGCCTCGTCGATGACGGCCACGAAGTTCTGCATCGAGCGGTCGTCCAGCCGCTCCTTCATGCCCTCCGGGTCCGGCACGTCGAAGCGGTACCGCTGCTGCTCCACGTCCTCGGCCTTCAGCGGCGACACCGTGCCCCCCACCGGGATGATCACGTCGTGGGAGAACGACCCGTCCACCCGCACCGCCGTCCCCAGCACCTCGTTGGACGGGTGATCCCGCCGCAGCACCAGCGCCCCGCCCCCCGCGCTCAGGTTGATCAGGAACCGCGACCGCGGGTTCCGGTAATCCACGAAATCCCCGTTCCGGTAGCCCCCGGCGATCAGCACCGTCCGCAGGCGCTCGTCCGTCGCCATCAGCGCCTGCGCCATCTTCACCGCCGCCATCGTCGTCGCACACCGCAACTGCACATCGATGGACCACGCACGCTTTGCGCCGAGGTCGTGGGCCAGCTTGATCCCCGCGGTCCAGAGCGGATATTCCTTCCACTCCTCCGTTGTGCAAAGCACCAAATCGATCTCCTCGCCGGCCACCCCCCCTCGCTTCAGCGCGTCCTGCGCTGCCCGGAGCGCCATCGCGTTGGTATGGTCGTCCGGACCCGGGATCGGCTTCCGCTCCAGGCCGAATTTCGTCCGCAGGACCCCCTCCGGAATCCCTGTTTCTGCAGCAATTTCTGCCGCGCTGATGCTGCTCCGGGGTATGTAGCTCCCCGCGGATACCAGCCCCACCGACATCGCTCCTCGCCGCTCCGTCATCCTTCGCCTCGCTCCGTCTCCGTGCCCTGGGGGGTCTCCTGGGTCATGTTGCGTTGCAACATACGCGACCGCTCGCACCGGTCAAGGGGGCAGCACCCTCCCCGGCACCATCGCCGCAGGGGGCACCACAGCGGCTGCCATGTGCGCATTTTGCGTACCGGGATGGGATGCAAAGAACTTGGGAGAAGCAAGCTCTTCGCTATCCTGAGAGGTGCATGATCGCTCCCGGTGTGCCCGCGAACGAGGCCCAACGCATCGAGGCTCTCCACGGCTATCAGATCCTCGACACCGAGCCGGAAGAGGCCTTCCAGGATCTGGTCGAGCTGGCGGCCCACGTGCTCGAGGTGCCGATCATGCTCATCTCCCTGGTGGACTCGGAGCGCCAGTGGTTCAAGGCCTGCGTGGGCCTGGAGGCCGGGGAGACGCACCGCTCGCTCTCGTTCTGCGGCCACGCCGTCGAGCAGGATGGTCCCCTCGAGATCCAGGATACGCTGCTGGACCCACGCTTCGCCGACAACCCCTTCGTGACCGGGGATCCGTGGGTACGCTTCTACGCGGGGCAACCGCTGCGCTCGCGGGACGGGTTCATGCTCGGGACGCTGTGCGCCATCGAC
>JALOQB010000541.1 GCA_025453595.1 Polyangiaceae bacterium
AACCCCTCCCACCTCGTCGGCCAGGATGACGCGACCCCGTGGCACCGATCGGCCTACGCCGGCAGCCTCGCCGAGCGCCTCGACGAGCCCCTCGCCGAGAAGACCTGCACCGACTGCCACATGCCCGTCCAGGAGGCCCCCCTCGGCGACGCCGCCGCGAAGGACGGCAAGCTGCGTTCCCACCGATTCCTTGGTGGTCATACCTTTCTCGCCGCCCTGCGACGGGATCAGGATCAGCTGAAGCGCGCGCAAGAGATGCTCCAGAGCGCCGCCACGGTGGATGTGGCCGCGCTGATCCACGAGGATGGACGGCGCGCGCTGCCCGCCGACGGGGCGCAGATCCGGCCCGGTGAGGCGGTGACGCTGGCCGTGGTGGTGCGCAACACGGGGGCTGGCCACCGGTTCCCCGGGGGCGTCGCCGACGCGCAGGACACCTGGATCGAACTCATCGTCACCGATGCGCAGGGGCGCCGCGTCGCCGAGGCCGGAGCCCGCCACGAGCGGGAGGCCGACGACCCCACCGCGCACCGGCTCCGGGTGCTGCAGGCAGGCGAGGATGGCAAGCCCCTCCACCTGCGCGAGACCCACCTGTTCCGGGCCCCGGTCTACAACCACACCGTCGCGCCCCGCGATGCCGTCGCCGTCGAGTATGCGTTCACCGCACCGGGCCGGGGTGACGCGTTCCCGCTCAAGGTCGCGGCGCGGCTGCGCCACCGGAGCCGCTCCCTCGAACTCCAGGACGCTGCCTGCTCCGACGCCCGCTCCCCCCGCGGTCGCGCCTTCCTGGAGGCGAGCCGCAAGATCACCGGCACCCCCTTGCTCCCCTGCGCCCAGCAGCCCGTCACCGACATCGCCCACACCGAGCTCTGGATCGGCCCCGGCTCCGAGGGCCGCCCCGGGCCCGATACCCCTGCCTGGCAGCGCCTTTACGCGCATGGGTTGGCGATGACCCATGCGCTCCAGGAGCGGCTGGATGAGGCGCGCCCCAGCCTGCAGCGTGCCCTCGAACTGGCCCCCGGTGGGGCAGAGCGGGCCCGGGTCCTGGCGACGCTGGCGACCGTCGCCGCCCGGCAGGGGCGGGTGGAAGAGACCGAGCAGTGGCTGGGGCAGGCTGCTGCGCTGGTTCCTGGTGCCCCGGCGCTCGCGCGAATTCGAGGGGAGGCGATGGCCCAGGTGTGGCGGTGGCAAGACGCGGTCGGTCCGCTGCGAGAGGCCGCGCAGCAGGCGCCCCTGGACGATGGCCTGCAGGCCCAGCTCGCCCTGGCGCTGGGCAGCGCCGGTCAGCATGCGGAGGCGCTGGAGGTCGCCCGTCGTGGGCTGGTGTTGCAGCCTCGAGACGCGGATCTGCTGCGGGTCCAGGCCCTGGCCCTCGACGCCCTCGGCGGCGCTCCGGACGAGACCCGTGCCGCGCGTGATGCCTACCTGACCTGCCGGACTCCGGACGAGGCGCCGCGGGTCCGCGGGGCGTGCAGCCGCGACGTGCCGGGGTGTGCGCTGGAGCGCAACCCGGTCCACGTGCACCCGATGCGCCAGGGCCCATGAGCGGCCCGGCGGGGCAGTTACTCGCCGGCGACCCCGACGGTCTCGCCGCAGATACCGCGCCGATCGCCCCGGGGTTTGCCTCGATCGAAGGTGAGTCCGCAGCCCGAGGGGCGGCTGATCATGCGCACCACGTCGAGGACCATGGGGTTGGTCCAGTCGCGAGCGCCGTCGATGCGAGCGCGGATGACGCCCTCGGGATCGATGAACCAGGTCTCCGGGTAGAGGCGGGTGCCGAAGCGACCGCTGACCCAGCTCGCGTCCGGGTCGATGAGCACGGGGAAGGGGGGGTCCTTGCCCAGCACGGCCCGGAGCGTCGCCCGCGCGTCGTCGGCGCTCTCGTCGGTGGACACGGTGAGGAGCACCGCGCCCTCGTTCTTGAGGAGCTCGTGGAGGTCGCCGAGGGCGGGCATCTCCTCGAGGCAGGGGCGGCAGGTCTTTGTCCAGAAGTTCAATACAACGACCTTGCCCTTGAACGAGGAGAGGCGGACGCGCTTGCCGTCGAGGTCCGGCAGGTCGAGGTCGGGGGCGGTGCGGTTCCGGTTGGCGTAGGCGGGTCGGATGGCGCAGAGCGGGGTGCAGGCGGCGCGGGCCTCGCCGTCCTGGGCGGCGGAGACGAAGGAGTGGACGACGAAGGCAGCGAGGGCGATGAAGAGGAGCTGGGCGCCCTGGGCGAGCTGGGCAGGTTTCATGGGACGGAGGGGGCCAGGCGGGGGGGATCCTTGACGATGACGAGCTGACGGCGGGGGGTGCTGGAGGGGATGGCGGCGAAGGCGCGCTTGTACGCGGCGAAGGAGCCGCCGGCGCGGACGGCCTGGTAGACGGCGCGGCCCTCGGCGACGCCGCCCTGGGCGAGCACGTACTCGACCCAGGCCCAGCGGGCGCTGGTGGAGCGGACGTCGGCGCGGCCCCGGAGGCCCTTGCGGAGGCGATCGAGGCGTCGATCGACGACATCGATGCCGGCGAAGGCGGCCCCGTCGAGGGGGGTGTTGCGCTTGGCGCAGAAGGGGGCGATCCCGAGGGCGACGGGGACGATCTTGCTCAGCTCGGAGGTGAACTGGATGCACTCGTCGATGTCGGCGTCGGTCTCGGTGGGCAGGCCGATCATGAGGTAGAGCTTGAGGCGGTCCATGCCGTGCTTGCGGGCGCGCTCGGCGGCGGCGACCAGGTGCTTGACCCGGGCGCGTCGCTCGAGGGACTCCCGCAGGCGGTCGCTGGGGCCATCCATCGCGGTGGTCAACGTGCGGTAGCCGGCGAGCTTGAGGGCCCCCACGAACTCGTCGCTGAGGCGATCCGGCCTGAGGCTGGAGAGACCGACCTCGCGGCCCTGCTCGGC
>JALOQB010000542.1 GCA_025453595.1 Polyangiaceae bacterium
GAGCGGCGCCGGGGCGGGGGGCGGTGGAGTATCCGGAAGTTCCGGACAGGCGGGGGCCAGCGGCGGGCCGGGGAAGGAGGGCCCGCCGTGCGGAGAGGGGGGGGCCTGCGAGGCGGGGTTGCTCTGCGCGGGAGGCGTGTGCGAGCGGGTGCTGGGGCCCTGCCAGGGGGACAGCGACTGCGACGGGGATAGTTACTGCTGTGCGGAGGGGTGCGCAGAGGGGGGCCAGAGCGGGTGCATCGCCTACGGGACAGGCCCCCAGGGCAACTTGAACGACTCCTGCACGGTGCAGCCGGTGCCGGGCCTGTTCGAGGCCACGGTGCAGTGCGAGTGGGTGGCGCCGCCAGCGGGGGACCCTTACCCTTCCCACGTGCAGGTGCTGGTGACGCCGCTGGTGGCGGACCTGCCGATCGACGGCGGCAACGCAGCGGCCGAGATCGTGGTGGTGACCTACAACGGCCTGGACGGCGGCTCTCCGTCCTCGGTCGGGACCGATCCCAACGCGTTCGGTGTGATCCGTGTGCTCAACGGGCAGACCTGCGCCCAGCTGGCCTCGATCGCGGACCCGGCGAACCCGATCATCGGCTCGACGACGCCCACGATCGGTGACCTGGATGGGGATGGGATCCCCGAGATCGTGTCGCACCGGGCGACCGGCGGCCTGGTCGCCTTCCGGTGGGACGGGGGCCAGGGCAAATACGTCACCTACTGGGTGAGCACCGAGACCAACCTGGTGCTCACCAACCACTACGACGGGCCCTCGATGCACGACCTGGACGACGACGGGTTCCCGGAGATCCTGTCGGCGAGCGAGGTCTACGACGGCAGGACCGGCAAGCGGTTGAACCCAGGGCAGAACCTCTTTGCCAGCACCCTCGCGGGCAACATCGCGGTGGCCGGGGATGTGGACGGAGATGGCCAGATCGAGCTCCTCGCGGGCCCGGTGTACCGCTGGAACAAGGCCCAGAAGCTCTGGGAGCAGGCCTACCCTGGCGCGCCGGCGCTGCCCCACTACGCGTTCGCTGACTTCGGCACCCCCGGGGCGACGCCCGGGGATTTTGATCCCACCACGTTCGACGGGATCGCCGAGATCGTGGGCGCCGGAACGGGCCGTATCGTGCTGGCCACGCTCCAGGGGCAGATCCTGGTCGATCTCCCCGGCGGGGTGGTCGGCGGCGGGCCCCCCACCATCGGCGATTTCGACAACGACGGGCGCCCCGAATTTGCCACCGCCGGAGGCACCTCCTTCAAGGTGATCGACCTCGACTGCGCTGCCCCGGGCACCCCCGGCTGCGCCGAGCCCTTTGTCCGCTGGGTGCAGCCCTCCCAGGACGCCTCCTCCGCCACCACCGGCTCCTCGATCTTTGACTTCGAGGGCGACGGCCAGGCCGAGGCGGTCTACGCCGACGAGTGCTTCGCCCGCGTCTACGACGGCAAGACAGGCGACGTGCTCTACTCGGCGTACCGCACCAGCTGCACCTGGTACGAGAACGCGGTCGTGGCCGACCCGGACCGGGACTCGAACACCGAGATCCTGGTGGGGTCCAACGCCAACTGCAACGTTCAGTGCCCCCAGATCGACCCCATCCACAAGGGAATTCGCTGCGCGGACGCCGCTGAATGCAAGTCCGGCACCTGCTCCGCCAACCTCTGCCGCTGCACCGGCGATGACGAATGCCCCCAGGGCTACCGCTGCATCGATCCTCTCGACAACCCCGGCGAGGGCAAGACCTGCCGGGCCTACCACCCGCCTTCAGGGGGCCAGGTCGGCGTGCGGGTGCTCCGCGATCGGCTCGACCGCTGGGTCTCGTCGAGGCCCCTCTGGAACCAGCACGCTTACTCGATCACCAACGTCAACGACGACGCCACCATCCCCCAGACCTCGGCCTGGACGCAGAACCACACCACCCCCGGCCTCAACAACTTCCGCCAGCAGACCCAGGGCTCTGCCGCCGCCAACGCCGCCCCGGACATCACCGGCAAGCTCGACAAGAACACCGTCTGCAAGGTCACTGGCCAGACGGTGACCCTCTCCGCAACCGTCTGCAACCGCGGCAAGAAGGCCGTCGGCGCGGCCCTCCCGGCGACCTTCTACAAGGGGAACCCGGCCGACGGCGTGCTCCTGTGCACCTCCTACACCGCCGGGCCTGTCCCCTCCGGCGGCTGCCTGGAGGTCTCCTGCGAGGTGCCGGTCGGGGTCGATGGCGAGATCACCATGGTGGTCAACGACGACGGCGCCGGCAACAAGACCACCGTCGAGTGCGAGAGCGGCAACAACGAGGATAGGGTCCAGCTCCTCGCGGAATGCAAGCCCTGACCTGACCCCCTCCCCGAGCTCACCCCCTCAGCACTCGCAGCCGGGGGTCGCGCAGATCACCTGCACCCGCAGCTCGTACTCCCCCTCGTCGTCGAAGGCCGTGCTGCCGTCCACCAGGATCGTGTACCACCCGTCCTCCGCCGCCGTGTGCGCCAGCTGCGTGCTGAACTTCATGTCGTTGCAGCTCAGCTTGGTCGAGCACGAGGTGTCCCCGCAGCCCGCCGCCGGTGCGTACAGGATCAGCGAGGCCTGCCAGCTTCCGCCCTGGCAGCCATCCCCCGTGTCCAGCTTGGTCTGCAGCGTGTCCCCCTTCCGCAAAAACACCCGGAAGAACTGATCCGGCCCCGCATCCCAGCAATCGTTGTCGTTCTTGTCGTGATCGTCGCTGGCCCCGCAGGTGTCCCCCTTGACCAGGATCCCCGCCCCCCCCGCTGACTTGCGCCCCAGCACCCGCGCGCTCGAACACTTCTCCGTCGACTCGCTCCCTGTCGTGCACGCGTTCGTCGGCAGCGGGCAGCCGGAGCCCCCGGCGCCCCCTTGC
>JALOQB010000233.1 GCA_025453595.1 Polyangiaceae bacterium
GTCCTGCGAGGCATCGCGGTGCAGCATCTTCAGCGCCACCTCGTGCCCTTGCGTCAGGTGCCGCGCCGCGACCACCACCCCCATCCCGCCGCGACCCAGCACCCGCAGCACCTCGTAGCGTTCGCCCACACGCTCGCCGGGGGCTGGAAGATCGTTGTCGGAGGGTTCAGCCATCGGCCTGGCCACCAGCGTACCCCCGTCACCGCTGGAGAACAACGCTCCGGCCCGCCTCACTCGCCGGCGCCGAAGGCCGCCACGGTGCCGTCGCTGCACGACACCACGAGGTGTGCCCCGTCCGAGAGCAGACCCAGCGGCGTGCCGCACACGCGTTGCTCGCCCGGGACCAGAGCACCAGCTCGCCCGTGGCCCGGAGCAGCGCCACCCGGCCGCCCTCCGCGGTGAGCAGGCTGTCGCGAGGACCCGGGGGGTCCGGCGGGATCGCCAGGGCGGGGACGCGCTCCAGCTCCCGGCCTTCCGGGTGGATGGCCAGCAGGGTCCCGGTCGAGGTGCTCGCCCAGACCTCGTCGCCGGCGCCCAGCGCCAGGGGCCCGGGCAGCGAGGCCGTGGTCGCGACGGTGACCCCCGGCTGGCCCGTGGCCGCGTCAAAGAACACCAGGCGCTGCTCGTCCACGACGGCGATCGGCCCCCGGGGGCCCGCCAGCGGCGTCGTGGAGAGGGCGCCGCCCAGCGAGCCCAGCAGCCGCGGCGCTTCCGGCGGGGACCAGCGGTACACCTTGCCGCCACGGCTCACCGCGAAGAAGCCCTGGGGAGCCAGCAGCAGCGCCTCCGCGGCGGCCTCCGGCAGCTCGACCCGATCCTGCACGCGACCCTCGCCGTCCAGCCGCAGCAGCGCGGCCCCGGCGGCCACCAGCAACCCCCCTCCGGGCAACGGCAGGGGGGCCGCTTGCAGGTCCCGGGGGGCCGCCGGCAGCGGGCGGCGGAAGCGCAGCTCTCCGGAGGCCCGGTACCCCACGCACTCCCCCGCCGCGGTCAGCACCACCCGATCGCCGCGGCTCGTCACCAGCGGCCCCTGGATCGCCGGCGCCGGCAGCGCCACCCGCTGCAGCTCCTTGCCGCTGCCGGGGGCCAGCCCCACCAGGTGCCCGGAGGCCGCCGCCACCACGATGGCGTCCGCGGCGGCGACCGCGGGGAGGCTCAGCCCCTCCTTTATATGGATCTTCCATAGCTGCTTGAGGGAGGCAGGGAAGCTCTTCACGAGGCCGGTGCGACCCGGGTTGCCGCGGAGGAGGGGGAAGGGGGCCGGGGAGGAGAGGGCGAGGGAGGCGGCGGCGCCGGGGCGGACGGCGTCGGCGAGGGCGGCGCTGCGGGGGGCGGCGAGGGAGAGGAGGAGCAGGGAGAGGAGGAGGGGGCGCTTCAAGGGGCGGATTCCAGGCGGAGGGAGTAGGGCTCCTCGCTGGGGAGCGGGTCCTTGGAGACGGAGACCCAGGGGTCGCGGATCAGGCGGAGCGAGACGCAGCCGGTGGAGACGCCGCCGTTGTTCTTGAAGGGCGGGGTGGAGAAGGGGCTGAGGACGTTGGTGGCGTCCGGCTTGCCGGGGGCCTTGGGGGGGTGGAGCACGTAGCGAGCGTTGCCGCCGACGTTGCCGCGGTCGAGGGTCGCTTCGAGGGCGACGCCGGGGGGCCTGGGCAGGCCCGCGGACTCGCGGAGGACCCAGCGGAGAGCGCTGCCGGCGAGGGCCGTGGCGGGGCAGTACACGTCGGTGTCGTTGGCGAAGTTGAGGGTGCCCTTGATCTCGGCGCCGAGGTCGACGCGGACGGCGGTGGGGGGAGAGTCGTTGGGCTCGACCTCGACGTTGTCCTGGGGAGGGGTGGGGGCGAAGGTGAGGGTGTAGTGGTCAGAGATGTTCTCGTGGACCGGCGTCGGCACGTCGGCGCCCCGGGGGTCCGTGTCCTGGAGGACCGCGAGGAGGTAGCGGCCTGGCTCGACGCGGTAGAAAGGCAGCCGGAGCTCCTGGCGCAGGTTGGCGGGGCAGAGGCGCGCCAGCGGCTCGCGGAACCCGCTGCGGTAGAGCCAGAGGCAGGTGGGGAAGCTGGGGAGCGCGGTGAGCTGGATGCTGGCCAGCGCGGCGCTGGACGGGACCTCGTAGGCGAAGAAATCGCGGTCCCCTTGCTCGGGGCTCATGCGCTTGCCAATCTGACCCCGGATCGGCTTTCCGAAGGGGACCTCGTTGGCCCGGGCGGCCTCGTCGTTGGGCTCCCGCTCCGTGCCCTCGGGGGGCGGTGGGGGCATGGTCAACGAGTTCAGGTAAGCGCGGGCGTGGCCGTAGCCGAACCACAGGAGCCCGGCGAGGACGAGGGCGCCGGCGCCCAGGGAGAGCTGGCCAAAGCGCCGCTGAAAGGCCAGCTTCCGCTCGTAGGCGGCCACCTCGTCGCGGGTCGCTGCCTTCCGCGGGACCGTGAGGCCGGGGGTGCTGTCGGAGGGCGGGTGAAACTGGGCGGCGAGGGCCTGGATCTGGCCTGGATCGAGCAGGATATCGACGCTGGAGGCCTCGCCTGCGCGGAGGAAATCGAGGAGCTCCTGCTGGAGCGCGGTGGCGCTGGGGAAGCGCTCCTCGGCGCGCTTCGCCAGGCTCCGCAGCAGGATGGCGTCGAGGCTCCGGGGGATGTTGAGCTCCGGCGAGCGCTCGGACGGCGCCCGGGGGGCCTCGGTCAGGTGCTTGGCGAAGACCGCCATGGGGGTGGGCCCCTCGAAGGGCGGCGCGCCGGTGAGCAGCCGGTACATCATGGCGCCGAGGGCGTAGATGTCCGCCCGCTGGTCCACGTCCTCGCCCCGGATCTGCTCTGGAGCCATGTAGTAGGGGGTGCCGACCACCGTGTTCTGGTTGGTCGCGTCGTTCGCCCCCTCCGGCGCCTCGTGCAGCTTGGCCACCCCGAAATCACAGACCTTCGGCACCTCGTCCTTGTTGTCCCGGGAGCGCATCAGCAGCACGTTCTCCGGCTTGAGGTCCCGGTGCACGATGCCGGCCCCGTGGGCCTCGGCCAGCGAGCCGCAGATCTGCACCATCAGCTTGGCCAGCCGCACCGGCGGCAAGGGGCCGTCCTGCTTCAGCACCCGCGCCAGGTCGTCCCCCTGCACCAGCTCCATGACCAGGTAGGTGAGGTTGTTCGCCTGGCCAAAATCGAAGACCTGCACCGTGTTGGGGTGCGACAGCCGCGAGGCCGCCAGCGCCTCTCGCTTGAAGCGCTTGATCACGTTGGGATCGCGGGAGAGCGAGCCGGCCAGCAGCTTCATCGCCATCAGCTTGCCGATGTGGATGTGCTCGACCTTGTAGACCACCCCCATGCCGCCGGTCCCGAGCACGCTCAGGATCCGGTAGCGCTCCGCGATCACCATCCCGATGAGCGGATCGGCGGCGCGCCGCTGCTCCAGCTCCTCGTCCTCGCGCTCGTCCATCATGGCTGCCGCACCAGGAAATCAACCTCGATGTCCGGCACCTCGCGCCCCTGATCCGGCGCGGCCCCCAGCACCCGGCCGTACACCGCCACCCGATCCCCGAGCGCCAGCGCCCCGCCCCCGGGGACCTGCACCCGCGCCGGGCACGGGTGCCTCGCGCAGCCCGTCTGCACGTCCAGCACCGCCACCACCCGGTTGCCCGGGCCGCTCGCGCTCAGCACCTTCCCTCGCCACGCCACCGCCGTCCCCGCGGCGCTCGCCAGCTTCCCCTGCACCTCGTCGTAGCCCGGCTTCCCTGCCCCCTCCTGCGACCGCGCCTCCGCCTGCAGGCTCTGCACCAGCTTCACCTTCAGCGACACCAGCCTCGGCGCCATCCCCGCGGCGGTCACCCGCAGCGGTACCTCCGCCAGGCCCAGCCCCGGGATCTTCAGGTGCTGCCGGAACTCCCCGTCCGGACCCACCACCACCGCCGCCCCCGACACCGTCAGCCCCGCCCCCTTCTGCGTGTAGCCCGCCATCAGGAACGTCGCCTGGTCGGTCACCAGGTTCGACCCAGGAGACTCCAGCGTCAGCGGCACCACCCCCATCTGCACCCCGAGCTTCCCCTCCTCCGGCTTGCCTTCCCGGGTCGTGATCGTGTAGGGAATTTCTCTACGAAAGACCTTCTGCGAGAGAGGCATGGCCAGCAGCTCGGCCTGGACCTCCACCCGGGCCACCCCGCGCCCCGAGGCATCCAGGGGTACTTTTTGACCCTGTACCGAGACCGAGGCCCCGACGACCGCCTCCACCGCGACGCGGATCGTGGCCGGCGTGTCCTGGAGCGAGCCCAGCTCGGGGGTGAGGCGGTAAGCCACCGGCACCGAGAGCTGGACCGCCTCGTCGCGCCCGTGCTCCGGGCGGTCGATGGCCAGCTCCAGGGGGTTGTTGCCCACCTTGAGGCGCGCCGGGAGCCTGAGGTCCGCCTGGTTGCCCTGGACCTTCACCGGGGCCGCCCCGGGCAACGAGAGCAGGGTGCCGTCGGGGCAGCTCGCGCAGGTGATGTGGAGCAGGTCGTTGCCCTCGCTGTCCAGGCGCGCCTCGGCGGTGACCGGCGCGGGACGCTTCATCATCCAGAGCGCCGCGACGCCCGCCGCGAGCACCACCGGCGCCCCCAGCAGCAGGTAAAAGCCGGGCCGCCTGTGGATCGGCGGCAGCGGCTTCTGGACCATCCGCACGCGCCGCTCCACCTGCCCGGTCTCCGGGACCACCTCGTCGTAGAACTCCTCGACGTACTCGGGCTCGGTCACGACCGGCGACAGCGGCGCCATCAGGCTGGAGAGGGCCACGCCCATCAGCGTCTTGCGCGGCGATGTGCCGGGGGACGGGAGCTGCGGGGCCGGCATCCCGATCATCGTCTTGCCCTTGCCGTGTGCGACGGGCAGATCACCTCGCTGGGGCGCCGCGGCCGGCGCCCCGGGCCCCACCACCGGCGCCACGCCGAGCAAGGTCTTGTTGCTGGCGTGAACCCGGGGGGCCGGCGCGGGCTGCGACTGCGGCTGCGGCTGCAGGGGCGCCGCGACGCCGATCATGGTCTTGCCCTTGCCGAAGGCGGTCGGCGCGGGGGCCAGGGAAGGCGGGGAGAGGTCAGGGGTGGGGGGAGCAAGCGGGCTCCCTCGCTCCGGCGCGGTGGGAGGGGTCATCGGCAGGGGCGCCGCGATGCCCATCATGGTCTTTGCACCCCCTCGAAGCCCCCCGGGAGGAGAGGGGCCCTGCTCCGGCGCAGGCGCGGGGGCAGCGTTCGGCGCGGCGTTCGGCGCGGCGAGAGGGGAGACGAAGCCAAGCATCGTCTTCTTGCTCACGCCGGGCCTTGCGGCGGCGGAGGCCAGCACGTGCCCGCAGACGCCACAGAAGCTCGCGCCGTCTGTGAGCTGGGAGCCGCACTGGGGGCAAGGGATCATGCGGCGCAGCTTCTCACGACGGCCGTTCCCGTGGCAATCCGACCTCGGGGAGCGGCACCGGGGAGGAGACCGCCCCGGCGGGCCCCGAGGGCCATCGCCGGGGGTCAAGAAGAAACGGCTCGGCAGGGATGGTGCGGCCCAGCTCCTCCGGTCGCGCCCGGAACCAGCCCGCCACCACCCGGATCTCGTCCATCTCATCCCCGCTCGCCGGCGGCATCGTGGGCCCCAAAAGCCCCGCGGCCAGCTGCCTCGCGCGCTCGACCTGGCGCGGCCCCCGGCACCGACCCATCGACCCTTGAACCCTCCCTCCCTTGATGAAGTAAAGGCGATCTCGCCCCTCGATCCCCGGCACCGCGTACACGAACGTCAGCCGCTCCAGCGACTCCCGCAGCGACGAGAGGGCCCGCGCCAGACCCTCCAGCTCCACCAGCCGGTCCCGGTAGACGCTGGCCCGCTCGAACTCCATCCGCGCCGACGCCTCCTTCATCCGCGCTCGCAGGTCCTCCAGCAGCTCGCCCTCGTGCCCCAGCAGGAACCGCCTCGCCTTCTCGACCCGGGCCCCGTACTCCTCGAACGGCACCCGCCCGGCGCAGGGGGCGCTGCAGAGGCCGATCTGCCCTCGCAAGCACAGGGGCCGCCGGGGCTCGGGGAACAGGTGCAGCTGGCGTGGATCCAGCAGGGGCGTGCTGTCGGGGCTGGTGCGCAGCTGGAGCAGATCCGACAGCCGGCGCAGCGCGTCCGCGACCCGCCACGGCGAGCGGAACGGCCCGTAAGGCGTCGGCTGCGGGGTGACCGTCAACCGCGGCGCCGGGCCCGAGCCGACCTTGATGAACACGTAGTCCCGGTCATCCTTCAGCGCCCGGTTGTGCGAGGGGCGGATCTGCTTGATCAACCGGAGCTCGGTCAGGTGACTCTCGAACTCCGAGGGCGTCTCTTCCCAGACCAGATCGTCCGCCGCCGCCACGATGAGCGCCGCCTTGCTCCCCTCCGGCGCCCGGAAATAGCTCAGCAAACGCTGCCTCAGCACCCGCGACCGCCCGACGTAGATCGGCTCCCCCCGGCACAGCCAGCGGTAGACCCCGGGGCTGAGCCGGCAGCCAGCCCGGACCTTGGCTCGCAGCGGTGAGTCCAGCGGAGAGGGTGCCATGACAGAGCAGCAAGGGTGGCCCGCCGCGGGCGCTTAGCCAGGGGCGTTCCGCAAGAAATCCGCCACCTCCGCGAAGCGCTGCTCCAGGAACGAGCGCAGCGGCCCCCGCACCCCCTGGTGCTCCAGCGCCGCGTTCATGCACCGCAGCCAGGCATCTCGCTGCGAGGTGTCAACGGGCACCCGGGCGTGGCGCATGCGGAGCCGGGGGTGTCCATGCCGGGCCATGTAATCCTGGGGGCCCCCGAGCCAGCCGATCAGGAAGAGGGCGAAGCGATCGCGGGCGGTCCGGGTGATGCGCCCCTGCTCGTCCAGCGGGTGGAGGCGGGCCAGGGCCGGTTCGTGATCTTCCATGTGGTCATAGAAGCGCTCGGCGAGGGCGCGCACCGGGGCCTCGCCGCCGAGCTGCTCGAAGGGCGTGGGGTTCATGGCTCCTCCGTGACCACGTCGAGGGGTGCGGAGAACAGCGCGTCGCGGTCCTGGTCCGAGTGCTCGTAGGGCAGCAGCATGTCGAGGATCACCTCGTCAAAGAGGTCGATGAACTGGGCGGGTTTCCCCGCGTAGGCCCTCCCTTGTACGGTGACCTTGCCCTCGACCACATCGAATTCTCGCAGCGGCTTCATCCGCCGCCCCTCCTCTTGCTGGTGGGTCGTCGGCGGCGCCAGCTCGCCCCGGTGCCAGTCTCGATCCGCGAGCGCGGTGCGGGAGGCCACCGGCAAGATCCGTAGCATCGGAGGATCGCCGCCGGGCAACACCCAGCGGTGGACCCCCACCTCCAGCCTCAACAGCAGCCGCGCCAGGGGCCCCCGGCAGGCCAGGATCAGCGCCCTCGGCGGGTGCCCCTCCGGCGTCTCCCGCAGCCACCCCTCGATCTCTTCCCGGCGACGCGGCGGTCCCCAGCGCCGCGACACCCGGGGCCAGTAGCCAGCGTACGGCATCGGGTCGTCCAGCACGTGGAAGGTCGCCTCCCAGCCCCGCGCACGGAAGATCGGATCCATCGCGGTGAACCACCACGATAGCGCCCCTTGCCCCTGCGTCTCGAAGAGCCGCAGCAGCACCGCGTCTCTCGGCTGCTCCAGCGCCAGCAGCAGCCTCACCGACGCCTGCCGCGCCTGCTGGATCGCCACCTCCGCCTCCCGCTGGAGATCCTCCACCGATTGCCCCGAATACAGCGCCGTCAGCGCCAGCTCCTCCGTCACCTCCAGGTGCTGCACCGCCCGGACCAGCGCCTGGTAATCCCCGTGCAGCCGGTGGTGATCCGCCTGCAGCTCGCTGATCTCCAGCGACGAGCGCCGATCCTTCCGGTTCTGCGGCCCGTAGTTGATCTGCGCCAGCAGGTACGCAAGCTGCTCCTTGACCTGCTCGATCCGGGGCAGCAGCAGCCACCGGGTCGCGTCTCGCCGCAGCTCCGAGATGCGCCGCACCTCCTGGGTATTTTTTGACGCCGACCGGGTCGCGCGCCGCAGCAGCTCGAAGCGGAGGCCGCCGTGGTCCAGGCCCGCGATGCGCTCGTTCGGGTCTGCCTCGGGTTCGCCGGGGGCGAGGACGCGGAGCAGGGACGAGCGGCCCGCGGCGCCGAGGGAGGCGAGGAGCCGCGCGCAGGGGGCGACGAGGTGGTCGTCCAGGTGACGCCGGAGGGCCCGGGCGCCGTAGCGCTCCGAGTAGCCGCCGCGGGCGAGGAGGGCGAGGGCCTCGTGGCTGATGGCGAGGGAGGCGCCGCTGTCGGTGAAGCCGCGGCGCATGCAGATCTTCTCGAGGGTGAGCCGCGCGACCTGCTGGGCCTCGGAGGGAGACAGGGGGCGGAAGGCGATGATGCGGTCGAGGCGGTTGACGAACTCGGGCCGGAAGGAGGCGATCACCTGGCGCGTGTAGTGGTCCTCGTGGCCGCCGCTGGCCCCGGCCTGGAAGCCCGCGGAGGGGCGGTGGTTGGCGGCGCCGAGGTTGCTGGTGAGGATGATGATGGCGTTGTGGAAGTAGGCGGTCTTCCCCCGGGCATCGCTGAGGCGCCCCTCGCCGAACACCTGCAGCAGCAGGTCAAAGACCCCCTTGCTGGCCTTCTCGATCTCGTCGAGCAGCAGCACGCAGAAGGGTTGCTCCCGCACCTTGCGGGTGAGGAGCCCGTCGGCCCGGTCGGTGCCCCGGATGAGCCGCTCGGCGGCCTCGATATCCATGTACTCGCTCATGTCGAAGCGCACGAGCCGCTCGGCGGAGCCGAACAGGAAGGTGGCCAGGGCCCGGGCCAGCTCGGTCTTGCCCACGCCGGTCGGGCCCACGAACAGGAAGGTCGCCAGCGGCTTGCCGGTGGGCTGCAGCCCCGCCTTGATCACGCAGACCGTCTCGGCGACGCGCTGCACGGCCTGCTGCTGGCCGATCAGGTGCCGCTGCAGGAACCCGAGCACGTCCTGCACCTGCAGCGATCGATCCTCGCGCAGCAGGAACGCCGGGACGCCGGTGCTGACGGAGAAGTGCTCGAAGATCTGCTCGCTGGTGAGCAGCCTCCCGGGGCCGCCCCCGCCCTGCTCGTGCACCGAGCGCAGCTCGTCGTAGAGCTTCATCGCCTTCCCGGGGAAGGCCCGGTACGGCAGGTAGCGCTCGGCCAGGTCGATCAGCGGCTCGATGGCCCGCTCGTCGAGGGTCGGGATGTCCGGCTGCTGCCGTCGATCGTGCGCCACCCGGGCCCGCAGCGCCCGCGCCGTCGCCGCCGCCCCCAGCGGGTCGACCTTGATGCGGCTGAGGCAGGCGAGGAAGCCGGCCTGCCTCGCCTCGGCCAGCTCCAGCAGCTCCGGGTTCAGCTCGCCCACCAGCCGCACCTTGCCCTGCTCCAGGTACGGTTTCATGGCGCCGGCCAGGTCGATCGACCCCTCGACGCGCTCGGCGAACAGATCGCCCAGGTTGTCGAAGTAGAGCACCGCGTCCAGGCGCTCTGCCGCGTCAAAGACCCGCCGGATCCGCTCCTGCCACTGGCCCAGCCCGCTCATCCCCGCCACCAGCTGGGCCCCGGAGGTCTGGTAGATCAGCCGCTCCCGGCCTCCCCGCGCGAACCACGCCCGCAGCAGCTCGGTCTTGCCGCCGCCCTCGGGGCCCACCAGCAGCACGCTGGCCCGCTCCTCCCCGCCCAGCAGCGCGCCCAGCAGCTTCAGCTCGGCCTCCCGCCCCTCCAGCGGCGCCGCGGCCACGCTGCGGCCGTGCCACGGCGAGGAGATGGTCTCCAGCAGCTCCGCCGCCTCCTTGCGCCGCTGCCGCTCCGACAGCGCCTTGCGCAGCGCGGCCCCGCGGCCCTGGGGCGAGCGCTCGTCCCGCTGCAGCGTCAGCGTCACCCGCTCCAGCCGGTGCCGGCGCGGCGGCAGCAGCTTCAGGTAATCCCTCGGGGAGAGCTCCTCCGCCGCCGCCAGCCTCAGGATCTCGCTCTTCACCGCCTCCGCGAAGGGTTCGGACCCGGCGATGTAGAGCGTGGCCCGCAGCGGCAGCACCACCACCCACGCGTCCTGGCCCGCCGGGATCTTCAGGCACGGGATCGCCAGCGGCGTCTCCATCGCCAGCCGCCTCGGCAGGTCCTCCCGGGGGATGAGCACCTCGAAGCTCTCCAGCGCCAGCCCCGGCGGCATCGGGAACCGCGCCAGCGTCGGCGCGTCGGCCTGCGCCAGGTGCTCGGCCAGGAAGACCTCCTGCTCCAGCAGCGCCTCCCGCTCCTCGCCGCAGCTCACGAGCGACAGGTCGGCGATCGGCGCCACCAGCACCTCTCCCCCCCACTGCTCCTCCACCAGGAGCACCGTCGACACCGTGAGCTCTGTCTCCTCCATGGGCGGGACTATACAGGACGCACCGCCCGCCGCAGCCCGCAAGGGGCCCCGGCGCCCCGGGGCCTCACCCGGGCGCGGTGAAGAGGCAGCGGGTGATCGGGAAGCCGATGTCGCGCAGCACATGCAGGTGGTAGCGCGCCCCGGGCACCAGCGCCGGCGCCGGCCCCGCGGCCGGGAGCCGCTGCCGCTGCGCGCCGCTCACCGCACCGTAAGTCAACCCGCTCGCGAAGGGCGCCTCCTTGGTCGGGACGTCGATCAGCCACAGCGTCCCCGCCGGCTCGTCCAGGTTGGGGGGCACCCCCGGGCTCGCCGCCCCCTCCGGCAGCACGTAGAGGTACCGCGCCTCCCCGCCGTTCCACCGGATCTTCCCGGCCCCGTCGACCCCCTCGCCCTCCTTGCATGGCTCTGGCTTGAACTTCAGCTGATCCACCAGCGGCCCGCCGAAGGCCGGGTACTTGGCCCCGTCCTCCGGCGCAAACCCCCGGCGCTCCCACTCGGCCAGCAGCAGCGCCTTCATCCGCGGGATGTCCGTCGTCGGCACCCCCAGCGTCGTGCGATCAAAGCCGTTGTTCTCCCCCGCCAGGAACGCCCCCAGCGCCACCGAATCCGCCAGCCCCGCCATCATCGCCAGCCCGCTGTCCGAGATG
>JALOQB010000234.1 GCA_025453595.1 Polyangiaceae bacterium
TGCGGCTGCGGCTGCGGCTGCGGCTGCGGCTGCGGCTGCGGCTGCGGCTGCAGGAGAGGGTCGGCTGCGGCTGCAGGAGAGGGTCGGCTGCGGCTGCGGGAGAGGGTCGGCTGCGGGATGAGATGGAGATTGAAGAGGGAGTGTTGTGCAAGGAATCGGGTATTGTCCCGCTGCCCAGGCTCTGCCATGACGCGGCCATGCCCGACATGGGAGCGATCGCGGAGCGGCTCAGGTACGTGGCCATCGAAGGGTGCATCGGTGTGGGGAAGACCACGCTCACCCGGTTGCTCTCCAGCGCATTCCAGGCGCGAACGGTCCTCGAGGTGGTGGAAGAAAACCCGTTCTTGCCCGAATTTTACCGGGACAAGGCCGCGCATGCGTTCAAGACCCAGGTGTTCTTCCTGCTGTCCCGGTTCAAGCAGCAGGAGCAGCTGGCGCAGGAGGATCTGTTCCAGAAGAACACGGTGGCCGACTACCTGTTCGACAAGGACCGGATCTTCGCCGAGCTGACCCTGTCCGACTCGGAGCTCTCGCTCTACCACTCGGTCTTCACGGCGCTGGCCCAGCGGGTGCGGGTGCCGGACGTGGTGATCTACCTCCACGCACCGATGGACGTGGTGCTGGAGCGGATCCGACGCCGGGGGCGCTCCTTCGAGGTGGACATGGACCGTTCGTACCTGGAGAGCCTGGTCGCGGCGTACAACCGGTTCTTCTCCGATTATCCGGACGCTCCGGGGGGGGCCCCGACCCTGATCGTGGACACGGAGCAGCTGAATTTCCCCGACCGTGACGGGGATCTGGACGTGATCTTCGAGGCACTCCAGACCTTCCCCCGGGAGGGAGAGCGGCGGCGCATCATCCAGAGCCGACCCGGGGCGCCGCGGCTGCTCTGACCGGGGCAGCTTGCGTGCACCCCCTGCTCGGCGTTACCTCTGAAGGATGGGCTGGTCGCGCTGGAAGAAGGGCCTGACGGGGCTGGTGCTGGGGGGGTTTTTGGGGCTGCTCCCTGGCGGCGACGAGGCCCGGGCGGCCCCCCCCGAGGTGCAGCTCGCCCACGAGAAGTACACGCTGGAGAACGGCCTGGAGGTCATCCTCCACGAGGATCATCGCTCGCCGGTCGCCGCGGTGAACCTCTGGTACCACGTGGGGTCCAAGGACGAGGGGCGGGGCAAGAGCGGCTTCGCTCACCTCTTCGAGCACATGATGTTCGAGGGGTCCCGGCACGTGGGCGAGGGCATGTTCCTGCGGTACCTCGACAGCATCGGCGCCACCGAGCGCAACGGCACCACCAACACCGACCGGACCTCGTACTTCGAGACCGTCTCGCGCGGCAGGCTCGAGCTGGCGCTCTGGCTGGAGAGCGACCGGATGGCCTTCCTGCTGGACCGCCTCAACCAGGCGTCCCTCGACCGGCAGCGCGAGGTGGTGAAGAACGAGCTGCGGGAGCGCTACGAGAACGTCCCCTACGGCCTGGTGCCGCGGTTCCTCCGGGCCGCCCTCTTCCACGAGGAGCACCCTTACCACCACCTGGCCATCGGCTCCGCCGAGGACCTGGACCGGGCCAGCCTGGACGATGTGAGGGCCTTCTTCCGGACTTTTTACGTCCCCAACAACGCCACCCTCGTCATCGCCGGCGACATCGATCCATCGCAGGTGAAGAGCCAGGTGCAGCGCTACTTCGGGACGATCCCCCGGGGCGCCGTGCCGCCGATCAAGCGAGGGCCCATGCCGGTCACCCTCCCCGGAGAGACCCGCCTGGAGATCGAGGCCGACGTCGAGCTCCCACGGGTCTACGTGAGCTGGCCCACGCCCCCGCTCTTTGCCCCCGGCGATGCCGAGCTGGACGCCCTCGGCAAGGTCCTGTCCGTGGGCCGCAGCAGCCGCCTCCAGCGCCGCCTGGTGCACGAGCTCAAGATCGCCCAGCACGTCGGGGCCCAGCAGGCTTCCTCCGAGCTGGCCAGCGTCTTCGAGGTGGTCCTCACCCTGCGCCCCGGCGTGGCCCCCAGAGACGCCCTCGCCCTCCTCGATCAGGAGCTCGAAGCCCTGCGCAAGGAGGGCCCCTCCCTCGACGAGGTGCGCCGGGCCCGCGCTCGCCAGACCACCCACGTCATCTTCGCCACCGAGCGCGTCAGCAGCCGCGCCAACGGCCTCAACCTGTACAACCAGTTCGCCCGCGATCCGGCCTTCTTGCCCCGCGATCTCGCCCGCTTCGAGGCCCTCTCCCCGGCCTCCCTCCAGCGGGCCCTCGCCGAGCACCTGCCCCCTCGCCAGCGCGTCGTCGCCGTCGTCACCCCGACCCCCTCGGCCCCACGCGCCGGCCGGCTCCTCAAGACCCCGTGAGCTGGCACCGCCCCTTCCTGCTCGCCTCGCTGGTCGTCGCCTCCTGCCGACCTGCGGCGCCCCCGCCCTCCCCTCCGACTACCCCCTCGACCTCGGCTCCTCCCCTCCCCTCGGCTTCCGCCTCCGCCTCCGCCACCCCGGACGAAGAATTTCGCAGGCGCCCCCCGCCCCCGGGCGCCGAGGGCGTCTTCCAGGCCCCCGTTCCGTTTGACATCAAACTATCGAACCAGCTCCGGGTGCTGCACCTTCCGACGAAGGGGGCCCCGGTGGTATCGATGCAGGTGGTGATCCGGCGGGGGGCGGCGGCCGGGGCGCCGGGGGTGGCGGCGCTGCTGGGGCCGATGCTGATGCAGGGGACGCCGAGCCGGGATCTCTTCGAGATCAGCGACGCGCTCGAGGAACTCGGGGCCCGGCACCGGGTCACCGTCGACGAGGACGCGATCCTGGTGAGCGCCACGGTGCTGAAGAACGACGCGGAGCGGGCGCTGATGCTGCTGGCGGACGCGGTGCAGCACCCGAGCTTCCCCGCGGAGGAGCTGGAGCGGATCAAGGCGCGGAAGGTGCAGGCGCTGGCCGCGGAGCGGGATCTCCCGCGGGTGCAGCTCCAGCGCGCGGTGGCCGAGCTGCTCTACCCGGAGCGCCATGCCTACCGAGCCTCCCAGCTGCTGACGCCGGCCACGGTGCAGGGGCTACGGCGGGGCGACCTGCAGCGCTTCCACCGGGACCACGTGCAGCCGGACAGCGCGGCGCTGATCCTGGCCGGGGATCTACCCCGGGCCCGGGTGGAGGAGCTGGCCCAGCGAGCCTTCGGCAAGTGGCGCGGCCGGAGCGCCCCGGCGGCGCTGGCCGCGGCTCCCCAGGCGCCCCGGGGCCCTTCGGTGCTGCTGGTCGATCTGCCGGACGCCCCCCAGACCAGCGTGGCCCTCTGCGCCGTCGGGGCCGCCTACACCAGCGCGGATCACGACGACCTCATGGTGCTGAGCACCGTGCTGACGCGCCGCCTCAACGCGAACCTGCGGGGGCGTCACGCGTACACCTACGGGGTCAGCAGCCAGGTGGCGTTCCGCCACGGGCCCGGGCCCTTCACCGCCGGCGGCGACGTGGTACGCGAGAAGACCGCGGAGGCGGTCCGGGAGATCCTGGGCGAGGTGGCCCTGCTGCGGGACGAGCCGGTCGGCCACGACGAATTGCAGGAGGCCAAGACCATCCTCAGCGCCCTGTCGGGTCGCTTCGAGACCGCCGAGAGCACCGTCACCGCCCTCACCCCTCTCGCCATCTACGGCCTCGGGGACGACGACTTCATGACGCTCCGGGTGCGGCTCCAGCTCGTCAGCCGCGAGACCCTCCAGAAGACCGCACGCGCCTACCTGACCCCTGCCCGGCTGCGCCTCGCCCTGGTCGGGGACGCCGCCCGCATCGAGGCCCCGGTCCAGGCCCTCCAGCTGGGCCCCGTCGAGGTCCGGAGGTCTCCCCCCGGCCCCCGCTCCACCGCGCCTCCCTCGACCCCGGACGACGCACCATGAGCCGGCCCTGGGCCGCCGCGCTGCTGCTCCTGGGCGGCGCTCTCCCAGCACCCGCCGCCGCGAGCGAGCCCCCGAGGGCCGCCAACGAGACGGTGCAGCTGGGCCTGCGCAGCCTGGGCTGGGCCATCCCCTTCGGACGCATGAGCCGCGCCGGGGTCCCGGTCTCGGACACCATCTCCGGCGCCTTCCCCATGATGCTCGACCTGGGCGGCAAGATCAGCCCTCGCCTCTTCCTCGGCGCCTACCTCGGCTTCAACGTGGGCTACGCCGGGGACGCCTACAGCGAGCTCTGCCAGCGCTCCGTCTCCTGCTCCGCCAACAACGTGCGCCTCGGGCTCCAGGCCCAGCTCCACCTGCGCCCTGCGCGGCGCCTCAACCCCTGGATCGGCCTCGGCTTCGGCACCGAGGCCACCACCGTCACCGCCGAGACCCGCATCAACAACATCACCCAGACCCTCGGCGGCACCAGCTCGTTCCAGGGTATAGAGTACCTCCATATGACCCTCGGGCTCGACTTCCGCGCCGAGGAGATCTACGGCTACGGGCCTTACGTGACCTTCACCACCGGGTCCTACGAGACGACGACCGCGCGCAACACCAGCGGCACCAACCGGACCCGAGCCATCCCGGACCCCTCGCTCCACCACTGGCTCACCATCGGCATACGCCTCATCCTGTTCCCTTGAACAGATGAAGACCGTGTCCACAGAGCGCGAGGTCTTCCTATACTGCCCCTCCGAGTACAAGCAATGGCCTCTCGAAAATCGACAGAGGAACGCACGATTGTCATCGGTGGCCCTGCACCGGTATCCCCTCCTGTGGCCGAGCCCTCTGCTCCTACGCTGGCCTCGATCCTCGCCTCCCTTTCAGCGCCGAGATTGCTCGATCTTTGCCGCACTTTGGGGGCCGATGTTCACGGGGGAACGAGCGCCAAGGAGCAGCTCGTCGAGCGCCTCGCCTCGCAGCTCCACGAGCGGATGCCCGCCTTGCTCCGTGAGCTTGGCCGGGATGAACTGCGCGCCATCTGTCGGCGTCATGGTCTCGATGCAACCCCTCGTGGGCGCAATGAGCTCCAGGCGCTCGTCCTGAGCGCTGCTGGGGTTGATCTTCGCTCCCCCAGCGTCAGGCCTCCTCAGCCTCACGATCTCCCCGAGGAGGGGCAGGTCGTTCATGCCCGTAACCGCCAGTGGCTTGTCTCCTCGCCCCCCGAGAGAATCCCTGGTGAGTCAGCCCTGGTGCGGCTGGTCTGCATTGATGATGATGATCCTGGCCGACTCCTCGAGGTCCTCTGGGATCTGGAGCTGGGAGCCCGCGTCATCGCCCCGGAAGCTCAGGGGTTGGGGCAGACAAGCAAGCTCGACCCTCCGGCGCACTTCGGGGCCTACCTTCACGCGCTGAAATGGAGCGCGGTGAGCGCCGCCGATGCGACCCGCTTTCAGGCGCCGTTTCGCGCCGGCATCAAGCTGATGGCGCACCAGCTCACCCCGCTGATGAAAGCGCTCGAACTGCCGCGCGCCAACCTGTTCATCGCCGACGACGTGGGCCTCGGCAAGACCATCGAGGCAGGCCTCGTGCTCCAGGAGCTGATCCTGCGGCAGCAGGCCAGCTTCGTCCTCATCGTCGCTCCAGCCTCGGTCTGTCTCCAGTGGCAGACCGAGATGCAGCGCCGGTTTGGGCTGCGATTCGAGGTCATGACCCGGCAATTCGTGGCCCGCCGTCGCCAGGAGCGGGGCTTCGGGACCAACCCCTGGTCCACCTACAACCGCTTCATCGTCTCGCACGCTGTCCTGCGGCGCCGCGAGTACTTCGAGCCGCTCAGGAGCTTCCTGGGCGATCGCGCCCGCAAGGGGCTCCTGATCCTCGACGAGGCCCACAACGTGGCCCCTGCCTCTGCCAGCAAATACGCGACGGACACCGATATCACCCGCGCCGTCCGCGACCTGGCCCCGAGGTTCGATAACCGGATCTTCCTCAGCGCGACCCCTCACAACGGCCACAGCAACAGCTTCAGCGCCCTGCTCGAGATCCTTGACCCGGCGCGATTTACCCGTGGTGTCCCTGTCGAGGGCAAGAAGGACCTCGAGCCCGTCATGGTGCGCCGCCTCAAGCGTGACCTGCGCAAGCTCGGGGTGGAGCAATTTCCTCGTCGCCTCCTCGTCCAGCTCTCGCTGACCCACCGCTCCGATCACTGGCACCTCGAGACCAGATCCTACGACGCCGAGACCGGCGAGCAGGGGCAGCCGACGCAGAGCGTGCTCGCCCCTGGTGCTCCCATTGAGCTGCTCATGGCCGAGAAGCTCCAGCGCTACACCGAGCTCTGCGCGCCGGCCTCGGGGCAGGGACGCTTCCCCTTTGTTCACCTGCAACAGCGCCTGCTCTCCAGCCCCGAAGCTTTCGCCCGGTCCATCGAGGCTCACGCTCGCAAGCTCGAGGACAAGGGAGGCCCGCGCGCTGCTCCCGAGCAGAGCAAGCTGCCCCTCAAGGAGGCACCAGCAGGGGAAGAAGAGGTCGACCCCGAGACCCACGGCACCTCTGACGAGGCTGAAGCCGCGGAGGCCGAGGCCCAGCTGCGCGAGGCAACCGCGACGCTCCCTCCTCCTACCGAAGAGGCGCGAGCCTTGCTCGCTGACCTCCGTGCGCTGGCCGAGAAGACCCGCCGGGCGCCGGACGCCAAGACCCGCGCCCTCCTCGCCTGGATCCGCGAACACCTGTGCCCTGCGGTGGGTCTACCCCCCGGGACCATGGCCACGAAGAAATGGACCGACCGCAGGGTCATCCTCTTCACCGAGTACGCCGATACAAAGCGCTATCTCCTCGAAATTCTCGCCCCTGCGGTGGCTCATACCGACGATGGCGAGCACCGTATCCTCACCTTCCACGGCGGCATGGGCGACGACGCCCGCGACGAGGTCCAGCGGGCCTTCAATACGCCGCCTGCCAGCCACCCGGTGCGTATCCTCATCGCCACCGACGCCGCCAGGGAGGGCGTCAACCTCCAGGCCCACTGCGCTGACCTGTTCCACATCGACATCCCCTGGAACCCCTCCCGACTCGAGCAGCGCAACGGACGCATCGACCGCACCCTCCAGCCGGCCGAGGAGGTGCGCTGCCACTACTTTCTCTACCCCGAGCGGCCTGAAGATCAGGTCCTCGAGGCGGTCATTCGCAAGGTCGACGTCGTCCAGCGCGAGCTGGGGTCGCTGGGGGCTGTACTCCTGGGACAGCTCGAAAAAACGCTCGCGCTCGGCATCCACAGCAAGACCCGCGCAGCGGTCGAGGCTGTAGGGACCGACGCCAGGACCGCCACCGTCGACATGGAACTCGAGGCACGACGCTTCGAGCCCGACGCCGTGCGGGCCGAGGTCGATCGCGCCGGGCGCAGGCTCGAGGCCTCCCGTCGCTTGCTGGAGGTCGATCCTCATTCGCTGCGAGGGGTCGTCGAGGTGGGGCTCTCCATGGCCGGCGCCGGTCCGCTGGCCACGGCCACACCGACCAGCGATGGGCGCCCGACCTTCACCCTGCCTCCGCTCGATAGATCCTGGGATGTGACCCTCGACACCTTGCGACCCACCCGAGGGCGCGACGAGGCTTTCTGGGAGTGGCGCCAGAAAGCGCCGCGGCCGGTGACCTTTCACCCCATCACCCGGCTGTCCGAGGAGGCTGAGCAGCTCCACCTGGCGCACCCCTTCGTCAAGCGCATCCTCGATCGCTTCCTCGCCCAGGGCTTCGGGGCCCACGACCTCTCCCGCGTCACCGCCGTGCTCGCCCCGGACGAGAGCGTCATCCGTGCCATCGCCTTCGCACGCCTTACCCTCTTTGGCACCGGCGCCGCTCGCCTCCACGACCAGCTCGTCCCCATCGCGGCGCCGTGGGCGGGCAACCCGGGGGAGGTCAGGCCCTACAAGGATCGCTCCACCGCACTCACCGCCATCGCATCCACCGAAAAACTCCTCGCCAGCGGCGCACGGGCCCCGAACGCCACCATCTCGGCCCGCGTCCGGCAGCACGCCGACGCCCTCTTCCGCGCCCTCTGGCCCCACCTCGAAGAAGAGGCCGAAGAGCTCTCGGTCGAGGCCCGCAAGGGCCTCGCAGAGCGCGCTCGCCGCGAGGCCGGAGAGCTGCGTTTGCTCCTCGATCGCCAGCGTGTCGCCATCGATAAAGCCGAGAAACACCTGCGCCAGTCCGAGCTGTTCAACGTCCAGGACAAGGAGCAGAAGCGCCAGGTCGATCTTGACCTCAAGCACCTCGAACGCCGCCGCGACGATATCGCCAGCGAGTTGACCTCCGAGCCCGCCGCGATCGAAGCTCTCTACGAGGTCCGCATGGCCCGCCTGTCTCCGGTCGGTCTCGTCGTCGCCTGGCCCGAATCCATGACCTGAAGGGTGCTCTCATGAAGGATCGCGACGTTCTCTTCCATGAAAAATGGCTCGGGCTCGCCCAGCCCATCGAGGGCCTCGTCTTCAGCGTCCCCGTGCTGGCCGACGCCCAGATCGCCCCCGACCTCTCGCCTGGCCTCTCGACCACGTTCGCCGAGCACCTCCTCCGCGACGAGCACGGCCCCAGGATCAGGCACCTACCCGCGTTCCTCCGCAGCTTTCTCGGCTACTCCCGCGAGGGGATGCTGGTTCCGCGCGGTGCGCTGCCAGATACCCTCTCGTTCTATGCGCCCGAGGGTGGGCAAGAGATCCGCCCCAGCTTCGCCCTCGGCCGCGGGCCCTTCGTTGACGACGACCCCTTCGCGCTCTTCGCCCCGGGCCCCTCGCCCTCGCCGGACGCCGGAACACTCGCCCCGCCCGAGCGTTTCTTTGCCCTCATCTGGGATCTGACCGAGCACCAGGGAGACCTCGACCTCGACGCCCCCGAGGACGCCACCGGGCCCTGGCGCTACGCTCCGACCGCCAAGTTCGAGCGGCTGCTGCGCCACGCCGGTATCCCGGTCGGTCTCCTCTTCAACGGGCGCGAGCTTCGCCTGCTCTACGCCCCCGCCGGAGAGACCACCGGACACCTCACCTTCCGCGTCGCCCACATGGATGGCCCCGAGGGCCGCCCCCTGCTCGCCGCCATGGAGCTCCTGCTCCACGCCAGGCGTGCCTACAGCGCCTCGCCCGAGCACACCCTCGGCGGCCTGCTCGGCGAGAGCCGACGCCGCCAGGCCGACGTCACCGAGAAGCTGGCCAAACAGGTCTTCGAGGCCGTCGAGATCCTGATCGCTGGCTTCGAGGCCGCGGCCGCTCGCGAGGGCTCGGGGGCGCGCCACGACTGGCTCAGGCACGCCCTCGAGGCCGAGGGCGACCACTTCTACCAGGGCATCCTCAGCGTGGTGCTCCGGCTGGTCTTCCTCCTCTACTCCGAGGACCAGAGCCTGCTCCCGGTCGAGCACCCCCTCTTCGCCGAGCACCTCAGCCTCGCGGGCCTTCACCAGCGCCTCAGCTACGACGCAGGCGCTCACCCCGAGAGCATGCACCACCGCTTCGGCGCCTACGGCCAGCTCCTGGCGCTGTTTCGCGCCGTCTTCTTCGGGGTGAAGCACGGCGACCTGAGCCTCCCTCCCCGCCGTGGGCGCCTCTTCGACCCCAACACCTACCCCTTCCTCGAAGGGGGCCTCCCCCACTGGACCGCTGCCGTCGCTGACCCCGAGGCACGCGCCGCCGTCCGCCCACCGAACATCGACGACGGCACCATCCACCGCGTCCTGCACCGCCTCGTCGTCTTCGAGGGACAGCGCCTCAGCTACCGCACCCTCGACGTCGAGCAGATCGGCAGCATCTACGAGTCGCTCATGGGCTACCACGTCGTGCGCCTGATCAGCCCCGCCGTCCGCATGGGCAAGTTCGGCGTCTGGGTCGAGGTCGACACGCTGCGCTCGATGAGCCCCGCCGACCGCGCTCGCTTCCTCAAGGAGACCTGCGGCCTCAACCCGGGCCCCATCCAGGCCATCGAGAAGCTCTTCCGCGAGGCCTCTGCCCCCGACGCACTCCTCGACGGCCTCGCCTCCATCGCCCTCGGCAAGAAGGCCGACCTGCCCCAGCACCGCGCCCCCGCCGGCCGCCTCGTCCTCCAGCCCGGAGAAGAGCGCCGGCGCACCGGCAGCCACTACACCCCGCGCTCGCTGACGGAAAAAGTCGTCAAGCGCACCCTCGAGCCCCTCCTCGCCTGCCTCGGCCCCCACCGCACCGCCGACCAGATCCTCGAGCTCAAGATCTGCGACCCTGCCATGGGCTCTGGCGCCTTCCTCGTCGCCACCTGCCGCGAGCTCGCCTCCGAGATCGTCGCCGCCTGGGCCCGCGAACAGAAGCTCGCCGCCGTCGTCGAGACCCACGGCAACGCACACCTCCACGCCTGCCGCCTCGTCGCCCAGCGCTGCCTCTACGGCGTCGATAAAAACCCCGCCGCCGTCGAGCTGGCCAAGCTCTCCCTCTGGCTCGTCACCCTCAGCCGCTCCCTCCCCTTCACCTTCGTCGACCACGCCCTCCGCCACGGCGACAGCCTCGTCGGCCTCGACTTCAAGCAGATCCAGTCCTTCCACTGGGCCCCCTCGAAGCAGACCGAGATCTTCAAGGACATGCTCGAGGAGGCCCTCGAACAGGCCGTCTCCCTCCGACAGCAGATCGCCTCCCTCGCCTTCCACGATGACCCCGACGCGCAGGCCGAAAAACGCCGCCTCTTCGACTTCTCCCAGCAGGCCATCGACCGCGTCCGCACCATCGCCGATGCCTGCGTCGGCGCCTTCTTCGCCGAGCAGAAAGACGCCGCTCGCGAGAAGGAACGCAACCGCCGCCTCGACCTCATCGCCACCTGGCTCACCAAGCCCGCACCTGCCTCCGACGCCGCTGGCGCCGAGATCGCCAAGCCCGCACCTGCCTCCGACGCCGCTGGCGCCGAGATCGCCCGCCTCGCCTCCGACGCTCGCTCCAGCCTCTCCCCCTTCCACTGGTGGATCGAATTCCCCGAGGTCTTCTTCCTCGAACGACCCGACCCACTCCAGGGCGGCGCCAGGAACGGCGCGGCGATGATGGATGGCGTCGTGGGGAATCCGCCGTTCGGTGGGAAGAACAACATTGTTGATGGGAATGCAAGTGGCTATTTGGACTGGCTCAAGGTCATCTCCCCAGGTGCCCATGGCAACGCAGATTTGTCGGCACACTTCTTCCGTCGAACCGCCGCTCTTCTGGGCCACCAGGGCGCACTGGGAATAATTGCAACGAATACAATCGCGCAGGGGGATACTCGCACAACCGGCATTTCCCATCTGGTCGATTCTGGGTGGAAAATATTTGATGCAACTGATTCAACTCCATGGCCTGGAAGTGCAGGAGTTGTCGTTTCGATTGTTCATGCAGTTTCCCGCGGTCTTATTGGGAAAATCAAAGACGTAAAACTCAACGGCCGTGTGGTAACCAACATTGACTCCAGGCTTCGCTCGGGGAACGAACGAGCCGCAGCCGTTAAGATAAGCGCGAACAAGGGGAGTGTATTTGTAGGAACGTACGTTCTTGGCATAGAAGGATTTTCTCTTTCCTCTAGCCAAATGGAGCGATTGATTGCTCTTGACGCACGTAACAAAGATCGAATTTTCCCCTACATTGGCGGTGAAGAGATCAACACAAGGTCGGCTCAAGACTTCGACAGGCAT
>JALOQB010000235.1 GCA_025453595.1 Polyangiaceae bacterium
GCAAGGGGGCCGCGCGGGGCGCAGCCCCATCGGCCCCCTTGCCGCGGGCGTGGGCTGCGCAAGCCCACCGTTTCCACAAAGCAGACAGGGCGCAGCCCCACCCATCCCTTGCCGCGGGCGTGGGCTGCGCAAGCCCACCGTTTCCACAAAGCCCCGGGGCGCAGCCCCACCCATCCCTTGCCGCGGGCGTGGGCGGGCAGCCCACCGTTTCCACAAAGCAGACGCAGCCCTGGGGGGCCGCGAAGGCCCCTGTTCCCCCGGAGGGCCCGGAGGAAGCGCCTTGCTTCCGGGTGCAAGATCCCCCCTTGGTGTCCGTTAATCCCGAATGGATGAGCCTTTCGATCCTGGACGTCGCTGGCTGCAGGCCCTGGTGGTCGTCGTTGCGGCCCTTGCTTCCCTGGCGACCTCACGGCCTCCGGTGCGCCTTGGGTACGCGCTCTGGGAGGCCCCCCCCTCGGTTCATCGTATGGGCTGTGCCGGGGCGGAGGGGTGGGTGGCTCGTTCGAGCAAGACGGGGATGGGGTTCACCCTGCACATCGTGCCGGATGCGGGGTGCATGGTGCAGCTGACCGGGGCGCAGTTCAAGCTACCGGGGCAGGGGATCGCGGCGTCCCTTGTGTTGCCGCGGCCCCTGACCTCTGTCGAGCAGCACGTGTATCTGCCGTTTCTTTTCGACAACGAGGGGTCGTGGAACCGGGGGGAGCGGGAGGGGAACCTCGAGCTGGCGTTCCTCGTGAACGGGGCCCCGGAAGTATGGAAGCTCCCCATGATTCACCGGAACGAGGGGTACCACGTGTCCGATCGCATCGAGGGGCCTGAGCCACGGGGGTCGGGGTCAAGGGGCTTTGCGTCGCCTCCTGGGCCGATCGAGCGGGTGGAGCCATGAGGCGGCAGGCGCTGATCGGGGTGCTGATGCCGTGGTTTGCGGGCTGCGGAGTGATCCATTCGGAGCGGAATGCGCCGGGGGTGGCGCGGATCGAGGAGCCTCCTGCGGAGCTGCGGGAGCGCAAGGTGGAGCTACCGAGGGATCCGGGGGAGCACGTGCTGTACTGGAACGCGGGGGGGCTGGTGGGAGGGGGCGGTGTGCCTTCGCGCGGGGGGACGTTCGGGGCGAGCGTGGAGACGAGCGTGCACCTGGGGAGGTCGTCGTCGTCGCATGTGGTGGACCAGGGGCTGCTGACGCCGGTGCGCATGGTGGGGGGGGACAGCAACCTGGGGTTGAACCTGGGCTGGACCTTCGGCAATGCGGCGCGTCCGGCGAGCAACATGGGCTACGCAGAGCTGCAATTTTCCCGATATTTTGCCTATGCGCTGGCGGCGGGCTGGGCGTGGGATCCGCTGCGAGGGCGCCACGGGCCCCAGGTGACGGGGTCCGTGGGGTTCTTGTTTCTACGGACGACCACCATGCTGAACGAGGGGACCTCGGTGGAAGCAGGGGTGGTGTTCAAGCTGCCGGTGCTCTCGGTGACCCAGCGACGCTGACGCTCAGGGGCGTAGCGGCAGCGTCTCGCCGATGGCGGGGATCCGGAGCCGTTCGGGGTCGATGCCGCGGGCTTGCCAGACCTGCCGGGTGAAGGTCGGGGGTTCGTCGAGGGGTTCATCGGTGAGCTTGAAGGTGCCCCAGTGCATGGCGAAGAAGTGGCGCGCCCCCAGGTCGAGGAAGGCTTGCACCGCGTCCTCCGGGTTCATGTGCTGGTAGCGCATGAACCACCGCGGGTCGTAGGCGCCGATGGGGAGCATGGCGGCGTCGATGGGGCCGCAGCGCTCGCCGATCAGCTTGAAGCCCGAGAAGTAGGCGGTGTCGCCGGAGTGGTAGGCGCGCAGGCCATCCGCCTCGTACACGAAGCCGCCCCAGAGCGTCGCGTCGGTATCGAGGAGGCTGCGCTGGGACCAGTGCTGCGAGGGGACCAGCGTTATTTTGACCCCATACAGATCGACGCTCTGCCACCAGTCGAGCTCGGTGACGCTGGGGAGGCCCTGGCGCAGGAACCAGTCGCCGAGGCCGAGGGGGACGACGAAGTGGACGGAGGGGCCGAGGCGCCGGAGGGTGGGGGCATCCATGTGATCGCGGTGGTTGTGGCTGACGGTGGCGATCTGGATCGGGGGGAGGGCCTCGTGGGTGAGGCCCGGGGGGGCGTTCCGGGGGATCAGGGCGAGGCGAGGGGAAAGCACCGGATCGGTGAGGATCGAGACCCCGGCGAGCTGGAGCAGGTAGGTGGCGTGGCCTATCCAGGTGAGGGAGGGGTGAGACGCCTTGCGCAGGGCGCTCCCGTCGTTGAACACCGTGGGGACCTCGGCGCTCTTCGGGCTGCGGCGGCGGGGCTCGGGGCCCAGCCCCAGCTGCCAGGCCATCACATGACGGAAGCCGCGCAGGTGGGTGGATGGGTCAAGGTTCTGGAAGCGCCGCGTGGTGGCCATGAGGGCAGCTTGATCCGCGCCGCGGCGGAAGGGAAGCGGGGAGCCTCGTCAGGCCTCCGCGGTGTCCTTTTCGTCCTGCTCGTCCTGCTCGTCGTCCTCGTCTTCTTCTGGCTGGCTGACGGGCGCAGGTGGGGAGGTCAACGCCGCGAGGGCGTCGGGGCCGTCGCGGCGTAGCAGGACATGGAGAAGGGCGGCCATGCCGACGACGAGGGAGGCGCTGAGCTGATAGAAGCGGATGTGCCGATCCTGGACCAGCACGGCGAGGTAGTGGCTGGCGCACATCACCAGGAGGATGAGCGCCACCCGGACAGGGGCGTCGTCGTCGGAGCGAAAGAAGGGGATCGGTCCGTCGCCGCGCTTCGAGGGGCGCAAGGGGTCCGCGACCATCATGGGGAAGAGGCAGACCAGGTGCATGTAGTAGTTGCTCGGGTTCATCCAGACCGGGAGCAGCAGGAGCGCGGCGACGGCGCCCTGGTGCAGCGGCTTCTTGCGAGCGACGAGGGCGATGGCCGCCGAGAACAGGAGCGTGGCGGCCAGGATGAGGGGCCTGCGCGCGGCGATGACCGAGGGGCGCACGGTCTCGCCGGCGAGCAGGGCCTGGAGGCTGACGGTGTTGATGTGGGCGTCGGCGTGGAGGATCCCGATCTTGGCGTACCAGTCCTTCCAGGCCCCGGGGGAGAGGACCACGCAGGAGTAGGTGAAGAGCAGCGAGAGGGCGACGCCGGCGCCGAGCATCACGGGCCAGGTGGGCCGGAAGATCTCGCGGGCCTCGTCCAGCGACGGGAGGGCGCGGCGGGACCAGGACCGCTCGAGCAGCGCCCAGGACGGCGGGATCAGCACGCCCACCAGCGCCAGCCCCGGGAAGGCGCGGAACGAGGCGGCTGTGGCGAACAGGGCGCCCGCGAGCATGGGCCTCCGGGTCGCGAGGGCGCAGACGCCGAAGCCGAGGCACACCAGCCAGTCGTGGCGGAAGATGGCCCCGCCCCAGTTGGTGCCGAACATGATGAAATCGTTGGTGCCAAAGAGCACCATGCAAAGGAACGCGGTGCGGGCGCCGAAGGTGCGGCCGATGGCGACGAACATCAGCACAATGAGCAGGGCGTCGAGGAGGGCGACCCGGAAGAAGCTGTCGTCGTTCACGGGGACGATGTTGAAGAGGAGGTAGGCGTTGGCCATCCAGACGGGCGTCGCGTTGCCCCCCAGGTCGAGCATCATCTTGAACCAGGTCTCCTGGCCCATGGTCAGCCGGAAGTAGCGCGCATCCTGCTTGTACTCGGCCCAGCGTTCGGGGCTGAATTTCGCCTTGATGGCCTCGATCTCGGCGCGACGATCGCCGATCCTTCCCACCATGTTGGTGTCGAGGTTGCGCATCTCCTTCGAGGCGATCCGGTCGAAGGGCGTCTGGGTCTCCTCCAGGAAGGCCGCGGTGTCGGCCTCGTAGAGCCGGCGGTAGCCGATCTCGGGGAAGAACTTGGCGGTCGGGTGGTACTGCCGCAGATCGAGGTAGTGGACGAACGAGGGCGTCCTGGTCTTGTCGTCCCAGAACTGGGGGCGCCCCAAGTTGTAAAAAGACAGGAGCCCCAGCAGGCCACAGACCCCCAGGATCCCGGTGGCCACCCGCCGGTCAGGGGCGACATTCCGGGGGGAGAAGGCGTCCCAGGCGAGGACAAAGGCCGCGACGGAGGCCACGATGCCTCGCACCAGAGAGACCTCGCGGCCATCCACGGGCCAGATATCCGGGAAGGCCTCGGCGACCCCGAGGGCCGCCACCCCCACCGCGCCGGCCCCCAGGAGCCACCACGGGCGGCGTCCGGGCCTCGACAGCAGCAGCAGGGTGACGAGGGCCAGGCCCAGGTGCAGCACGCTGGTGCGGGCCACCTCGTGGGGCTGGCGGGACGCAACGACCTTGACCCCGACCGGGCCCCGGATCGCGGCGTCCTCGAAGAGCTGCACCTCCGAGATGCTGTGGTTGCCGTCGCCGCCGGTGGCCTGCACCTGCACGTAGCGGCCGCTCGCCTCGAAGGTGCCGGTCCGCGGCCGCAGCCCGTGGCCCCGCTCGGCCTTCGCCTCCCATGCCGGGCGGAAGGTCTTCCCGTCGTCCGAGACGCTCACCACGTAGGTGTCGTCGTTGTCCGCCAGGATCCAGCCGGAGCGGAGGGTCCTGGGGGTGCCAAGGTCATAGACGACCCTGGCCCGGGGGCCCTTGAAGATGGCCGTCTGGTTGGTGTTCCAGTCCTCGCCCACCTTCGAGACCCGGGCGTCGGTGAGCTTGGTGGCCCGATCCACCTCTTGCTCCAGTGACGGCGAAAGCCCGGCGAGGAGCCCGCCCCCCTTCGGGCTGCACCCTGTGAGTGACGCGAAAACCAGCAAGAATATCGAAAAGAGAAGCCATCGGCCCCGTTCGATCCGGCACCTGATCATGGCTCATCCTACACGGACCCATGCCTCTTCGCGCGAGCGTACAGGGGCCGTGGGTCGGGGGCCCCGGGAGGTGGCGGAGGGAGGCGCGAAGTCCGGTAGACTGGGGCGAGTGAGCGGTCTGTGGCGCGAGGGTGAGGTGCAGGGATGTCGTGGCTGATCTACGGGTCGATACCGGCCTTCATCGTGCTGATGGTGCTGGAGGGGCTCTGGGCCTGGCGTGCGGCGGAGGGGGGGCGTCGTCTCCGGGGGTACGAGGCGAGAGACACGGCGGCCAGCCTGACGATGGGGATCGGCAACGTGCTGATCTCCGCGGTGACCAAGGTCGGCATGCTCGCGGTCTGGACTTATCTATGGAAGTTCCGGATCTTCACGATCCCGGAGGGGGTCTGGTGGTCCTGGGCGCTGCTGTTTGTTGCCGAAGATTTTTGCTACTACTGGTTCCACCGCGCGCACCACGAGGTACGGCTGTTCTGGGCGGCGCACGTGAACCACCACTCGAGCACGCACTACAACCTGTCGACGGCGCTGCGGCAGTCGTGGACGACGCCGATCACGGGGCCGGTGTTCTGGGTGCCGCTGGTGCTGCTGGGCTTCCCGCCGTGGATGATCCTGACGCAGCAGGCGATCAGCTTGCTGTACCAGTTCTGGCTTCATACCGAGGCGATCGGGCGGCTCGGCCCCCTCGAGTGGGTGCTGAACACGCCCTCCCATCACCGGGTGCACCACGGCCGCAACGTCGAGTACCTTGACCAGAACCACGGGGGGATCCTGATCGTGTGGGACCGTTTGTTCGGGTCTTTCACCCCGGAGCGAGGGGCGGTGGATTATGGTTTGACCACCAATATTTCCACCCATCATCCGGTGACGATCGCGTTCCACGAGTGGGGGGCGATGGTGCGGGATGTGAAGGGGGCGCGCTCGCTGCGCGAGGCGGTGGGGTTTGTGCTGGGACCGCCCGGGTGGAGCCCGGATGGGAGCCGGCGTACGAGCAGGCAGATGAGGGCGGAAGAGGGATCCTCCCTGCTCGCTCAATTGAAGTGATCCCGCAGCCGCAGCCGCAGCCGTGATCGTTGCCCGCAGGAGGGAGGCCCCGGGAGGGTTCGAGGATCCTGTGCCACGGCCCGGCGGGAGGTGGTACGCATGCAGCGAACCCGGAGGGAACCCGGGTCACGAGGAGACGCCATGTGGAGTCCAGAAGGCCGCAAACGCAACGCCGAGGAGCTACGGAAGACCGCCGACAAGGTGCTGCGCTACCGCCAGCTAGCCGATCGTTTTGCCGGGTATTTTTCCCAGGATAGCGACAACGCGCGGCAGCTCCGCGGGATCCGGGGGAAGCTGGAGGACCTGCGAGCGAGGGCGCTGGACCGGGAGAAGAGGCTGGCGAAGGGGGTGGTGAAGATCGGGGTGGTGGGGCTGGAGAAGCAGGGGAAGAGCGCCTTTCTGTCGGCGTGGCTCCGGAGCGAGCGGCTGCTGCCCAGCGAGGCGGAGCGGTGCACCTGGAGCACCACGATGATCGAGCCGAGCCCGAGCGGTCAGTTCGGTGCGACGGTGCATTTTTATCCGGACGCGGAGTTCAAGGAGCGGATCGCGAGCTACTTTGACGCGCTGGAGCCGGGGAGCGCGGAGCGGTGGGCGGGGCTGAACCCGGGGGAGCTACAGCGGCTGCGGAACGCCTTCCGGGACCGGACCGGGTACGAGGTGGACGACCCGGATCGGGCGGGGCGCCGGGAGCTGACGGCCTTCCAGGAGCTGCAGGAGATTGCCGCGGGGCTGACCGATATCCGCGCGTTCTTGAACCGGGAGCCGCAGGAGATCAAGGCGGCGAGCCTGGATGATCTGGCCGAGAAGATCCGCCCGTTCATCGCGCTGAAGGACACGCGGCGGGGGAACCGGCCGTACCCGGGGGTGCGGGCGGTGAAGGCGGTGAGCGTGTCGATCCCGGTGGAGGGGGCGATGCCCGGGGTCGTGCTGATGGATCTCCCCGGGATCGACGCGCCCTCGGACAAGGCCAAGCGAGACACCGAGGACGCGCTCGCCAACGAGGTGGACGTGATCCTCTTCGTCAAGGACGTGACCCGCCCCTCGCTGGTGCGCAACGAGATCGAGCTGCTGCGGGCGGCCCAGACCGCCGACCGGAGCATCTCGCTCAAGGACCGGATGTTCGTCGTCCTCACCAAGGTCGATCTCTTCGACCGCCCGGACGAGAACGGGAACTGGCACTGGAGCCTGGCCGCCCGAAACTTCAAGGAGCAGGGCGTCGACCGCATCTACCCTTACTCGATGGTCTGGGTGCACCAGGGGCCCAACCTGAACCACCCGGTCTGCCGTCAGGTCATGGATTTTTACGGGTCCACGGTGCCGGTCTCGGGGCTCGAGAAGCTGCAGGCGGCGGTCGCCAGCTACCTGTCGTCGGAGGTGGAGGCCATCGACAAGCGGGTGATGTCCTCGATCCAGAACGACTGCAACGAGCTGGAGGCGCAGCTGCGCGGGGCCCTCGTTTCGGTCAAGGACGGGCTGTCGGACCGGGAGTTCGAGCGGCGCTCGGAGCAGGTCTTCGACCAGCTCTTCGAGCACGTCCGCGCCGGCGAGGACCCGGCGGGGCTGCTGCCGGAGATCCGCCGCCGCATGAGCGCGTTCATGGACGACGAGCTCAGCGACGGCAAGCGCAACGCCCGGGCGGCCCGGGCCGACGAGCGGATCCGGCAGATCAAGGCGGATCTGCTGGCGAGGCTCACCCCCGAGGAGGCCGAGTCCAAGCGCCGCCAGATGAAGAACCCCGGGCTGATGAACGAGACGGCGGTCGAGATCGAGATGCGCAAGCAGATGCGGGAGCGGGTTGCCGCGCGCATCGCCGGTCTGGGCGAGGACTTCCGGAACACGGCCCGGGAGAGCATCGAGCGCATGCTCAAGGACATGTTCATCGGGGCGACCTACGAGGGGGGCCGCCTCGACGTGCTGCTGCCGCCAGGGAAATCGCTGATCGAGCGGGTCGAGGCCCTGGGGCGCGGGGGCCAGGTGTCCGAGAGCGTGGTGCGCTTCCAGAACCTGGAGATGGCCAAGGCGGACGTGGCCTTCGAGGTGCTTTCCCGGTACTTCGCCCGGCAGATCATCGAGATCCTGGACGCCACGGATCCTGGCGATCGGGAGATCCGCGAGCGGGAGATGCGAGGCCTGGAGCAGTTCTTTGGCATGGGCATCGTGGACAAGGCGACCGGCACCTCGTCCACCGGGGTGGTCGATCAGATCCGGCAGCGCATCGGCCTGGGCTCGGCGGAGGCCCCCTCGATGACCCCCCAGCCCCCGGCGCTGGGGGCCTTTCCCCAGGCCGCCTCGCCCTTCCCGACGGCCCCTGCGGCCTTCCCGACGGCCCCCGCGGCCTTCCCCACGGCCCCCCAGCCGGTCGCCACGCCGGGCGCCCCCGCGCCGGCCCCCGGGGGCTTTGGCCAGCGAGACTGGAGCAAGATGCTGGGCCGCGTGCGGGCCGACGTGGAGCGCATCTGCAACTTCCTGGAGGCCCTCGCCAAGCACCCGCGGGGGCTGCAAAAATACCACGAGGAGGCGATCCGTACGGTGCACGACTCGTGGATCGACCGGGAAGGGGAGCAGTCCCTGCGGCGCTGGGTTCGCTCCGAATGCACCCGGGTCTGGCCCCATAAATTCGCGGCCATCGAGGCGGAGAAAGAGCGCGCTCGCGCCGATATCGAGGCCCTCGAAGAGCTGTTCAGCGCCGCCTGAGCGCGGGCCCCGGGGGGCGGGAGGGCGAGGCGCGCTGCCGGGAGTGTGGTAAGAAGAGGGCCCCGCTGGCCCCATGCCCAGCGGCCCCGGCGCGACCATGGCCCACGACCAGACAGCCCTGAGCAGCTACGTTCGCTTCTACACGACGGTGGTCACCCAGCTCGAGTCGGTCTGGGCGGCGGTCGAGCGCTCCCACGCCTCGATGAAGCGCGAGCTGACCCCCTTCGCCGAGCCCCTGCGGCCGGTCGAGAGCAGCGCTCTCCAGGCGATCCTCGGCGAGCCGCCGCGGCCCCCGCCGGCCCTCGGCGCCCTGTGGAAGCCCCGGGACCCGCTCCACCTCAACGGCCTCAACGATCTCTACGAGGTGGTCGGTCGCTTCTCGTTCCAGGGAGAGGACGGGGAGAACCTCGGCCGGGTCCAGGAGGTCGTCGCCATCGCGCGCAACGAGATCCACGCGCTCCGCTCGCGCCTCGCCGATCTCAAGCGCCTGCCCGAGGCCGCGATGGCCACCGCCGCCCGCCTCGCCACCGAGGAGGGCAAGAGCGCCGAGCAGCGCCGCGCCCAGCGCGCCACCGATTTCGGTCCCAAGGCCCAGGCCCTCCAGAAGACCGCCAAGCAGACCATCGAGGCGATGCATGCGGTCGCGCCCCCCGATCTCTCCGACGTCGAGAGCGCCGCCGACGAGTACCGCAAGTACGCCCAGAAGCTCGAGGGTGTCTACCAGACCTGCCTCCCTTACCTCCGCAAGAGCGTCCTCGATCTGTACCAGTTCATCGGGGCCGAGCCCGCGTCCTCCTGGCCTGACTCGCTGCCCCTGGTGCGCGAGCTGCCGCCGGAGCTCCTCGCGGTCCCGCCGGCAGACTCGCCCGAGCTCCAGCGCTCTCGTTCGTTGCTCCAGGGCCTCGACGAGGAGGAACTGCAGCTGGGCCGAGCCCGCGAGGATCTGGGCGCCGGTATCGCCCGCATCGAGGGCGAGATCGAGGCCCTCAAGGCCCGGGACGCGGAGTTCAAGGGCGAGCTCACCGGGGCCTCCTCCATGGCCGAGTACGCCGCGGCCAACGACCAGCTCCTCCAGCTCTCCCAGGCGCTGGTCTCCTACGAGCAGCAGAAGCTCACCCGGCAGCAGGCCCTCAGCGAGATCTGGCAGCGTCACCAGCAGATCCAGCAGGCCATCGAGGTGCTCGACGAGGAGCTGAAGAACCGGGCCGCCGAGATCCACACGCTGGAGCAGGAGCTGGAGGCGCTGCGCAAGGATGAACCCCGCCTCTTCGGCAAGGACCACTGGCGCTCCCAGGTGTCGAGCCTGGAGACCAACATCGACGCCGCCCGCGCGGCCTACACCCAGCGCGTCCAGGAGATGAACAAGCTGCGCATCGACCACTCGGCGATGTCGGTCCAGGTGCAGACCGAGCAGCAGAACTCCACCCTCATCGATCGCTGGATCGAGGACGCCAAGAAGAAGCGCGAGGGCCTGGAGAAGCAGGTCCGCGAGCTCTCCTCGAAGCTCGGCCCGGTGAAGCCCGGCCAGGCCCCCTCGGCCAACCAGGCCCAGGATCGCCTCAACGCCATCCAGCTCGCCCGGGCCGAGCTCCAGGAGCGCACCGACCGCCTGCGCGCCGAGATCCGCCGCCGCCAGGAGGAGCAGCAGCAGATCGCCGCCCGCATCAAGCAGATCGACTCGGAGCGTCAGCGGGTCAAAGGCATGGTCGAGAGCACCCAGATCGCCGCCACCCAGGGCCGCGAGGCCGCACTCAAGCAGCTCGCCGCCCAGCGCCGCAGCGCCGTCGATCGCCACGTCTCCGAGATCCTCCTCAACCTCGAAAAATCCCTCGCGTCCGTCGATACCGTCTTCATCGAGCCCGCCCGCGAGGCCATGCTCCGCATCGACGACCCCACCGAGCAGTCTTCCCCACGGGTCCGCGAGAGCGGCGAGAAGATCGCCCCCATCCTCGACACCTTGCTCCGTGACCTCGAGCCAGAGCTCCTCGCCCAGGACGCCATGCTCGGCCAGATCCAGCGCGAGTTCTGCGACGTCGCCCCCGACGCCTGCCGCAAGGCCTGGGCCTCCTGACCCGCCCCCGGGCCGGGGAGGACGTTCCTCGCCTGCTAGCTTGAGCTGGTGCCCGCGATGTCGACCAAACCCAGACCCAAGGTTTCCTCACCTTCTCGGGGAGCAGTTCACCTGCTGCTGCCAACAGACCAGCGAAATGCGCTTGATGCCATCTGGGCTAGCTTTCAGCAGCAGGTAGCGCAGCCGGTGCTCAGGGCCCCTTCCTGGCATGTCGCACGCCAGGAACTTCAGCAGC
>JALOQB010000236.1 GCA_025453595.1 Polyangiaceae bacterium
CAGCCGTAGGTCAGGTCGATCTTGGCGCCTGGATCGGCCTGGACAAGCTGGCAAGCGGCGGGGCAAAGCTTGACCGTCTCGTTCTCGATGTAGAACTGATCGGGCTTGCAGGCGAAGAGGTCCTTGGACTGGGAGAAGGTCTGCGGGGCGCCGCTGCCGGGGGTGTACTCGAGGAGGATCGTGTTCGGGTCGATGAGCTTGCCCTCGGGGGTCTTGGGGACGGCGAATTCGCAGGCGACCGGCGTGGTCTGGGCTATCCCCTCGGCGATGGTCGAGAACACGACGTCGTACTGATCGAACTGGCACAGGGGGAAGCGCAGGCCGCCGGTCAGGATGGCCACCTCCTGGGCGTTTTCCCCCGGGGCAAGGGCGCCGCTGTAGCCCGTGCAGGTGCTGTCTACCACCGGCGCCGAGGGGGGCCAGGGGGCCGAGGCAGGGTCGTTCTCCTTGAGCCCGACGATGGCGTGGTACCGGTACTTTCGCCCCTCGGCGGTGCCGAAGCGCGCGGGCTGCAACGCGAGCAGCTTTCGGGCCGCTCGACGTGTCGCTGATCACCAGGAACACCTTGAAGCTCTCGTCCCGCACCCAGTCCGAGTAGCCTCCCGGCGGCTTGTTGCCCGCCGCCGACAGGTTGTACCAGTTCAACAGGTTCTCGTGCAGCGCCCCGGAGCCCCCGCCATTCTCGTAGTGGTACCACCGGGATGGGTCAGCGGGGGCCTTGGGAACCTTGCCTGCTGCCAGGACGATCACCCGGTAATCCAGGGCGCTGGATGCCATCTTGTTTGCCAGGTTCTGGTCGATGTTCTTCTCGACCGCCGCCAGCGCCGGGGCCATCGTGGGCGAGCTGTCGATGTAGACCATCACGTCCACCGGCAGCTTCTCCAGCTTGGCCCCCTGGGTCGATGCCACGCAGGCGCCGCCGTCGCCGCCCTGTCCGGAACTTCCGGATGATCCTCCCGCCCCCGACTGGCCCCCTTGCCCTGCCCCTCCACCGCCGCCCTCGCCGCTGGCGCCGCCCTGTCCGGAGCTTCCGGACTCACCGCCGGCCCCCGCCCCCCCTTGGCCCGCCTGTCCGGCGGCCCCGGCCTCCCCCGCGGAACCTGCCTCGCCAGCCGAACCTGCTTCCCCGGCGGCCCCGGCCTGCCCCGCGCCGCCGGCCCCTGCGCCTGCGGTGCCTGCGGCCCCCGCTCCCCCCGCTCCCCCCGCTCCCCCGGTGCCGCCGACCCCTCCGGTTCCGGCTCCGCTGGCCCCGCCGCTGGCGCCGGCCGCGCCGGAGGCCCCGGATTGTCCGGAACTTCCGGATACCGCACCGGAGCCGGATGCGCCGCCCGGGTCGCCCTCTCCGCTGCCGCAGGCGAGGAGGAGAAGGGGGAGCAGGAACGCGAGGCGGTGGAGCATCCGGCGATGATAGCGGGCCGGGCGCGAGCGGATAGAGGAGGCGTGTTCAGGGGGAGACAGCGCGGTCGAGGAGGGACTGCTGGCTGACGTGGCGGAGGGCCTTGGCGTGGGTGGCCTCGGGGACGACGGGGGGGGCGACGCCGGCGTCGAGGGCCTCCTTCCAGCGGTCGGCGCAGAGGCACCAGCGGTCGCCGGGCTTGAGCCCGGGGAAGCGCGCGCCGGGGTGGGGGGTCTCGAGGTCGTTGCCGCGCCCGCGGGTGAAGGTCAAAAACTCGCGAGTGACCTGGGCGCAGACGACGTGGACGCCGCGGTCCTCGGTGTCGGTGTTGCAGGTCCCGTCGCGGAACCAGCCGGTCTGAAGTTCGGCGGAGCAAGGCTGGAGGGGGCGGCCCACGACGCTGGTGGGGCCGGACCCGGGCGAAAGAGACCCCGGTGCGGGGAGCTCGCAGCGGGGGGCGGTCTCGCTGGTGGCAGGGGCGGCGCTCTCGTGGCTGTGGGAGCGGCAGGCGGCGAGGAGCAAGGCAAGCGGCAGGGCCAGGGGGCGAGCCATGGTGTGCGGCTTGGATGGCGGGAGGGCAGGCGAGTTGCGTTCATCCCGCGAGCAGGCCGAGGGCGGCCGCGGCGGCCATCACCCAGGCGCTGTTGACCTGCCAGCGCCAGAGCACGGCGAAGGAGGCGAGGCCCACCAGCGCCGGGAGGAGGCCGCCGAGGGAGGTGGCTCCGAGCCGGAGGACCACGGCGAGCAGGACGCCGAGGGAGGCGGCGTTGACGCCATCGAGGAAGGGGCGAAACCAGGGACGGAGCAGCAGGCGCCGCAGCAGCATGCCGGCCACCGCGATGAGCAGGAAGGCGGGGGCAAAGATGCCGAGGGTGGCGGCTGCCGCGCCGCCGGGGCCGCCGATCAGGTACCCGATGAAGGTGGCGGTGGTGAAGACGGGCCCCGGGGTGAACTGGCCGACGGCGATGGCGTCCAGGAGCTGGGCCTCGGTGAGCCACCCGCGCGCCTCGACCAGGCCGCTGCGCAGGTAGGCGAGCAGCACGTACCCGCTGCCGTAGAGGACGGCGCCGACCTGGAAAAAATAGCCAAAGATCCCGGCGATGGAGGGGGGCGAGGCGACCGCGGCGGAGAGCAGGGGGAGGGGGGCAAAGGAGGCGACGCCGCGGAAGGTCCCGAGGGCGGTGATGCCTCCGAGGACCACCACGAGCAGCTCTGGCACGTCGAGGAGCGCCAGCGCCGCGGCCACGCCGAAGATCGCGGCCAGGCGTGGCTGGCGCGCCGCGGTGGGGATCAGCCGCAGCATCGCGTCCCCGATCACCGCCACCACCGCGGGTTTCAGCAGCCGGAACGGCCCGTCCAGCTGGGGCAGGCCCCGGAACCGCAGGTACCCGTGGGCCAGGGCGCCGACCAGCAGCGCCGCCGGCAGGATGAAGCAGGCGCCGGCGATCAGCAGCCCTGGGAGCCCCGCCCTCCGCTGGCCGATGGCGATGGCGAGCTCCGTCGAGTTGGGCCCCGGGATGAGCTGCGTCAGGCCGATCAGATCCAGGAGCTCTTCCCGGTCGAGCCATCGGCGACGCTCGACCAGCTCGCGCTCCATCAGGGCCACGTGGGCCGCGGGTCCCCCGAAGGAGGTCAGGCCGAGCCAGGTGAAGACCCGGGCCAGCTCCCAGCAGCGGGCGCCGAGGGAAGCCTCCATGCTCAGGTCGCCTCGTCCTGGCGCTCCGGGGGCGGATCTTCCCCGGGCTTCTTCGTGTAGATCACCACCGTCTCGCCCGGGCGCAGCGGCTCGGTGTGGGGGCGCCGGTTGATGCGCTCCAGGAGACCCATGGAGATTCCATACTTACGGCCGAGGGACTGCCAGGTCTCGCCGGGGCCGACGGTGATGACGACGCGGCGGCGTCCCTTCTGGGCCTCGAACCAGGCGAAGAACTCGTCGGTGCCGACGACGAGGGGGCGGACCTCGCTCTCGCGTAGGGCGACGACGCCGGAGAGGTCCTGATCGGGGGGGAGGAAGAGCTGGAGGGTGGTGCCGTCGAGGAGGCGAGCGGAGGGGTCGAGGAGGTTCCAGGAGCGGATCTCGTCGGGCTCGACGCGGAAGGCGGCGGCGACGGCGGCGAGGGTGTCGCCGCCGAGGACGCGGTAGAAGACCCGCTGCTTGCCGGGGATGGCGGAGGGGGAGCGGGGGACGACGACCACGGGGCGGTCGGCGGAGGCAGCGGAGGGGCGGGCGCTGGCGGGGATCAGGATGGCCTCGCCGGGGGCCGGGTTCTCGTCGTAGCCGAGGCCGTTGAGGTCGGCGAGGGCGGCGCGGCTCATGCCCAGGTCCTGGGCGATGGTGGCGATGGTCTGGCCGAAGCGGATCGTGAGGAGCTGAGGGCGGGGCTCGCGGGCGGCCTCGGAGGGCAGGCGCTGGGCGGCCTCGGAGGCCTTGCCCGGGGGCACGCGGACCTCGTACTCGGCGAGGGGCACGGGGGGGGTGCGGCGGGCCGGGAACTGGGGGTTGAGGGCGAGGAGCGCGGGCTCGTCGACGCCGGCGGCGCGGGCCACCGCGCCCAGGGAGATCGAGGCCCCGGCCCGCACCGGCTCGGAGGCCACGGGGGCGTCCTGGGGGAGGGTTTCGAGGCCGAAGACGCCGGGGTTCTCGGCGACGATGGCGAGGGCGATGATCTTGGGGACGTAGAGCGTGGTCTCCCAGGGGATGCCGGCCTCGTGGCGGCACAGCTCCCAGAAGTCGTTTGTATTGTACTTCCGGATAGCTGACTGGAGGCCGCCGAAGCCCATGTTGTAGGCGGCGAGGGCGAGCTCCCAGCCGCCGAAGCGGCGGTGGAGGTCGGCGAAGTAGCGGGCGGCGGCGGCGGTGGCGCGGGCCGGGTCCTTGCGTTCATCCATCCAGCGATCGACGCGGAGGCCGTAGATGCGGGCGCCATCGGGCATGAATTGCCAGAGGCCGACGGCGCCGGCGTGGGAGCGGACGCGGGGGTCGAAGCCGCTCTCGGTCATGGCGACCCAGAGGAGCGAGGTGGGCACCTTCTCGGCGCGGAGGGAGGCGAGGATGAGGTCGCGGTAGCGCCCCATGCGGCGCCAGCCGAGGGCGGCGGTGCCGCGGCCCCGGGGGTCGTCGCGGAAGAAGCGGAGGTACCGGATCACCCGCTCGTCCATGCGCACCGGCATGTCGGGCATCTTGAGGTTCTTGATCCAGTCGAGGGACGGCGCGGCCTCGGCCCTGGCCTCGGGGGCCGGCGGCGGGGCCGGCGGGAGGCCCGAGCCTGCGACCTCGGGGCGAGGCTCGCGGAGAGGGGCGGCGCCGTCGAGGGCGGGGCGCGGGGTGAGCCGGGGGAAGAGCTCGCGCTCGGCCTCCTGGAGGGCCTTGAGCTCGGGCGGATCGGCCTCGGGGGCGGGCTCCGGCTCCGGGGGTTTGGCGTTGTTCCTGGCGCCGGGCTTCCCCGCGGGGGGCTTGCCGGCGGGGCGAGCGGGGGCCCGGGCCGGGGGCTTGCGCTGGGGCTTGCCTCGGTTCTGCGCGAGGGCCGCGGGGGAGAGGCCCAGCACGAGGGCGGCAGCGAGGAGAGGGTACAGGAGCCCGCGCATGGCCCCATTAAAGGCCGATCCGCGCCTGGGGGACAACTCCCCGACCGAGGGGGCCAGCTTGCCAGGGCGCGCCCGGTGCTGCTACACGCCGCCCGAAACGCACCAGGAGCATCATGCGCGACATCATCGAGAAGGCCAGCGTCCTCCACGAGGCTCTCCCCTACATCCGGAGGTTCCATGGTCGGACCTTCGTCATCAAGTACGGCGGCCACGCGATGATCGATCCGCGGCTCCGGGACAGCTTTGCCCGCGACATCACCCTGCTCAAGTTCGTCGGCCTCAACCCCGTCGTGGTCCACGGCGGCGGGCCCCAGATCGACGACATGCTCGGGGCGATGGGGGTCCAGAGCGAGCGGATCGACGGGCTCCGGGTCACCGATGACCGGACCATGGAGGTGGTCGAGATGGTGCTGGGAGGCCGGCTCAACCAGGAGATCGTCTCGCTGATCGGCAAGCATGGTGGCCGCGCCGTGGGCCTCACCGGCAAGGACGACTCGTTCATGGTGGGCAAGAAGGTGGCCCAGATGCGGACCAAGAAGGGCTCCCTGGTGGACCCGGGGCGCGTCGGCGAGGTCACCGGCGTCAACCCGGCGCTGATCCACCAGCTCGTCGGCGGCGGCTTCATCCCGGTCATCGCCCCGGTCATCGTCGACGAGGAAGGCCGCTCCCTCAACGTCAACGCCGACACCGTCGCCGGCCACGTCGCCGCCGCCCTCAAGGCCGAGAAGCTGGTGCTCATGACCGACATCGAGGGCGTCAAGGACAGCGACGGGCGGCTGATCCCCTCCCTCACCGCCGCCGACGCCGCGCGGCTCCGGGAGCAGGGCGTCATCTCGGGGGGCATGATCCCCAAGGTGTCCTGCGCCCTCGACGCCGTCGCCGGCGGGGTCCGCAAGACGCACATCATCGACGGCCGCACCGAGCACGCGGTGCTCCTCGAGATCTTCACCGATCAGGGCATCGGCACCGAGTTCACCGCCTGAACGCGGGGCGCCAGCCTTGGCGCCTCCTGGCCTGGCTGGTGTATCCTCAGGCCCATGCGCCCGCTTCTCTTCTCCTCGCTGCTGTTTCTGGCCGCCCTCAGCGCCTGCGGGGACACCGGCGCCCCCACCTCCGCGCCCCCTCCTCGAAAGGAAAAAAACGACGGGGGCTCCTCCGGGGCCGGGGGCGACGAGGGGCAAGCCGGCGGCGGGCGCGCCGCCATCAGCAACAATTTCCCCTCGTCCACCGGCGGCCGCGACAACCCGTTCCCCGGCGGTGAGTCCGGAAGTTCCGGACAGGGTGGCGGAGGCAGCGGGGACGGGGGCTCCGGGCCGGCGGGCGCGGGCGGGGACGGGGGCGCGGGGGGCGACGCTGGGGCGGGCGGGGGCGGGGGCAGCGGCGGCGACGCCGGGGCAACGCCAGGGGGCGCGGGCGGGTCGGGCGGCGCGGGGGTGGTGTGCGGGGACGGCGCGTGCGGCCCCTCCGAGACCTGCGGTGCCTGCCCTCAGGACTGTGGCGCATGCCCGCCGAGCTGCGGCGATGGCCAGTGCAACGGTGCCGAGACCTGCGGCGCCTGCCCCCAGGACTGCGGCACCTGCCCCCCGGCCTGCGGCGACGGCAAGTGCAACGGCGAGGAGAACTGCGCCGTCTGCCCCCTCGACTGCGCCGCCTGCCCGCCTAGCTGCGGCGATGGCGCCTGCAACAACGGGGAAAATTGCGCCGCTTGCCCCCAGGACTGCGGCGCGTGCCCGCCGGCCTGCGGGGACAGCAAGTGCAACGGTGCCGAGACCTGCGGCACCTGCCCCCAGGACTGCGGCGTGTGCCCACCGGCCTGCGGCGACGCGAAGTGCAACGGTGCCGAGACCTGCGCCACCTGCCCGGGGGACTGCGGCTCCTGCTGCGGCAACGGGGCCTGCGACAGCGGCGAGACCTGCAGCTCCTGCCCGGGGGACTGCGGGGCCTGCCCCGTGCCTTGCGCCCACAACCCGTGCGACATCGGCGGCCCCCTGGTGGCGAGCTGCAGCCCCTGCGCCGCCAAGGTCTGCGCCGTCGATAACTATTGCTGCACCAACCAGTGGGACTACTTCTGCCTCTCCGGGCCCCAGGGTGTATGGAACTCCTGTCCTGAGCTGGCCTGCCCCAAGTGCGCGCACCCGATCTGCCAGGTGGGGGTGGCGCTCAACCCGCTGCACTGCGAGCCCTGCGTGGCGCAGATCTGCGCGCAGGATCCGTTCTGCTGCGGGAAGCTGCCGGACGGCACGCCCATCCCGAACGGGACCTGGGATAGCACCTGCGTGACCGAGGTGCAGACGATCTGCGGCCTGCCGACCTGCGGGGGGTGAAGGCGGCGACCCCTGCCGCAAACCCCGCGCTGCACTAGGATGGTGCGCATGATGCGGATCTGGCTGGTGCTGGCGGGGGTCTCGGGGTTTCTGGCGGTGGCGCTGGGGGCCTTCGGGGCCCACGGGTTGAAGGCGAAGCTGGGGCCGCTGCCGGACGGGGCCCAGCGGCTGGAGTGGTGGCACACGGCCTCGTCGTACCAGGGCCTTCATGCCCTGGCGCTGGTGGCGGCGGCGTTCCTGGCGCAGCAGGGGGCGACCGCGGCGGCCCGGGCCGCGGGGGTCGGGTTCTCCCTCGGGACGCTGGTCTTCTGCGGCAGCCTCTACACGATGACGCTGACCGGGGTGCGGTGGCTGGGGGCGATCACCCCGCTGGGGGGCGTCGGGTTCCTGGTGGGCTGGGCCGCGCTGGCGATCGGCGCCTGGGGGCTGCCGGGCGGCGACTGAGCGCCCTCAGCGGGTGCGCGAGTAGTGCACCTGGTAGCTCTCGGTGCTGATGACAAAGTGGCGCGGACCCACCTCCACGAGCTGATCGGACTCCTCTCCCCCCTCGTAGCTGCTGTTGCAGGTGTTTATCTGGAAGTTCCATACGATAGCCCCCTCGGCGCGGGTCACGATGCCGTCCTGGTGGCATCGGCCGGGGGGGCGACCGGAGGAGGGGTCGAGGGTGTTGATGAACTGGGTGAAGGCCCCCTCGGGGGAGATGCTCAGCTCGTAGGAGGCGGTGGCGTCGCTGTCCTCGCCGAACCAGGAGCCAACGAGGGCATCAAGGCCCTCGGTCGGTCTGGCAGGGGGGGCCGGGGTGGCGCGCCGCGGGGGGGAGGACGAGGCGGAGGCGACGGGGGCGGAGGAGCAGCCCAGCCCGCCGGGGTTCTTGCCCTCGGGGCAGATGAGGACGGCGCTGGGGTCAGGGGCCCGGGAGGCAGGCCGCGAGGAGCAGCCCAGCGCCCCCAGGCCCAGGGCGAGGGCGGCGACGGCGCGGGGGGCAGCGGGCAAGGGGGTCACCGGGGGGCGGGGGCAGGGGAGGGGGCAGGCGTGGGTGGCGGGGCGACGGCGTCGGCGGGGATCCAGTAGCCGGCGTCGCTGGGGGGGGTGACGTGGAGCTCCCGGGGGAGCACGTTGATCCACTTGGGGGTGGACCCCACCTCGAAGATCTCGGCGCCTGCCTCGATGACCCCGATGGGCTTGTCCTTGTCGTCCGGGCGCAGCCGCACCGGGATCTCGCGGGCGACCTTGAGCACCCTCGGGTCCTTCTCGAGCTTGAGCTGGGCGCCCGAGGTCTGGGTCGACGGCGGGATGTACTGGTCCATCATCTCGCCCTTCTTGAGCGGGGACAGATCGCGGAGCCGCGCCCAGGCGTCGACGACGATGTCGCCGCGGCTGAGGACGTGGACAAAGGCCCCCTTGCTCTCGGTGCTCCAGAAGAGCTGGCTGGCGCCCTCCGCGAGGGCCATCTCGAGGATCTCCGTCCCTCCGGCGCCGTCAAAGAGCGTCACGGTGGACCCCTTGGTGAGGTAGCCCCGGGCGTTGCCGGGGATGTCAAAGGGGACGGGGCGCGTGCGATCGAGGGAGAAGGCGTCGCAGGCCGTGGTGCCCCGGAGCTTGCGATCCTGGGAGCCCTGCACGGTCAGCTCGCCGGTGAGCTGATCGCCCGCGACCTTGACCGGCTGGACCACGTGGCCCGTGGCCAGCCACAGGCTCCCCTGGAGCACCGGGACATCGCGGGTGGTGTACACCTGGAAGGTATCCAGGCTGCTCCAGCCGTCGAGGCGCAGCGTGGGCTTCCCGGCGGAGGTGCGGACCCTGGCGCGAACGTTGAGATCGACCGGCAGGGTGACCGAGGCAGGGCCGATGGCGCCGGTGAACTGGCCCAGCACGCGCCCTCCGCGGGGGGCGTCGAACAGCTGCTGCCCCTTGCGGATCGGCTGGGCGCCCCGGATCGTGCAGGTGGAGAGCACCACCGCGTCGTCCGCTCGCGCCGTGGCCCCCAGCAACGGGGCCTCGCGGGGCGAGGAGGACGGGAGGAGCCCGGAGGCGAGCGTGGCGCTGGCCAGGGCCAGGCACAGAGGGAGGTAAGTTCTCATCCGGTTCACCTTGCGGCCCAGCGTAGCAAGCCCGGGGCCGGCTCGCAGGCCCCTTGAAGGGTGCCCAGGCGCGCGAGGTCTGGTGTAGCTTCGGGGCAGCCGCCTCATGCACCGCCCCTCCTTCCCGGCCGGTGAGACGACGATCTCACGCATCAAGACGCTGGTCTTGCACCTGCGCACGCGCCTCGGTCAGCCCGACGCGGACGCGCTCCTCGGGGCCCTGCAGCTCTCCCAGGAAGACCTCGAGGACGAGACCCGGCCGGTCGGCGTCGTCCTCTGGCACCGCGCCGTCGAGTTCTTCGCCGCTCGCCACGGGCGTGACGCGCTTCTCGATACCTGGTCCAGCGTCCTGGCCCCCGAGAACCTCGGCGTCTGGACCCGGGTCCTGCGGGGCGCTGACTCCCCCCAGGATGCCTTCCGTCAGCTCGATGGCCTCGGTAGCGAGGAGATCCGCACCGGTCGCTGGGAGACCGTCGCCTCCTCCGAGCGCCTCTGGCGCGGGCGCATCACCCTCGCCCACGACCCCCGGCTCGAGCAGGGCGGGCTCCTGGCGCTGGCCCGCGCCGCCGAGCTCCGCGCCATCCCCGCCATGTTCGGCCTCGACCCGGGCCTGGTCACCCTCTCCGATGGCGTCACCCGCAGCCAGGCTGGTCGCTCCAATTCCTTTGGCCAGGAGTACACCGTCGCCTGGCGCACCCGCTCCCCGGGCCTCCTGCCGGCCGCCTCGGGCCTGGGCCTCCTGGCGGGCTCCGGCGCCGCGCTCCACTCGCCCACCGCCGGGGCCATCGGCGCCGCCCTGGGCCTTGGCCTGGGCCTCGCCGCCGGCGTGCTGTTGCTCCGGGATCGCCAGAACCGCGCCCAGGGATACGCCCAGCGCATCCGTCTCCGGGCCCTCGAGCGCAGCTCCCAGCTCCGGGAGGCTGCCCGCAGCAAGCTCCTCGAAGAAGGCTCGGTCATCGCGGGCCTCTACCGCCTGGGCCCTCGCCTCGGCACCGGCGGCAACGGCGTCATCTACCAGGCCACCCGCCTCGCCGACAGCCTGCCCGTGGCGATCAAGCTGCTGCGGCCTGCGGTGGCCCACGATGGCGTCGCCTCCGACCGGCTTCGCCGCGAGGCCGAGGCCATGGGCCTCGCCTGGCACCCCAACGTCGTCGAGCTCTTTGACCAGGGCACCTTGCCCAACGGCACCACCTACCTCGTCATGGAACTCCTCCGGGGCGAGACCCTCGCCACCCGCCTCACCCGCCGCGGCCTCATGACCCCCGAGCAGGCCTTGCCCGTCGCGGTCGAGCTCTGCGACGCCATCGGCGCGGTCCACTCTGCCGGCGTGATTCACCGCGACATCAAGCCCGGCAACGTGTTCCTTGCCGAAGAGCAGCTCCCCTCGGGGCGCCGCGAGCGCCTCAAGCTCCTTGATTTTGGCATCGCCCGTGTCGAGTGGGCCGAGACCAAGCTCACCCAGTTCGGTGCCCCCCTCGGCACCCCGGGCTACATGGCCCCCGAGCAGGCCGCCGGCGAGGAGATCGACCACCGCGCCGACCTCTACAGCATCGGCGCCGTCCTCCACGAGTGCCTCACCGGCTCGCCGCCGCCCTCCGAGCGCCGCTCGCTCCCCGACGCCCCCGACCCCACTTCCTCCCTCGCACCCCCCTGGGCCGCCTTCCTGCGGCGCGCCCTCGCCCCGGCCCCCCCGCCCGGGCCGCGCCAGGGCGCCGGTCTGCTAAGGGAGGGGCGTATGCTGATCGACACGCATTGCCACCTGGATCCGGAGAATTGCCCCGAGGGGCCCGCGGCGGTGCTGGAGCGGGCGAGGGCCGCCGGGGTCTCCGGGGTCGTGGTCATCGGGGTGGGCGAGACCGCCGCGCCGGCGCGCTTTGCGTCGGCGCTGGCCGCCGAGCGACCGGACGTGCGCGCGACCGCCGGGCTCCACCCTCACGACGCCCACGCCGCGACCGACGATCTGTGCGAGGAGCTCGCCCGGCTGGCGGCGCTCCCGCAGGCGGTCGCGGTCGGCGAGATCGGCCTTGATTACCACTACGATCGCAGCCCGCGGGGGCAGCAGCAGGAGGTCTTCCGGCGCTTCCTCGCGCTGGCCCGGTCGCTGAAGAAGCCGGTGGTGGTCCACACCCGCGAGGCGCCGGCGGACACGCTGCGCATCCTGCGGGAGGAGCAGGTGCACGAGGTCGGAGGCATCATCCACTGCTTCTCGGAGGATCTGGCCTTCGCCCGGGAGGCCCTGGACCTCGGGCTGCACCTCTCGTTCTCGGGCATCGTGACCTTCAAGAACGCCCGGGCCATCCAGGAGGTCGCGGCCTGGGCCCCTGCCGATCGGATCCTGGTGGAGACGGACGCCCCGTACCTGGCCCCGGTGCCCTTCCGTGGCAAGCGCTGCGAGCCGGCGCACGTGGTCCACACCGCGCGGCACTTGGCCTCCCTGCGAGGCCTCTCCTTCGAGGACCTCGCCGCGCAGACCACCCGCAACGCCCGCGCTCTCGGGCTCTGCGCCTGAGCCATCTCAGGGCGCGGGGAACAGCTCCCGGAGCGACGCGCCGGTGATGTCGTGGAGCCCCCGGAGCAGCCGGTCCGTGGTGATCGTGGCGGTCGCCGTCAGCATCTGGGCGTCGCCCTGCGCCTGGAAGGGCGCGACGGGCTCGTGGAGGCCCAGCAGGTGACCCGGGGCGGAGCGCGCGAGGTCCTGCCAGGTCAGCTCCAGACGCCGGAGCGCCTCGCCTGGCTCCTCGCCCCAGGCCCCCTCCAGCGCCGCGCGGCAGGCCGTGCGCTCGTGCCCTGGTTCCAGGGCAAACGCGGCCCCGGTGGCTCGCTCCAGCAGCCCGTGCGCCCCTGCCCAGCTCGTCGCCGGGGAGGGAAAAAAGGCACGGATCGGCGCGTCCCCCAGGCGCGCGGCCAGGCCCCCCAGGGGCTCGCCGTCCAGCGCCGCCCTCGCTCGCTTCAGCTTCTGCTGGGCGAACCCGACCACCGCCCTCAGCACCCCGGGGGGGCCCACCTCGTACGCGAGCACGTCCGGCAGCAAGGTGACCAGCCCCCTCGGTACCGTCCCGATTCGCCCCTGGACCCGCACGACCCCGGGCCCCTCGTTGCTCCGTCGTTGCTCCGCCGTCAGCCGCTCCCGGAACAGCCGCTCCACTCGCTCCGGATCGTGCGGCGCACGCAGCACCACCAGCGTCGTCGGCCCGAAGACCCCGACGCAGACCTCCTCGATCAGCCTCGGCTCGAAGCCCAGCACCCCCCCCAGCGCGTCCAGCCCGGACGGCGGCAGCAGCGGCTGGAGCTGCCGGTCCAGCGTATGGAGAAGCTGGGACCACCGGAGCTGCACCAGCGTGTCCAGGCCCCCGGCCGGCACCAGCCCCACCAGCGGGTCAAGCTGCAGGCGAGGGAACGCCCGGGCAGGGACCGCCGGCTCCGGCGCCGGGCGCCCGCAACCCCCGAGGACAAGGCCCCCCAGGGCCCCGAGCATCGCCCGGCGCCGCATGGTCAGCGGACCACGGTGAGGTAAGCAAACTTGCGGCTCTTCGAGCCGGTCCGGAGCAGGTAGCGGCCCACCGGGAGCCGGAGGGTGTCGTCTGTAACCCTCTTCTGGTCAACCTCGACCCACCCCTGCTTGATCATGCGCTTGCCCTCGCTGGTGGAGGGGGCGAGGCCTGCGGAGGAGAGGGCCTTGGCGATCCAGAGGCCGGCGTCGTCGGCCTGGGCGGAGAACTCGGCGATCTGCTCGGGGATGCCCTCGTCCCCGATGTAGACCTTGCGAAACTCGGCCTCGGCCTGGGCGGCGAGGGCGGGGGAATGGAAGCGGGAGACCATCTCGACGGCGAAGAGGCGCTTGTGTTCGAGGGGGCTGGGGGCGGCGCGGAGGGCGTCGATCTCGGCGGAGGAACGGGAGGAGAGCAGATCAAAGAAGCGGTAGAGGACCGTGTCATCGATCTGCATGCACTTGCGGTACATCTCGAGGGGGGGCTCGCTGACGCCGATGTAGTTGCCGGCGCTCTTGGACATCTTCTTGCCGACGATCTTGTTGTCGATGAAGCGAGCGTCGAGGCCCTCGAGGATGGGGACCGTGAGGACCGACTGGGGAGGTTTGTTGTAGCGAGCCATGAGGTCACGGCCCACGGTGAGGTTGAAGAGCTGGTCGGTGCCGCCCAGCTCGATGTCGGCGTCGAGGGCCACCGAGTCGTAGCCCTGCAGCAGCGGGTAGAGCAGCTCGTGGAGGTAGATGTCGCGGTGCTGCTCGAAGCGCTCGGTGAAGTCGCGGCGCTCGAGGGTGCGGGCGAGGGTGCGCTTGCTGGTGAGGTCGATGATGTCGAGCATCGACAGCTTGCTGAGCCACTCGCTGTTGTAGCGTACCTCGGTGCGCTCCCGGTCGAGGATCTTGAAGGCCTGCTCCTGGTAGGTGAGGGCGGCGGCGAGCACTTCTTCGCGGGTCAGGCGGGGGCGCGCGTCGTTCTGGCCCGTCGGGTCGCCGACCAAGGCGGTGTAGTCGCCGATCAGGAAGATCACCTGGTGCCCCAGGTCCTGGAACTGGCGGAGCTTCTGCATCAGGACGCAGTGGCCCAGGTGCAGGTCCGGGCGGGTGGGGTCGAAGCCGGCCTTGACGCGCAGGGGGCCGCGCTTTCCGGCCAGGTAGTCGCGCAGGCGGGCCTCGAGCTCGGGGAGGCTGGCGATGTCGACGGCGCCGCGGGCGATGACGTCGAGGTGAGAGCGGAGCGTGTCCTCCATGGTGGAGGCGTTGTAGCCTCCGGGGGGCCCGGGCTCAATCTTCGCCGGTGATCGGGCCGCCGAGGCGGCTCTGATCGACCAGCTCGCGGAGATCCTTGCCGGGGCGGAAGAAGGGGAGGCGCTTGGGCGGCACCGCCACCGCCGTGCCGGTGAGGGGGTTACGGCCGTCGTAGCCCTTGTATTCACGGACCGAGAAGCTGCCAAAGCCCCGTAGCTCGATGCCTTCCCCCCGGCGGAGCGCGGCGGTCATCGCCTCGAAGAGGCTGTTGACGACCTCCTCGGCGCGGGCCTTGGTCAGGCCCCCGCGGGCCGCGATGGCCTCGATCAGCTCGCTCTTCGTCACGGGGGCATGGTGCGACAGGTGCGCCTCCCGGGGCAAGAGGCGGGGCGTGACAAAGGCGCCGTTGGCTCTACACTCGCAGGTCTGATGCGCCACGCACACCGGATTGGCCTCGCGGCCGGGGTCCTTCTTTCCTTCGGTCTCGCGAGCTGGTTCACCCTGAAGTTTGGCCAGGGCGGCCTCTGGCGGGGCCTGGAGCCGGCCCTCGCGGTCACCGCGAAGCAGACCGCCCGGGCCCCCTACGACCTCACCCGCCTCGAGGCGGTCAACGAGACCCTCCGGTTGATCCGGGACAAGTACGTCGACCCGGCCCGGGTCAAGCCCCGCGACATGCTGCTGGCCTCCCTCAACCGCATCCAGCAGGACGTGGCCCAGGTCATCGTCCTCCACGACGAGAACGCCCCCGAGGTGCTGGTGCGGGTCGAGGCCGCCGAGCGCAAGTTCCGCGTCGATAACATCCAGGGCCCCTGGGACATCGCCGCCCGGCTCCGGGAGATCTTCGCCTTCCTCCAGGAGAACCTCCGGGGCACCGAGGTCGACCTCCGGGACGTCGAGTACGCCGCCTGCAACGGCATGCTCCACACCCTCGACCCCCACTCCGTGTTCCTCTCCCCCGAGGCTTACAAGGAGATGAACATGTCGACCACCGGCGCCTTCGGCGGCCTCGGCATCGTCATCTCCATCCGCGACCAGATGCTCACGGTCATGAACCCGATGCCCGACACCCCCGCCGGTCGCTCCGGGATCAAGCGCCTCGACCGCATCACCAAGATCAACAACGAATCCACCCTCAACATGCCCCTCGACGACGCAGTACGGCGACTGCGCGGCGAGCCGGGCACCAAGGTCACCGTCTGGGTCCACCGCGACGGCCCCGAGGGCTGGTCCGGCGCCCGCCCCTTCGAGCTCACCCGCGAGCAGATCCGGGTCAAGAGCGTCGACGCCCGGCTCCTCGACGGCGGCGTCGGTTACATCCGCCTCAAGCAGTTCCAGAGCGCCAGCGCCAAGGAGGTCGAGGCCGCCCTCAACGGCTTCCGCTCCAAGAACCCCAACCTCAAGGGCCTGGTCCTCGACCTCCGCGGCAACCCCGGCGGGCTCCTCGAGCAGGCGGTGCGCATCGCCGACCTCTTCCTCAAGAGCGGCACCATCGTCGCCACCGTCGGCGCCAGCGAGGGCCGCGAGGAGAAGCAGGCCAAGCCCGGCGCCGAGCCCCCTTACCCCATCGTCATCCTGGTCAACGGCTCCTCCGCCAGCGCCAGCGAGATCGTCGCCGGCGCCCTCAAGAACCTCGACCGCGCCGTCATCGTCGGCACCTCGACCTTCGGCAAGGGCAGCGTCCAGCTGGTCTTCTCCGACGTGACCGCCGAGAAAGCCGCCCTCAAGCTCACCATCGCCCAGTACCTGACCCCCGGCGATGAATCGATCCAGTCCGTCGGCATCTCCCCCGACATCGAGCTCGACCCGATGACCGTCGACCCCCTCGAGATGGACCTCTTCTCCGGCAACAAGAAGGTCATCCGCGAGCGCGATCTCTCGGCCCACCTCTCCAACTCCAGGGCCCGCGAGGGCCAGCGGCCCACCTACGTCGTCCGCTACAACCTCCCCGAGCAGGAGCGCGCCGCCATCCGCGATCGCGGCGGCGACCTCGACGAGAATTTCGAGGCCGATTTCCCCATCCGTTTTGGCCGCGAGCTCGTCGAGCGCATGCCCTGGGAGCAGCGCCGCGCCGACCAGCTCCGCGCCGTCCGCGAGCTGGTGCTCAGCGCCCAGAAGGACGAGATCAACAAGGCCAGCGCCGAGCTCGGCAAGATCAGCATCGACTGGAGCGAGGCGCCCCCCGGCGCCCCGGGCCCTTCCCCCAAGGACCTCGAGGTCACCGTCGCCACCGACCAGCCCAACAACGAGGTCACCGCCGGCCAGTCGATGAACCTCAAGGTCACCGTCAAGAACAACGGCAAGGAGCCGGTCTTCCGCCTCCGCGCCACCACCACCAGCGACAGCGGCTACTACGACGGCAAAGAGCTGGTCTTCGGCAAGATCGCCCCGGGTCAATCCCGGGTGGCCACGGTGCCCCTCGGCTGGTGCGAGGTCGAGGGCAAGAAGCCCGGCTCCTCCGCCCCTACCCCGGCCAACGCCCCCCGCACCTGCCGCATCCCCAAGGATGCGACCACCCGCCAGGACGGCGTCAAGATCCGCTTCGAGGCCGACAACGACCACACCCCCGCCGAGACCGAGATCCGACCCACCGTCCGCGCCCTCCCGAGGCCCCAGTTCGCCTACGCCTACGAGCTCGTCGACAACCGCGGCAAATCCAACGGCGACGGCCGCTTCCAGCGCGGCGAGGGCGCCACCCTCTACCTCACCGTCAAGAACGTCGGTCAGGGCAAGTCTTACGAGACCCAGGCGAACCTGCGCAACCTCTCCGGCGACGGGATCCTGCTCAACGAGGGGCGCTTCACCATCTCCGACATGGCCCCCGGCGAGACCCGCCAGGTGGCCTTCACCTTCGACGTCCAGCAGGCCCTCGAAGACCAGGAATTCAAGGTCGAGCTCTCCGTCGGCGACCGTGACCTGCGCGAGTTCGCCGTCGAGAAGATCAAGGTGCCGATCGAGGCCCCGATCCCCGTCGAGGCGGCCTCCGGCGCCCTCGCCCCTTCCGGAGAAGCCGCGCTCCTCGTCGAGAGCCCGGCCCCCGCCGCTCGCGCCTTCGGGCGGCTCCCGGCCAAGGCCTCCCTGCGGGTGATGGGCCGCGTCGGCGAGTTCTTCAAGGTCGACCTGGGCAAGGGGCGCTTCGCCTTCGTCGCCGCCAAGGAGGCCTCGCTCAACGCCGCGCCGCCCACCAACCTCACCTTCGAAGACCTGCTCCTCCGGTCGCCCCCCCAGATCGAGCTCAAGGCCCCTGCCCTCGCCACCCGCGACTCCAAGATCAAGATCACGGGCCTCGCTTCCGACGGCGATCGCATCCTGGACGGGTACATGTTCGTCAACGCCCGCAAGGTGTTTTACCGCTCCAATCGCTCCGGCAAGGACCAGAAGCAGCTCCCCTTCGAGGTGGACGTCAACCTCCGCCCCGGCATCAACGTCATCCGCTTCTTCGCCCGCGAGAACACCGACACCGTCTCCCAGCGCACCCTGGTCATCCGGCGCGACGGGGCCAGCGGCGAGCTGCTGCCGACCCCCAAGACCGAGGACCACCTCTTCGAGGAGGTCAGCGAGTGAACCCCCGGTCCCGCCGCTCCACCCGCGCCGCCACGCAGTACGCCACCGACCTCGCCCCCGCCTCGTAGAGAACTTCTGTACACTCGCCCAGGGTCGAGCCGGTGGTCATCACGTCATCCACCAGCAGCACCGAGCGCCCGCGCACCGGCCGCGCGCAGGCGAAGGCCCCGCGGATCCGCGCCTGTCGGTCGTGCTGATCGAGGTGAGCGAGCTGGCCGGTCTCGACGCGGCGTTGCAGGGCCAGCGGCTCGTGGTGGGCGCCCAGGTGACGGGCGACACGGGCCGCGAGCAGGGCGGCCTGGTTGTAGCCGCGCTCCTGCAGGCGCCGGGGGGCCAGCGGCACCGGGATCACCTGCTCCACCCGGAGCCCCTGCTGCAGCGCCGCCCGCGCCATCAGGTCCCCCAGGGGGCGTCCCAGGTCGGTGCGTCCCTGGTACTTGAGCCGGTGCAGCGCCGGGATCAGGGCCCCCCCGAAGGCTCCGATCTCGACGACCTCCCCGGGCAGCTCTGCCTCGAAATCGGCGGGTTCGATGGAGACCGCGCAGCAGGCGCAGAAGGCATGGTGCAGCGGCACCGGCTCGTCGCAGGCGGCGCAGCGCTCCGGCGCGAGCAGGGCCCCGAGCAGATCGATCCACATGACCCCTCGTTCGCACGGAGGCGGCGGCGGTTGCCTCACCCCCCGGCCTCCTGTCCCTGAAGGGCGAGGGGGAGGTCCGGGATGGGTTGTCCCTGCAGTGCGCGAATCAATGCAAGAACGGTGTCCCTCCTGCAGGGGGGGTCTGCCTACCCTGAGCCAATAGCAGCATCCCCCGGCGTTCACGCCGGAGTCCACCACGCTTCGGATCGGACATAGAAAGACCGATCCTTGTTCTTTTGTGCTGGTCTCGACGGTGAAGAACGGCCAAGGTGGTCTGGCTTGGATCCCGAAGAACTCGGGCTTCAAGTGTGGGCCGAAAACCCATGATGTTTGGCAAGCGAGAAACTTCGGCGTTGTCGCCCCGCAGGACGGGCGACGTAAAAGTTTCTGTCACGCAAGCAAGTATCCTGGCCGAAGCC
>JALOQB010000237.1 GCA_025453595.1 Polyangiaceae bacterium
CGCCGCCGAGGCCGTGGGCTGGGAGATCCCCATCAACTACCCCCTCGTCGGCCGCGACGCCTTCCGCACCGCCACCGGGGTCCACGCCTCCGCCATCGTCAAGGCCCAGCACAAGGGCGACTCCTGGCTCGCCGACCGCATCTACTCCGGCGTCCCCGCCGGCATGTTCGGCCGCGAGCAGGAGATCGTCGTCGGCTTCATGTCCGGCGCCTCCAACGTCGCCCACGCCCTCAAGCGCCTCGGCGTCGAACCCACCAAGGATCGCATCGACGCCGTGCTCAGGGCCGCCAAGGGCACCGACCACATCCTCTCCGATGACGAGATCCGCGCCGCCCTCCCGTGATGACCGACCCCTGTCCTTGCTCCTCCGGGCGCCCTTACAAGCAATGCTGCGGGCCCCTCCACCGCGGCGAGCGCCTCGCCCCCACCTGCGAGGCCCTCATGCGCTCCCGCTACGCCGCCTTCGCCCGCAAGCAGGTCGACTACCTCCTCGCCACCTCGCACCCCGAGCTGATCGCCGCCCACGGCGGCAGCGACGCCTTTCGCCGCGACCTCCTCCGCTCCTGCCAGGACCACCGCTACCCGGGTCTCCGCGTCGTCGAGCACCGCGAGGACAGCGATCAGGGCGAGGTCCTCTTCGAGGCCCGCGTCTTCCGCAAGGGCACCGACCTCAGCTTCGCCGAGCGCTCGCTCTTCTTCCGCGAGGGCGGCCGCTGGCTCTATCACTCCGCCATCGATCGCTGAGCGCCCCGCTCCGCCAGGTGCCGCTCCACCGCCGCTCGCAGCGCCCCCTCGTCCCCCTCGCCCCCGTAGCGCAGCGCCGCGTACCCTCGCAGCAACCCCGCCGCCGGATCCCCCGCTCGCGCCGCTTCCACCCGGCGCGCCAGCGCTTCCAGCGGCTCGCTCCCCCCGCGCTCCAGCCCCTCCCGCGCCAGCGCCTCCAGCAACCGCTGCAGCCACGGCAGCGGCGCCTCCACCCGCTCCAGGTACCCGGGCCCTCGCCCCCCGCGCCGCGCCGCCCACCTCCTCCACAGATCTCGCCCCACGATGAACACCACCACCGGACCCAGCCCCACCCCCAGCGCCGAAGGGTTGTCGAGAACCCACTGGAGCCCCTCGTTGCTCCTCGTCCTCACCGCATCCAGCCACCCCCACAACCACGGCGTCTCCGCAGGGCCCGCCACCTCCAGGCTCGCAGGAGGTGTGGTGTCTACAGAGACCCATCCTCGCCCTTCGAGGTGGGCCTCGACCCAGGCATGCGCGTTGCGTTCGCGCACCACGTGGTACCCCCCCGCGCGGTTGTACTCGGTGAGGCGGTAGCCGCCGACCAGCCGCGTTGGTATCCCCAGCGCACGCCCCAGCAGCGCGGCGGCAGACGCGAAGTACTCGCAGTGCCCGCCGCTGCCCGGCGTCTCCAGAAAAGCCAGCAGCGGGTCCACCCCGGGAGGTCGCTGGAACGAGGTGGCGTACGGGTGCTCCGCCTGGAGCCTGTCCTTGATCCGCCGCAGCTGCTCCTCGGGGGATACAGCCCCCTCGACCCACAAGCGCGCCAGCGCGGTGAGCCGCCCCCGCTGCTTCTCCGGGAGCTGCAGGTCGACCGGACGGGGAGGCTCCGGATCGAGCTGCTCCCGGGGGGCCGGCTCGTAGCGGGCCCACTGTGCAGAAGTTCCATAGATCGGCGCGACGACACCGAAGCCGTCGACGAGGGCGGAGGGGGTATTGAGGAGGAGCTGCCGCGCGGCGAGGGGGAGGAGGAACCGCGGGAGCTCGGTGGGCTCGTAGCGCAGCTCGACGGGGCCGCCGGCGCCCTGGATGGGCAGGGAACGGGCGAGGGAGGCGGGGCGAGCGATCCAGCGGCCGCGGGCGTATTCCTGGTAGACGACCCCACGCAGGAGCGGATCTCCCTGGAAGTGGAAGACGCGGGCGACGACCCGATCCGAGTCGGCGAGGCCGGCGAGGGAGCCCAGCTCCAGGGGGCCATCCTGGAGGCCGATCTGGGTGGTGGTCGAGTCGATGAGCCAGCCGACGACGCGGGCGTGGGCCCTGGGGATGACCCAGGCGAAGAGACCCGCGAGCGCGGCGGAGAGGGCCAGGATGGCGGCCCACCAGCCGCGATGCCTCCCGAGCGCCCAGGGGTGGCTCGGCCCCCGGAGCCAGGCGCTGGCCAGGGCGAGGTAGAGGGCGCACCCGAGGACATACGGCAGGGCGGCGCGCTGGGAGCCACAGGCAACCAGGCACCAGAAGCCGTGGGCTGCGGTGGCCCGGTCCCCCCCGGCCGGCTCGTCGAGCAGCAGCCGGTGGGAGGCGATCAGGATGGAGCCCATGGCGAGGAAGGGCACCAGGGGCCCCATCACCCCCCGGAAAGGGAGCTGTGGGCCCGGGAGAACCCGCACCAGCACCGCCGCCAGGGCCAGCAAGGCCAGCGAGAGCAGGGCCTGGGGCACGAGGCCCAGGCGCAGGCGCCAGGGCAGCAGCGCCGGCAGCAGCGCCAGGGGGCCCAGGACCAGCGCCGCCACCGGGTCGCGGCCCACGCCGGTGTAAAGGGCCACCAGCACCAGCATGCTCAGGGGCCCCAGCAGCCGGCCAGACATCGCCGCATCTCTCGCATGCAGGGCGCCGGTGGGCAAGAGGTGATAGCGTGCGCGTCTCTATGGCTTTTGCTCTCTCTTCCTGGCGCGTCGCCGCCGTGTTCCTGCTCGCTGCCCTCGCCCAGCCCCTGGTTCAGGGGTGCAAGCGCAGCGACCCCGGAGGCCAGGGGAAGCCCTCCGCAGAGCTCCCTTACGGTGTTCATCCCGGCGCGAGCCCCCAGGTCATCGCCGGCGCGCAGGCTTACCTCAAGTACTGCGCGCTGTGCCATGGTGTCGACGCCCGGGGGTACGCGGCGGACAACGCGCCCTCGCTGGTCAGCACCACCTTCCTCGAGAGCGCCAGCGATAACTTCCTCTCCCGCGGGATCCGCGAGGGGCGCCAGGGGACGGCGATGGCCGCCTACAGCCGCCAGTTCGGTGGCCCCCTCGACGACAAGGAGATCGCCAGCATCGTCGCGTTCCTCCGGAGCCGCGGGCCCGCCCAGGCCCGCATCCCCGCCCGGCCCAGCACCGGCAACCCGGCCCACGGTCAGGAGGTCTACGATCGCCACTGCGTCTCGTGCCACGGCACCAAGACCCAGCGTGGCCTTGCGGTGCAGCCCTGGCACCCGACCTTCCTCGCCGCTGCCCCCGATGAATTCCTGCGTCACGCCATCACCCTCGGGCGCCCTGGCACCCCGATGCCTGCCTTCATCGGCGCGCTCCAGCCCGGCGAGATCGAGGATGTGATCGCCCTCCTGCGCAGCTGGGGCACGCCCCCCCCGGCGCGCCCCGCCATCCAGCACCCCGAGCTGCCCAAGGGGCCGGTGCTGATCAACCCCTCCGGCGGCGCCGCCAGCTTCACCCTCCGCGACGGGCGCTACGTCCCCGCCGAGCAGGTCAAGAAGGCCCTCGACGCGAAGAAGCGGCTGGTCATCGTCGACGCCCGCGCCACCTCCGACTGGTACCAGGCCCACATCCCCGGCTCCATCTCCGTGCCTTATTACGGCTTCAGCCGCCTCGATGAGATCCCCAACGACGCCCAGACCTGGGTGCTCGCCTACTGCGCTTGCCCCCACCACGCCTCCGGCGTCGTGGTCGACGAGCTCCGCCGCCGCGGCTTCAAGAACACCGCGGTCATCGACGAGGGCATCCTCGAGTGGCAGAAGCGCAAGTACCCCATCGAGAGCGCCACCCCGCCGGCACCCTCCGGCTCGGCCCCTGCTCCTGCCCTCTCCGCCCCCCTCGTGCCCCTGCGCCTCCCCCGTTGAGCCATGGCGCAGCGCGCCAACCGCGCAGGCTGTTGTCGCGCGCTCGCTCCGGAACCTATGCTGCCGCCGCCATGACGACGGCGTACCTGGAGCACCTGCAGCGCGAGCTCGACGCGCAGCGCGAGGCAGGGCTATTCAAGAGCGAGCGAGAGATCAGCAGCGAGCAAGGGGCGACGATCCGCGTCGCGGACGGCCCCGAGGTGCTGAACTTTTGCGCCAACAATTACCTCGGCCTCTCCAGCCACCCGGAGGTGATCCGCGCGGCCCACGAGGGCCTCGACCGCTGGGGCTACGGCATGTCCTCGGTGCGCTTCATCTGCGGCACCCAGCAGGTGCACAAGACCCTGGAGCAACGCCTCTCCTCCTTCCTCGGCACCGACGACACCATCCTGTATTCGTCCTGCTTCGACGCCAACGGCGGCCTCTTCGAGACGCTCCTCGGCGAGCAGGACGCGATCATCAGCGACGCGCTCAACCACGCGTCCATCATCGACGGCATCCGGCTCGCCAAGGCCCAGCGCTTCCGCTACGCCAACAACGACATGGACGACCTCGAACGCCAGCTCGAAGCGGCCCGGGGGGCCCGCTTCAAGCTGATCGCCACCGACGGGGTCTTCTCGATGGATGGCTACATCGCCAACCTCAGGGCGGTCTGCGACCTCGCCGAGCGCCACGGCGCCATGGTGATGGTCGACGACTCCCACGCCGTCGGCTTCATCGGCGAGCGAGGCCGCGGTACCCACGAGTTCAACGGCGTCATGGGCCGCGTCGACATCCTCACCGGCACCCTCGGCAAGGCCCTCGGCGGCGCGTCCGGAGGCTACATCTCGGGCCGGAAAGAGGTCATCGCCTGGCTCCGCCAGCGCTCCCGCCCGTACCTGTTCTCCAACACCCTCTCCCCCTCCATCACCGCCGCCTCCCTCAAGGTCCTCGACCTGCTCGAAGGCTCCAGCGAGCTCCGCGATCGCCTCCGCTGCAACGCCGCCCGCTTCCGCGCCGGCATGGAGGCCGCCGGCTTCCGCCTCCTCCCGGGCGAGCACCCGATCATCCCCGTGATGCTCGGCGACGCCCGGCTCGCCAGCGCCATGGCCGACCGGCTCCTCACCGAGGGCATCTACGTCATCGGCTTCTCCTTCCCGGTGGTCCCCAGGGGCCAGGCCCGCATCCGGGTCCAGATCTCCGCGGCTCACGAGCCCGAGCACATCGAGCGGGCCATCGCCGCCTTCACCCGCGTCGGCCGCGAGCTCGGCGTCCTCGGAGGTGCCTCGTGAGAGCCCTCGTCAAATCCCAGCGCGCCCCGGGCATCTGGATGGCCGACGTCCCTCGCCCCGAGATCGGCCCCAACGACCTCCTCATCCGCGTCCGCCGCGCCGCCATCTGCGGCACCGACATCCACATCTACAACTGGGACGCCTGGTCCCAGAAGACCATCCCTGTCCCCATGACCATCGGCCACGAATTCGTGGGCGAGGTCGCCGAGATCGGCAGCGAGGTCCAGGGCTTCCGCGCGGGCCAGCGGGTCTCCGTCGAGGGCCACATCACCTGCGGCTACTGCCGCAACTGCCGCGCCGGCAAGCGCCACCTATGCCGCAACACCAAGGGCGTGGGCGTCAATCGCCCCGGGTGCTTCGCCGAGTACATCAGCGTGCCCGCCTTCAATGCGTTCCCGGTGCCGGACGAGATCCCCGACGAGATCGCGGCGTTCTTCGACCCCCTCGGCAACGCGGCGCACACGGCGCTGTCGTTCGATCTGGTGGGGGAGGACGTGCTGATCACCGGGGCGGGGCCCATCGGCGTGATGGCGGTGGCCATCGCGCGGCACGTGGGCGCGCGCCACATCGTGATCACGGACGTGAACGACTACCGGCTCGACCTGGCCCGCAAGCTGGGCGCCACCCGGGCCATCAACGTGAAGCACCAGCGGGTCCAGGACGTGATGGGCGAGCTGGGCATGACCGAGGGCTTCGACGTCGGCCTCGAGATGTCCGGCAACGCCCAGGCCATGCGCGACCTGTTCGAGGTGATGAACCACGGGGGGCGCGTGGCCCTCCTCGGCATCCCCCCCCAGGAGGTCGCCATCGACTGGAACCAGGTCATCTTCAAGGGCCTCATCCTCAAGGGCATCTACGGCCGCGAGATGTTCGAGACCTGGTACAAGATGACGGCCATGCTCCGGTCCGGGCTCAACATCGGGCCGGTCCTCACCCACCAGTTCCCGTTCTCCGAGTACCAGCAGGCCTTCGAGCTGATGAACAGCGGTTTTTCCGGCAAGATCGTGCTGGATCTGGCCCGCTGAACGACGGGGGGTTTGAAGCGCCACCAGGAAGGCTCTAAGGCGCCTCTCGATGCGCCTGGATGCCCTCTCTATCGGCCGTAACCCGCCCCACGAAGTCAACGTCCTGATCGAGGTCCCCATCGGCGGGGAGCCCATCAAGTACGAGCTCGACAAGGAGGCGGGTACCCTGGTGGTCGATCGCTTTCTCTACACCGCGATGCGCTACCCGGGGAACTACGGCTTCATCCCCCACACCCTGTCCGAGGACGGGGACCCATGCGACGTGCTGATCGCCAACACCCGCGCCATCGTCCCCGGAGCCGTCATGAGCGTGCGGCCCGTGGGCGTGCTCATCATGGAGGACGAGGCCGGCGGTGATGAAAAAATCATCGCCGTCCCCTCCTCGCGCATCTCGCGTCGCTACGAGAAGATCGTCTCCCACGCCGATCTCCCCGAGATCACCCTCCAGCAGATCCAGCACTTCTTCGAGCACTACAAGGACCTCGAGCCCAACAAGTGGGTCAAGGTCGTCCGCTGGGGGGGACCCGAAGAAGCTCACCGCATGATCCTCGACGCCATCGAACGCGAGCGTCGTCGTGGTGCTTCGACCTCCCATGGATAGGCGCTGCACCACCTCGTGCCCCCCCTGCATCCCTTGTTTTCTTCGATAAATAACGGAGAAGAGGCCAGCCCAACGCTGGCACAAGTCTTGAAGTGATGGTGGGCATGGCTCTCCTGTCGCTCCGCAAGCTCGCCGTCGTCTCTCTCGCCGTCATCGCCGCGGGTTGCTCCGAGGCCTCGGGGGTCGACCCCGAAGACGTCCACGACGACCACGAGGAAGCGCCCGGTGAGGTCGAGCAGGGCTCGGAAGAGCTCATCTCGAACGTGAGCTGCAAGGAGCGCACGGACACCGCCTACGTCAAGGGCAAGGCCTCGACCATCAAGCTCATCACCGTGGGCGGCAAGCCGGTCTCCCGGGCCACGGGCCACGCCTTCCTCAAGATGCAGAAGGCCGCCCACGCCGCCGGCGTTCACCTCGCCATCAACAGCGGCTTCCGCACGATGTCCGAGCAGCAGTATTTCTACAACTGCTACCTCAGCAAGAAGTGCAACAACGGCAACCTCGCGGCCAAGCCCGGCTTCAGCAACCACCAGAGCGGCATCGCCCTCGACATGACCACCTCCAGCTGGCTCGCCAAGAACGGCACCAAGTTCGGCTTCGTCCGCACGGTCCCCAGCGAGCCCTGGCACTGGGAGTACACCGGCGGCTCCGACCCCGGTGGCCCCTGCAGCGCCTCGGGCTCCGGTTCTGGCTCCGGCTCTTCCACCGCGACCACCCTCTCCTGGGCTTCCCCCAAGAACGACGCCACCATCGGCCGCAGCAACGCCGTGCTCCGCGTCAACGTGACCGACAGCAAAGTCGAGAAGGTCAAGTTCTTCCAGGGCTCGCTCCACTTCGCCACCGCCACCCGCGACAGCGACTTCGAGGTCACCTACAGCTTCAAGTTCCCTGGCGACAAGACCCTCACCGCCGTGGGCGTCGACGCCAGCGGCAACGAGGTCCCGGGCGCCGAGCGCAACATCGACGTCACCGTGAACCAGTTAGACCGACACCTCTGTTTCCCGTTTCCTACACCCGGTGCGAAGAAAACTTCGCGCCGGTCATTGTTTTTGGCCCATTTGTGCTTGATCGCAGTCAGGAACAAGGTTCGCAAGAACGCCACCTCGCCGCGGCAGCGCCGGGGTGAAACGAACCCGATCGCACCCAACCCATCGTGCCATGCGATTCGACTTGCACCCTCCCTCTCCGCTCTCCTCGCTCTCCAGCGACTCCTGGCTCGCCCGCCTGGCCCAGGCCATGGCCCCTCATGACTGGCTCGCGGCTGGCTACGCAAGCTGGCTCCTCGGCGTGGCCGTCTGGGGCCAGCGCGCCCAGGAAGCACGGCTGCAGCAGGCCCTGCTCTCGGTGGCCGTGCTGGGGGTCCTGCTGGGGTTCCGGTCGGGGCTCCTCGGGTCCAACGCGGGCCCCATCGCCCTCTACCGCCTCTCCCTCCTGGCCGCGATCCAGCTCCCTTACTTCCTGCTGCGCGACCTGATCCCGGCGGCCACCAGCGCGGTCCTCGACGAGTCCCTTTACCGCGTTGACCTGGCCCTGTTCGGCGGCGAACCCTCCCTCTGGATGGACCGCCTCATCACCCCGGGGCGCACCGAGTGGTTTGCCTTCTTCTACTTCAGCTACTTCATGGTGCTGGCGGTCCACACCCTCCCCATCCTCTTCCTCGAGCGCAGGGCGCGCCTCGCCCAGGAGTTTGCCACCGGCATGGTCGGCGTCTTTGCCCTGGGGCAGCTCTGCTACTTCATGGTCCCGGGCTACGGGCCTTACCTGCACCTCGCCGATCTCTACCAGAACCCCCTCCCGGTCGGCTTCTGGATGGACCTGGTGCTCCGCACGGTCCAGAGCGGCGGCGCCCTCCTCGACATCTTCCCCTCGCTCCACACCGCGGGGCCTCTCTACATCGCCCTCTTCTCCTTCCGCCACCGCGCCCTCCGCCCCTTCCGTTACACCTGGCCCCTCGTCGCCTTCTTCTCCGCCAACATCATCCTCGCCACCCTCTACCTCCGCTGGCACTACGGCATCGACGTCCTCGCCGGCATCGCCCTCGCGGCCGGCTGGCTCCACCTCGCCCCGCGCCTCGTCTCCTGGCACCGCCGTCGCCTCGTGGCCCCTGGCGCCTCGTGGCCTGCGCTCGCCCCCTGGGCTCCGAAAAGGTGACGTCCCTCGCCGGGTTAAGTCACCCTTGTGCCATGCCTCCGGAGACCGATCCAGCGCCCTCCACCTCGGGGAGCGCCCTCTGCCCTCGCCACGGACTCCGCTTTGATCCCAGGCTCTCTTCCGGCTGCGTGCGCTGCCGCCGCACCCGCGACGACCCTCCCCCCCGGTACGCCGGTCGCATCGGCCTCCTCCTCGCTGCGCTGGGGCTGGTCGCCCTCGCGTTCCCTGCGCGCAGCGCCCTTCGTGCCTATTTCGCCCCCGCGTCCTCGGCCATCGCTATCCCTCCGGACGCCCCCCCCGAGCACCGCCGGTGCCTCGCCGCCGAGGGGACCAGCCAGGCCCTCGCCGCCGTGGCCACCGACTGCCAGCAGGCCTGCGAGCGAGGGTGGGGGCCCTCCTGCCGTCGTCTCGCGGGTCTCTGCTCGCCCGCTGCCTCGCTGCTCTCCGGGGACCCCTGCGGGGCGGGCCCCCTGGCCTTGCTCCAGCAAGCCTGCCAGCAACGCGACCCGATCGCCTGCACCCTGACCTCCGAGTGGACCAAGATCGACGTGCTCTGGAAGGCCTGCGACAGCGGCCTCGGCGGGCCCTGCGCCGAGCTTGCTCCCTTCTGCGATCCCCAGCGCGCGCTCCTCACCGACGGCGCGCCCTCCACGGCCTGGGCCTTCCTGGCCCATCCCTCCCTCCGCGCGGCCTGCGCCAGCGGCCCCGCGCGGCTCTACGAGCGCGGCTGCATGCTCGGAAACTGGCTCGCCTGCGAGCACCCGGACGCCCGCTCCCGCGTGTCCCCGGAGAAGCTCCGGGAGCTCCTGGAGCATGCCTGCGACCAGGCCGATGCGGGCGCCTGTCGTCGCCTCGCCGCCCTGGTCCACCCCGAGGACCCGGCCCTCTCTTCCGCCCTCAACGCCTACGCCCGGGACCTCGACGCCTGCGCCTCTGGCGATTGTTCCCAGGTTCGCCGCTGGCGCGATCGTCTCGGCGAGGAGCGACCGAAAGCCGCCGCCCAGGGGGCCTCTTCCAGCGAGGATGCCTGTCGCCAGCAGAACATCGTCGCCTCCTGCTGGACCGCCGCCGAGGCCTTCGCCACCGGCGAGGGCGTCAAGCAGGATCTCGCTCGATCCAGCGCCCTCCACGCCCACGCCCGGAAGCTGCTCCAGGACGGGTGCAAGCAGCCCGGCGGCGACTGCGCTTCCCCCGATACCCTGCGCGCCCTCGAGGCCTGCGACCGCGGCGAGGGGGCCTCCTGTCTCTCCGTGGTCCAGGCCCAGGGCGGGGCCCTCTCCGCCGCTGGACCCACGGCCCCCCTCTTCCACCGCGGGGCACGGTTGCTCGGCATCGATTGCGAGCAGCGCAAGGGCGCCGCCTGCTGGACCCTCGCCTCCCTCCACAGCAAGGGCGCCCTCCCGGGAGGGGAGAACGGCGCCGTCGATCTGCTCCGCAAGGGCTGCGACGCGCGGCACGGTTTGAGCTGCAACGATCTGGGGCGACGCAGCGAGCAAGGCCGCGGCCTCCCGCAGGACAGGAACAGCGCCGAGCGCATGTTCCGGCGCGCCTCGGAGCTGCTGGTTGCGGACTGCGAGGGGGGCCAGCGCGAGGCCTGCGGTGCGCTGGCGGAGATCCTCGGGGCAGGGAAGGGCGTGCCCCGGGACGAGGCGAGGGCCGAGCAGTACCGCAGCAAGGCCGCCCCCGCGCCCTCCAGGTGAGCGAGGGCCCTGCTACATGACCCTGGCGACCAGCGCA
>JALOQB010000020.1 GCA_025453595.1 Polyangiaceae bacterium
TCCAGGTGTCCTTGACCTCGCCGGGCAGGATGGTGAAGGAGTTGAAGGGGGGGGGCAGGTTGGTGGTGACGGTGGCCGGTTCGGCGGCGCCGACGAAGCGAAGCACGTCGGGCTCGAGGTAGCCCCCCTTGGAGCGCACCGGGCTGCGGGTGAGGATGAACTGCTTGCCGAGGGATTCGAGGGGGAAGACCTGGTCTTCGAGGTGATCGAGGCAGCAGGTATCTTTCTCGTCCCAGTCGGGGGCCTTGGGGATATCGAGGGTGCCCGGGGCGCCGGTGAGCTCGGAGCCGCTGAAGACAGCGACCGGTTTGTCGGACACGACGAGGGAGCCGCTGAAGTCGGCGAGGCGCTCGACCTGGGTGCTCTCCTGGAGGGTGAAGGTGTCGCTCTCGAGGTTGAGCACGTCGAAGGGGCCGAGGGTGAACTCGACGCTCTCGCCGGGCTGGATCGTGGGGATAGGCGGGGAGCTGGTGGTGTTGGCGTGGGTGCGCGTGGAGGGCTTGACGGTCACCTTGGTGTTGGGCTGCGAGCCGACCACCGTGACGTACGAACGGCTCACGATCTTGGGCAACCCGGGGAACTCGATCTCGACCGGATGGCCGGCGCCCCAGCCCAGGATCCGGTGAAATTTCCCGAGGGCGTTGGTGGGCAGCAGCAGCGAGGCGTCGTTGGAGAAGGCGTTCTCGAAGACGTTGAACTGGTACACCACGATGGGAGAAGAAGAGACGACGTGGTAGGCGTTGGACGACAGGCAGGTGCCCGGGGCGTTGACGTCGTTGGGCTTGGGCCCACAGTCGAGCTCGCGGGTCGGCAGCTTGATGGTCTTCAGCGTGCCCGCGGGGACGCTCACCTGACCCAGCACCTTGGGCGCCGGAGGCTGGCCGTAGGGGGCCTCGTTGTACTCGACGGTCACGTTGGCCGTGGCCTGCCCCGCGTTGGACACCACGATGCCCCAGGGGGCGCTGGCGGGGTCGTTGCCGGCGCCATCGAACTGATCGAGGTCCACCGCCCAGAACTCGCAGCCCACGTTGGAGGGGAGCCCGGCGGCCATGTCGCAGCCGGACTTGCACGCGCCGCCCTGGCAGACCTCCCCCTCGTTGATCTTGCAGGTCTGGACGACGTTCCCCTCCTCGGGTTTCCCGCTATCGGGGCAGGTGCGCACCTCGTTGCCCAGGCAGACGGTGAAGCCCGGGTTGCACTCCAGGCACCCCTTGCCGTTGACACAGACGACGGGGCACGCCTGGGCCTCGCCCGGTGTTCCATCGTCGTTGCAGGGGGTGAACGCGCTGCCCGTGCAGACCCCGCACGAGGGGCTACCGCCGCCTTGCCCGCCCTCGCCCCCCTCGCCCCCCTCGCCGCTTCCGCCGCTGCCTCCGGTCGAGGTCGTATCGGTGCCCGCCGTGCCGGTGCCGCCGCAGGCAAGAAGGGTGAGGGGGAAGGCGGCGAGCGCCGCCGCCAGGAGGGGTCGCAAGAAGGTCATCCCCCTACAATTAGCGCCACTCGGACAGCGCGTAGACCGAAATCACCGCGTTCAGCAGGAAGCACCCGAAGAAGCCCCGGGTCGACCCCTGGGCGTTCGCCCTGGGGATCTCGGCGAAGTGACGCCCCACGGAGAGACCGTAAAAACTGCTGATCGCGCCGATGGTGAGGCCAAAGATCACCGCCTTCAGCAGCGCCAGGACCAGCGTCCCCGGGGTCAAAGCGCCCAGGACCTGGCCCAGCCGCAGCCCCGCGGACACCTGGTTCAGCGCCTTCGCCGTCAGGAACCCGCCGACCAGCGCCGCCGCCCCCGTCAGGATCGTCAGCCCCACCGCCGCCACGATCATCCCCACCAGCCTCGGCAGCACCAGGAAATAGTCGACGTTCACCCCGATCGCCTCCAGCGCCTCCACCTCCCGGTTGACCCGCATGTACCCCAGCTCCGTCGTGATCGCCGTCCCCGAGCGGCCCACCAGCAGCACCGCGATCACGATCGGGATCAGCTCCCCCACCGTCGCCTGCGCCACCACCACCGGCACGTGCGGCGCCAGCCCGTTCGGCCTCATCAGCCCGTCCGCAGCCGCCGTCACGAAGGCCCCCAGCGTCACCCCGATCGTCAAGAACATCACCAGCGGCTCCACGGCTGTATGGAATATCTGTACAGCGACGGAGCGAGCCAGCAGCCGGGCGCCCCGGCCTCGCTCCAGCCAGGCCCCCTTGAGGGCGGCGTAGGGCAGCAGGTAGGCGGCGAAGAACTCGCGGGACTGGGCGATGGTCCAGCGGCCGAGGGCGCCGATCATGGGCGCACCTCGCCGCGATCACGCACGTACCTCACGGGGCCCAGGGGGCGCTGCCGGAGCTGCCCGCGGGTGCGCTCGAAGAGGACGAGCTGCTGGGGCTCCCCCGGGCCGACCGGCGCGACGAGGCGGCCGCCCTCCGGCAGGGCGTCGAGCCACCCCGGGGGGACCTGCCGCACGGCGAAGGTGACGCTGACGCGAGGGGCCGGGGCCCAGCGCCAGGTCTCGTGGGCGTCCCCCTGGTGGGCCTCGACGTTGGGCAGCGCGGCGAGGTTCTCCCGGGCGAGGGCGGCGAGCTCCGGGTCGAGCTCGATGGTCCAGACGCGCCCCGCGGGGCCGACGAGGGCGCTGGCCAGGGCGGCGCCGTAGCCCGTGCCGCTCCCCAGCTCGACCAGCGGATCCCCCGGGCCCAGCCCCAGCGCCTCGTAGCTGGCGGCGTAGGCATGCATCGCCGACAGGGTGGAGAGCCCGTCGTCCGAGAGCCACAGCGCCTCGTCCCGATCGGACTCGCAGGCGTCCTCGAGCCTCGTGAAGCGCTCCCGCGGGGTCGCCAGGAGCGCCTCCGTCATCGCCGCGCTCAGCCCCTCCAGGTGCCCTCGCCCCACCTGGCGCGCCCGGGCCTCCCGGGCGGCCTGCGCCAGCGCCACGTCCTCGCGCAGCGCCCGGCGTCGTTGCGCCTGCGGAGGCCCCTCCAGCAGCCCACGCCACAGGTGCTCCAGCGCCAGCTTGCGCAGCGTGAGGCGCGGTTCGGTGAGCTGCACCTGCTCCTCGATGGCACGGTCAAAATAAGACCGAGCTGGCCCCTGGTAAGCGAAGCGCGAGGGGAGCTCCCGGACGATGGGGTCAAGGAGCTCGGCCTTGAGGCGGAGGGTGGAGCGGAAGTCGAGGGAGTGGGAGGGGTCGACCCACTCGGAGAGGAAATCTTGATCGCCGTCGTGCCACCAGGGGTAACGGCGCGGGAGGAAGCCGGTCTCTTGCTGCCACCGCGGGAGCTCTTCGTCGATGGGGGAGCCGGGGTAGAGGCGAAAGGGGTCGACGGAGACGAAGCCGGTGGTGCCGCGGGGGTCGTCGAGGAACAGGCGGCGGAGGTAGGCGGCGGTGGTGCGGATGGAGGCCTCGGTCTCGCCGGGGTGGCCCAGGATGATGTTGGCGCCGAAGGGGACCTGGAGCTCGCGGGCCCAGGCGCCGATCCGGAGCATGCGCTCGAGGGATTCGCCCCGGCGTCCGCCCTTGCGGATGCGGTGTACCTGGTCAGGGTCGCCGGATTCGAGGCCGAAGCCGGGGGCGACGTTGGCGCGGGCCATCAGCTCGAGGTCCTCGTGCTCCACGAGGTCGATGCGGATCAGCAGCCAGATCTTGTCGGCGCGGAGGGGGCGGCGCGCCAGCCCTTCGAGGAGGGCGCGGCGCCAGGCTTGTTTCATGCCGAAGAGGGCGTCGGCGACGAAGAGGGTCCAGCCTCGCAGGTCGAGGAAGCGATCGAGGCGGTGCAGCTCGTCGAGGGCCTCGTCGGGGGAGAGGGCACGCCAGGAGGTGTCGCGCTTGGCGCGCTCCATGCAGAACGCGCAGTCGTAGGGGCACCCCCGGGACAGGTAGATCTCGGCCTGGGAGGCCACCTGGCGTGCGACCGGCAGGTAGCGCGCCAGGAGGGACCAGTCGTAGCCGCCGGGGCCGGGAGAGGAGGCAGGCCCGAGGCGCCGTTGCAGGGGGCGCTTGCCGGCGATCAGGGCCTCGACGAGCCGGGCGATGGGGCCCTCTCCGTCGCCCTGGATCACGTAATCGTAGGGAGAATCTCTACCCTCGAAATCGCCGGGTCTGGCGGAGGGGTGGTAGCCACCGACGGCGAGCCAGGCGCGGGGAGAGGCGCGGCGGAGGAGGGCGCCGATGGCGAGGGTCTTGAGGTAATCGTAGGAGGAGTAGCAGGCGACGCCGATGAGGTCGTAGCCGGCGCCGAGGCGGAGGAGATCGATGGGGCCGAGGGCGCGCTCCAGGTCGAGGTCGACGACGGTGACGAGGGCGCCGGCGGCGCGGGCGGAGGCGGCGAGGGAGAGGAGCTGGGGGACGCCGAAATTGCCGCCGCCGCCGAAGAGACCGCCGGGCCAGAGGAGCAAGACGCGGGGTTGACCGGGGGGAGGCACGGTCACCCTGCCAGGGTCACGAGGCGCCGCTTGCCGTCGGAGCGCAGCCGCTGGAGGTGAGCCTCGAAGTCATCGTCGACATGCTGCCATAGCACGGGGTCGGGCTTGCTGCGGTCGCCGAGGGCCCACACGGAAGCGGCGCCGCAGCCGCCGCCGCAGGAGGAGGCGTGGAGGCAGCCCTCGCAGAAGGCGGGGAGCTGGTCCCGGTAGCGGGAGACGACGGGGGAGCGGAGGAGCTCGCGGACATCGACGGATGCGTCGAGGAGGTCGAGGGAGGCGAGGGGGGTGCCGTGGAGGGTGCAGTTGCGCAGCCGACCGTCGGGGCCGAGGACGAACTCCTGGAGGGGGGTGCCGACGGGGCAGAAGCCGAAGCGGATGGGCGCGTAGGCGTCGAGGTCGATCATGCAGGGAGGGATGGGCATGGTGACGCTGAGCTGGAAGCCGCGATCGCGTGCGAAGGGGAGGGCCTGATCGAGGGCGGCGACGAGGTCGCTGCGGGACGGGAGCAGCGAGGCGATCTGTCCGACCGCGTAGCCGGCGGGGCTGAAGCGGCTGAGGGCCACGTGCTCGACGCCGAGGGAGGCCCAGAGGGCGAGGGTGGCGCCGAGGTGGTGGGCGTTCTTCCGGGTCACGACGACGCAGCCGACGACCGGGACCCGGTGGGTGCGCAGCAGCTGGATCCCCGCCAGGGTCTTCGGGAAGTGCCCTGGCCCCACGTGCTCCTCGTGGAGCGCGGCGTCGGGGCCGTTGAGGGTGATCTGCACGAAGTGCAGCGCGTAGCGGCCCAGGCGGCTGGCCAGCTGCTCGGTGACGACGCCGCCGTTGGAGATCATCTGGACAGGGACCGAGCGATCCTGGAGCAGGTCGAGGACCTCGAAGAGATCGTGGCGAGAGAAGGGTTCGCCGCCGGTGAGGGTGACCCGCTCGACCGGCACCGCATCGAGGAACTTCTCGATGCGGCGGAGCAGGACGTCGGTGGCAGGCTGGCGCAGCTCGGCCCCGTTGTCGTCGCGCCAGGCGTTGTAGCAGTAGTCACACTTCTGGTTGCAGTGCGGCGTGAGCTCGACGGCCAGGCTGTACCCCTGGGTTCCAGCGGTCATGATCGCCCTAGGATACACGCTCCCGGCGTTCGATGCGGCGTTCCCCGCGGGAGGCGCTACCCTGCGGCCGATGATGGATGCGAGGGTGCTTGCGTCGTGGGCAAGCCTGGCGAGCCTGCTGGTGGTGTCGAGCGCGAGGGCCGAGGGGGCGGCGGATCCGGGGGGAGAAGACGGGATCCTGAGCGATCTGGAGCGCATCGTGACCGCCGAGGAGTCCTCGGGGTGGTTCCTGGATGCGACGCACCTGACGGCGCTCTACCCGGTGCTGCTGCAGACGGTCTGCCAGGCGACGCCGGAGGCGCGCCAGGGGGCCCTGGCGAAGGTGGAGGCTCGCGCGGCGATGGCGGGGGACCCGAGGGCGCTTTTTGCAAGGGACGGGCGCCTGTCGACGGCGGCAGAGCGGGCGCTGTCGCAGCAGCGACAGCTTCAGTTGCTCCGGCTCGCGGTCGACGGATCGGCCCGGGATTGCCCCTTCTGGATCGAGCCACGGCAGGGGTTCGGGGGGCGTCAGACCTACCAGCGGCGCTGGTTCCTGTCGTTTGAATCCGGCGGGCTGCTCCAGCTACGGCGCACGATGGGGGGCTGGACCTACGGCGGCGGTGGGGTGGGGCGGTTGCTGGGGGGGTACGGCCTCCACCGCCGCCTCTCGGTGCTCGCGGGGGCCGAGTTCGCCGGGGGGGCGATGCTGCGGCCAGGGGGCGAGAAGAACGGATTTGTGATCAACTATTTCTCGGCGCTCCCGGTGCTGCTACGGCTCCACGGGGTCTCGTGGCATTACGACCTGGAGGGGGCGTTTGTCTCGATGTTCCAGGCAGACAACACGAGCTTCAGCCACGGGGCGCGGGTGGGGGCGGCGGTGGGGGTCTCGGCGCTCCGTACGCGGTTCTTCATCCCGTGGGCAGGGGCGGCGATCGCCTTCGAGCATTACTTCGAGGGGGGCGGGCGGGCGTCGCAGCAGTTTCTCCGGGCGGGCTTGCGGGTCGGGGCCGTGTGGGGGCCTTTACCGGCGACCCGGAAGGCCGTACCTCTCGGGTCATGGCGGGCAAGGTGGTGGTCATCACCGGGAGCACCCGGGGCATCGGCTTCGGGCTGGCAGACGCGTTCGCGGGGCTCGGGTGCCGGGTGGTGCTGTCGGGGCGCTCGGCGGGGGCTGTCGAGCGGGCGATCGAGCAGCTCGCGGCGCGCCACGGGCGGGAGCGCCTCGCCGGTGCGGCCTGCGACGTGGCGGTCCGCGAGCAGGTCGAGGCCCTCTGGGACACCGCCGCGCGGGCCTTCGGCGGCGTCGATCTATGGGTCAACAACGCGGGGGTGTGCAACGCGCAGCGGCCGCTGTGCGAGCTGCCGGCGAGCGAGATCGACGCGGTGGTGGGGGCCAACGTGCTGGGGACCATGCACGGCTCGCACGTGGCCCTGCTCCGGATGAGGGAGCAGGGGCGGGGGCATATCTTCAACATGGAGGGGTGGGGGAGCCGGGGCGAATGGCTCCCCGGGATGACCCTGTACGCGAGCACCAAGCGAGCGCTCCGCCACTTCAGCGACGGGCTCGCGCGCGAGCTACGAGGGGGGCCCGTGCGGCTGGGGACCATGAGCCCGGGGATGGTGGCCACCGACGCGCTGGTGCAGGCCTACCAGCAGGGGGACCACGCCAACTGGCGACGCATGCGCTGGCTCTTTCGCTTCGTGATCGACCCGCCGGAGGTCGTCTGCGGCTGGCTTGCCCGCGCCGCGCTCGCGAACCCGCGCAACGGCGCGCGCCTGCTCTGGATGACCCCCTGGCGCCTGGCGATCCGCTTCCTTCAGCCGAGGTATTACCTGAGAAACCCGGTCGCCGGCACCGCGCTGGAGCAGATCGGATAGGCCGTGGACGTCAACGCTTACTATGCCCTCGGGATCCCGGGGTACCTGCTGGTGATCGCCCTGGAGCTGGCGCTGGGGCGCCGGCGGGGGGCCTCCGACTACGGGTTCGCCGACTCGATCGGCAACCTCTCCGCAGGCATGGGCGAGGTGCTCGTGGGCCTCTTCCTGGGCCCTTCCCTGGTGGCCCTCTACGACTGGGCCTTCACCCACCTCGCGCTGGTGCGCTGGGCTCCGGGCGCGGTTTTCCCCTGGGTTCTCGCCTTCTTTGTGGGGGATCTCTGCTACTACGTCTACCACCGCGCGGGGCACCGGGTCGCGGTGTTCTGGGCGATTCATGGGGTGCACCACCAGAGCGAGCGCTTTAACGTGACGCTGGCGATACGGCACCCCTGGCTCAGCGACAGCTACGCGGCGATCTTCTACGCGCCGCTGCCGCTGCTGGGCGTGACCTCGACGCAGTTCTTTCTCGCGATCGCGATCATCTCTTTCTATTCCCTCACCATCCACACCCGGATCTTCCGTCGCCCCGGTTTTTTTCTGCTCACCACCCCCGATTCGCACATCGTCCACCACGCCCGGAACCCCCGGTACATCGGCCGCAACCTGGGCGCGATGTTCACCCTCTGGGACCGGATCTTCGGCACCCATGTCGAGGTGCTCCCGCACGATCCGCCGGAGCTGGGGGCTCGCGTCGGCTACCAGACCCACGACGGCGCCCTCGCGCAGGTGCTCTTCTTTCGCGACCTCCTCCATCTCGCCCGCCAGACCCCGGCGCTCCGGGACAAGATCCGCGTCTTCCTCGGCCCTCCTGGCTGGATCCCTCCGGGGGCCTCGCTGCCGGTTCGCCCCCCGGCGCGCCCCGAAGAGGCCATCCCGGCGGCGACGCGCGGGTATGTCCTCGCGCACTTCACCCTGGCCTCGCTCCTGGCGGTGTACCTGCTCTGGCTCCGGGCCCGGCACCCTCTCTGGCTCCAGGGGCTGCTCTTCCTGCTGCTGGTCCACGCGCTCACGTCCCTCGGGGGCCTTCTCGACGGTCGATCCAGCGCCCGGAGCCACGAGCTGCTCCGGCTCGCGGCCTGGGGGGTCGTGGGCGGCGTGTTGCTCGGGGTGCCTGGTCAGACGATCCTCGGCGCTTGCCTGCTGGGCGCCGCCGCGCTGGGCCTGCTCTGGCTCCGCGCTCCGGGGCTGCGCGATGCGGCGCTCGGGGCCCCGCTGGCTCAGGCGCGGGACCAGTAGAGGCGGGTGTACGCGTCGAGGATGAGCGAGAGCGTGTTGGCGATGAGGTTGAGGGCATCGCCGCGGGCGTCGGGGGGGCTGCCCGGGGCGAGCCGCGGCAGGTCGCGCTGCTCGGGGTGAAACTGGAAGCCAACGATCGGGTACCCGTCGTGGTCCCGCGAGCGAAAGGCCTGCGGGATCTTCACGCAGTGGCGCCCCGGCTGCGACGGGTCAGGCCAGGTGTTCTCCAGGCCCGCGGGGTCGACCCAGTCGCGGCAGAAGTGGCTCCAGCCCACCAGCTCCAGGCGACGCAGGGGGCCCTGGAAGGCCGAGGCGCGGATCATGTCGCCATGCGAGGATGGCAGCTCGCGGGAGGTGCCACGCCCGGTCGCCATGGGGCCGCCAAGCAGCGGATCGGACGGGATGAAATGCATCGTCGGCCGCAGCGCATCCAGCGCGGGTTTGTCGAACCACCAGGCATGCTCGTACGGGTCGTCTCTGCGGGAGATGAGCCCCCGGATGGGCTCGTTGCTGTTGCGCGCCAGCACCCGGTCCCGGAGCCAGGGGTCGTCGATGTCCTCCTCGACCGGTGGCATCGACTCCAGGAGCGCCAGGATCTGGGCGCCGCCGCAGAACCCGACCGCCGGCGCCTTGCGGCCCTGGATGGCCTCCCGGAGCTGGCCCATGCCACGATCCGGCGAGCCTGCGGGCGCGTCCACGTCCCAGCTCCAGTGGCCTGGCTTCCTCCCCCATCGCCTGGTTTCCGCGTCGAATTCCCAGTCAAAGGAGCCGGAAAGGAGCAGCACCGGGGGCGGGGACAGGGCCTCCAGCAGCGGGGTCGCGAGGGTGGGATCGTCCCCCTCGATGACCTCCAGAAAGCGGCCTGTCCCGGCGTCCCTGGGTCGCGTCGCGTCCGCAGGCCAGCGCGTGTCCGCGTCGAACCCCAGGAGGGTGCGCCGCAGCCGGTGGTGCAAGGTGCGGGCGAAGACCCCGTCCGAGTTGGCCTCGCCGCCCTGGAGGTTCCGGGTGAGGCCCGAAGGGTTGGCGCTGACGCTGAAGAAGAGGGGTTCGGTGATCGCAGGCCGGGGGTCGCTGGCCTCGTACAGGCGCAGCTCCCGGATCATCGGGGCCTGGAGCCTTCGCTCGCGCTCTCCCCAGGGGCCCGTCGCCTCGGTGATGGTGACGCGCACGAGCTGGACCGGCCTGGGGGCGCCCAGCGAGACCAGGCGCCGACGCACCGGCAAGGGGTGCTCGCCGAGGCGCGGCGCGGTGGCCTCCGGGAGCGAGACGAGGTGCCCGGGGTCGAGGTCGTGCGCCGTGGCGATCTCGTAGGCAAGCGGCAGGTGAGCGCCGGTGTAGCGGCGCCCCGGCGCCCCCTGCTCATCGGCCACCGTGACGCCGTCCTCGCCGAGCGCCAGCCAGAGCCGATCGACCACCCGCGGCTCCGGCAGCGCCAGCGTCAGGACCCAGCGATCCAGCCCCGGGGCCCCGCGCCAGGCCCCCTCGTAGGTGCCATCCACCACCCGCATCGGATCGCTGCCGGCCAGGCTGCCTTCCGCGATGACCCGCGCCTGCGCGGCGACCGACGGCGCGCCCTCCAGGATCTTCAGCTCCCTCAGCACCGGCGGCCCCTCCGAGGCCTCGATGCGGAGGCGGAGCGCGCAGGCGTTCTGGTCCGCAAAGAGCGCCTGATGCCGCGCGTGAACCTCGCGAGGGCCGTGGAGAAAGAGGTTGGGGTCCCGGTCCTCCCGGTGCCCTCCAGGGAGCTGCTCCCAGGGGGCATCGCGGCGGCACTGGCCCGCGGCGTCCGGCGCCTGGATCTCGACGCGGAAGGCGGACGGTACCCCCCGATCGCTGGCGTCGCCGAAGAAGAAGCGCAGCAGCCCCAGGTGCAGCGGGCGGTGAAACGGGAGCTCCCAGCGCCAGGGGCCGGCCCCTGCGCCCCGCCACGCGGTCTTGAGATCTCCGTCGATCGCCAGCACCGCGTCGCCCTCCGCGACGCTCGCCTCGGGCCACCCCACGCTCTCCTCTTCGAGGGCGCGGTTCTGGACATCCCTCGGGCCCGCCCATTCCAGGCGCTCCCGCGCCAGCGCGTCCCGGCGGCGCTCTCGAAAAATGACAGAAGGGCGCTGCCCCTCCAGGCTGCGGGGATCCGCCGACAGTTCCGCGAGCGCCCCCGAACTTTTTTCAGGGCCTACACCGCCGCACCCAAGCAAAAGGAGCGCAACCGGCGGGGATAGGGAAAGGAAGGTTCGAGACATACACGTCGATTCCGATTGTATGCGCCTCGGTCGGTCGAGTTACGATGAAAAATTCGTTTCACAAAGGTCTAGAAAGAGGCGAGCACGAGCGGATAGTCTGGTTGAGCGCACCCTTTGCGCCCCCCCGGAGAAGCCGATGATTCCACTCCCACGCAAGTTCTCCCGGTATCTCACACCGATTCTCGCAGCAGGGATAGCAAGCGCCGTCATTTTTGCGGGCTGCTCCGGCGACGACGCCGAGCAGTCCACGGGCGGTTCGCCGACAGGCCCTGGAGCATGCCAGTCCAATCGAGCCTTTTTTGAGAGCCAGGTCTGGGCCTCGTTCATGAGCACGCGCTGCGCCAAGTGCCACACCCCCGACGGCGAAGCCGTCAACGAGAAGGGGGCGAAGCTGGTGCTGCAGACGGCGAGTTATCCCAACTTCCTCGACGCGAACCTGGCGTCGCTCCAGGAGGCGTCGAACGAGAAGTTTGGCGACAAGATCAAGCTGCTGGCGAAGCCGCTGGGCGAGCTGGAGCACGGCGGCGGCAAGATCCTCGAGGCCGATAGCCCCGAGCATCGCGCCCTTCAAGAGCTGGTCAAGCGCTTCCAGAGCGGCGATCCATGCCCTGACGCGCGGATCGCCTCGGTGGACGGCGTGGTGATGATGACCAGCGCCGAGACGGCCCGGAAGGCCGCCATCGACCTGGGCGGGCGCCTGCCTACGGCCGAGGAAGAGGCCCAGGTGAGCGCGGAGGGCGAGGCGGGGGAGCAGGCCCTCGACGCGTTCCTTGACCGGTTGATGACCGAGGAGACGTTCTACGAGCGGCTCCGCGAGATCTACAACGACCTGTTCCTGACGGATCGCTTCCTGTCGTATGGCGGGGCGGCGATCGATTTCATGGATACCAACGTGTACCCGGGCCTGGAGCCTTACCGGAACGACGAGAAGCCCGAGTACAACTCGCCGGATCGCCCCAAGATCAACCGGGCCCTCGCCAAGGAGCCGCTGAACCTGATCACCTACGTGGTCAAGAACAACAAGCCCTTCACCGAGGTTCTTACCGCCAACTACGCGGTGGTGAACCCGTTCCTGGCGAAGGCCTACAACGTCCAGCCCACCTTCGCCAACCCGCAGGACGAGAACGAGCTCCAGCCGGTGCAGGTGATGCTGGGCTCGGGTCAGGCGCTGCCCCACGCGGGGGTCCTGTCGACGCCCTCGTTCCTGAACCGCTGGGTCACGTCGCCCACCAACCGGAACCGCGCCCGCGCCCGCCGCGTCTACCAGTTCTTCCTGGCCACCGACATCCTCAAGATCGCCGAGCGCCCCGTCGATCCGTCGGCCGCCACCGCCCACGAGAACCCGACCATGACCGATCCGGGGTGCAAGATGTGCCACGCGGTCATGGACCCGATCGCCGGCGGCTTCCGCGGGTACGATGACAACAACTACGAGTCGTTCCAGGGCGATCGCCCCTGGTTCAACGACATGGTGGCCCCGGGGTACGGGGGGACGATGCTGCCTCCCCAGTCCTACGGCGCGGCGCTCCCGTGGCTGTCCCAGCAGGTGGTCCAGGATCCGCGCTTCGCGACCGCCGCCATCTACGCGGTGTACGCGGGCTTCACGGGCCACAAGCCCCTCGCGTACCCGACGGACGCGGTGGACTCCCCCGGGCACCAGCTCCGCGTGGACGCCTGGACGGCCCAGGATGCCTTCTTCCGCAAGCTCGCCGAGGAGTTCAAGGCGCAGAACTTCAACCTGAAGGTCGTGGTCAAGGGCATCCTCAAGAGCCCCTACTACCGGGCCAAGTCGCTGGCCGAGGCCCCCGGCGAGAAGCAGGCGCTCTTCGAGGCCATCGGCACCGGCCGCTGGCTCACGCCCGAGATGTTTGACCGGAAGATCCAGGCGGTCACCGGTATCCCCTGGCGCAAGCGCTGGGAGTGGGAAAACATCTTCAAGGACAAGGAGGAAGGCAAGGCGGACCTGCGGCTCAACCGCGGGCTCTGGCTCCGGGACGACTTCCGCCTGCTCTACGGCGGCATGGACTCGGACAACGTGCCGGTGCGCCTCCAGGAGCCCAACGGCATCTCGGCCAGCGTCGCCTGGCGCATGGCCAACGAGATGTCCTGCGCCGTGGTCGCCTGGGATTTCTGGAAGCCCCAGGCCCAGCGCCGCCTCTTCCCCCTCGTCGATATCAAGGATCGCCCCGAGTTCAACGGCAAGGCGGTGGGCGACGCGCAGGTGGCCATCAAGAACAACCTGGTCCACCTCCATCGCCTCGTGCTCGGCGAGAACCTGACCCCCGATCACCCCGAGATCGAGCGCAGCTTCAGCGTCTACCTGGAGACCTGGCGCGAGCTCGCTGCCTTCGAGAGCCAGCAGGACAAGAAGCAGGATCTGCACTGGGAGTGCCACGCTCGCTACGACTACGACAACCTGGCGTTCATCCCCGAGGACAAGCAGCTGCGGAAGGATGAGGACTACACCCTCCGCGCCTGGATGGCCGTCACTACCTACCTGATGCTCGACCACCGCTTCCTGTACCACTGACGAGGACGACCATGGACCGACGGAACTTTCTGAAGCTGATGGGTCTCTCGGGCCTCGCCGTTGCGGCGCCGGCCTCGCTCTGGACAAGCAAATCCCTCGCGGAGGGCGAGAAATTCAACGGACCTTACTGGGTCACCATCCACGCCGGCGGCGGCTGGGACCCCACCCTGTTCTGCGACCCCAAGGGCGGCACCGACGGCGACAGGCAGACCATCAACCAGACCTTCTCCCCCGACGCCATCGGCCAGATCGGTAGCTTCCGCTACGCACCGATCAGCTGGGGCAACGACGGCAAGGAGGTCTTCAGCGTCCAGCGCTTCTTCGAGGCGCATCACCAGCGCATCTGCGTCCTCAACGGCGTGGACACGACCACCAACAACCACGACACCGGCACCCGCATCACCTGGAGCGGATCGTCCATCGACGGCCAGCCGGCCCTCGGCGCCATCGCCGCGGGGCATGCGACCGCCGCCGGCGCCCTGCCCATGGCGTTCCTGAGCAACGGCGGCTACGACGCCACCGGGGGCCTCGTGCCGCTCACCCGCTCCGGCAGCCTCGACTCGCTCAAGCGCCTTGCCTACGTCAACCGCCGCGACCCCAACAAGGCCGACGAGCTCTACCACTCGAACGACACCATGGCCCGCATCGCCCAGGCCCAGTCGGCTCGCCTCTCGGCGGCCCGCGACGCCGAGCGCCTGCCCTCGGTCCGTCGCTCGATGGATAGCCTGCTCAAGGCTCGCCAGGGCAACCTGGGCCTCGCCACCCTGGCCGAGCGCTTCAACGACCTCAAGGTCGTCAAGTTCGACGAGGCCTACCCGGGCGTCGAGGACCTCGCCGGCATCGGCGGCATCGGTGACCTGGAGCGCCTCTGCCAGGAAGCGCAGCTCGCCATGACCGCCTTCCAGGCCGGCGTCGCCGTCGCCGCCAACCTCTCCATCGGCGGCTTCGACACCCACGGCGATCACGACAACCAGCACATCCGCCAGATGATCAAGCTGCTGCGCCTCGTCGACTTCGTCTACAAGGAGGCCGATCGCCTCGGGCTCGGCAACAACCTGTACGTGGTCGTGGGCTCTGACTTCGGCCGCACGCCCACCTACAACCAGGGCAACGGCAAGGATCACTGGAACATCACCAGCATGGTCGTCTCCGGGCCTGGTATCCCCGGCAATCGCCTCATCGGCAGCACCGATCCGGGCTACCGCGCCATCAAGGTCGACCCGGCCACCCTCCAGCCCAAGGAGGACGGGATCCGCATCGAGCCGCGCCACGTCCACAAGGCCCTCCACAAGGTCGCAGGGCTCGCGGGGACGCCCACCGAGCAGCAGTTCCCCGTCGGCGCCCAGGACCTCCCGCTCTTCACCTGAGCGCCCTCCCCGGAGGGGGCCGCGCGCTGCCCCGGCCCCTGGCCGCGGTTACCCCTCCCACCCCTCGATGATCGCGCGCAGGTGCTCGAGGGCCCGCGCGCAGTAGAGGCCGTCCTCGATGCGCTCGTCGAAGGTGTACTTCACGGTGCACACCTTCCGCCGCTGGCCGTCGCGCTCCACCTCCCGGACCCGCCCCAGCGCCGCGAAGATGGGGCAATTCCCCCACTCGTACAGGTGGTGGTACACCGCATCCAGGCCCACCGAACCCAGGTTCGCCACGAAGAGGCTGGCGTAGAGCGGGTCGCTCTCGATCAGCGCCCGCGGCAGCACGTTGCGGGCGTCGAGCCAGCGCGCCAGCCCCACCAGGGACGCCAGCACAAAGCCTGGCAGCCAGAGCAGCACGTCGAGCTCCTTGTCGGTCTGGTTCTTCTCCTTCGAGCGCCCCTCCTGCACGCCGCCCCCCAGCCGCTTGAGGTGCGCCTCGAAGTCATCCTGCGGGTCAAAGCGCCGCTTGATGGCCACCACCGGCGCGTCGTCGGACATCGATTTCTTGGCTGAAAAAGCGATCTCGATGTTCTTCCGCTGGTAGTGAAAGCCGCCGCTCGTGAAGCGGTTGAGCCGTGGCCGCTCGGCCAGCGTGCGCACCGCGGCGAAGGTGAACACATGGAAGATCGTGATGCGGGACCCGCTCGCCGCGCGCTCGTCGCAGAAGGCCTGGGCGCGCGTCACGTCCAGCTCTTGCTCGAAGTACACCGAGGAGCCAGCCCGGGTGGGCATGATGTAAGGCATGATGGCGCGCGTCCCGGAAGTCCGGATCAGATCGCCATCGAAGCGACGGAAGAGCGGCATGAGGGCGAGTAGACCTCAGGAGGAGGCCCCGCGCGAGGTGCTGGCACCTTTGGCCCCCCGGATGTCGTGAAGAGTCCCTGTCAACGAGGGCCCCCGGCGGTCCACCATGGGCCCATGGATCCCGCAGGAAATGACGTTGTGGCGACGCTCCACTGGCTCGCGGGCCTCGCGCCCACGAGGCTCACCGGCACCCCCGACGAGGAGCGGGTGCAGAAGGCCATCGCCGGGCGCCTGGAGCGCCGGGGGTACCAGGTAAGCTGGCACCCCTTCGCTTTCCCGCCGCACATCTACGGCTCCCTGGCCCTTCACTTTGGCCTGGCGCTGCTGCTGGCGGGGCTCGCCGGTGCCTGGCCGCTGGCCGCCGGCGTCGGGCACCTGATCGTCGCCTTCAGCTTCTTCTCCGAGGCGGTGCTGCGGCGCCACGTGCTCCGGGGGCTCTGGCCCGAGGTGCAGAGCCGCAACCTGCTGGCCACGCTCCCCGCGGAGGGGGCCCCGCGGCGCCGGATCGTGCTGCTGGCCCACGTCGATTCGGCCTTCACCGGCCTGATGTTCCACCCGCCCATCCTGAAGGCCATCGCCAAGCCGCCCCCCTCGTTCTTGCCCTTCCTCAAGAAGCAGCTGCTGCTGCCCCTGGTCTGCGTGCTGCTGCTGGCCGCGATCGAGCTGCTCCAGACCGGGGCGCCCGTCTGGCTTCGCGTCGCGCTCTGCATCCCGGTGGCCCTCGTGTTCCTGCTCAACGCCGAGGTGGTGCTGCGCAACCAGGTCGTCCCGGGGGCCGCGGACAACCTCTCGGGCTGCGCCGCGCAGATCGTCCTTGCGGAGGCGTGGGCCGACGAGGCGCCGGGGGACGTCGAGGTGGTCTTTGCCTTCACCGGCGCCGAGGAGGCCGGCACCGGGGGCGCCGCGCACCTGGCTCGCACCATGGGCTGGGACCCGAAGATCACCGAGGTCCTCGTGCTCGATACGCTCTCCAACGGCGAGCTCTTCGTCCTGGAAGAGGGGGAGCTGTTCCGGGTCCCGATCCCGCCCTCGCTCTTCCAGGAGGCCCGCCTGGCGGCGCTGGACGTGGGGCTCCCCCCGCCGGAGCCCTACGCGGTCCCCGCTGGCGCGACGGACGCGCTCCCGTTCCTGGTCGAGGGGTACCGGGCCATGGCGCTCACCTGCCTGGACCGGGAGCAGCACGCCCCCCGCAACTACCACCACCCGCTCGACACCGCGGACCGGGTCGATCCCGACCAGCTCCGCGCCTCGACGCGCCTCGCCGCCCAGCTGCTCCGTCGCCTGGGACGCCCCTGAGTCCCCCGCGGTGCTCGCGGCTCATTCCGGGATCTGGCCGCGTCCCGGAGTGAGATGCACGAACGATCCAGGGGGAAGACCGCAGGGGGGCGAGGGCAGGGGAGGTTGGCCTGCTTCCTTGCATGCTCCCGCCCCCTCGCCGTGGGTTCCTGCTCCCCGCGCTCCTCGCGCTCCTCCTGTCCTCCGTCGCCCTGCTGGCGGCCTGCGTGGCGCGCACCGAGGGGCAGCTCATCTTCCCCGTCGATGACTCCTACATCCACCTGGCGATGGCCCGGAACCTGGCCCGCGGCGACGGCTTCGGCATCGTCCCTGGTGAGCTGGCGACCGCCTCCTCCAGCCCCCTCTGGACCGCGCTCCTGGCGGCCCTGGCGCTCCTGGTCGGCGAGCGGGGCCTCCCCTGGGGGGCCGTGCTCCTCGCGTTCCTCTCTGCCGCGGGCTTTTTGCTGGCCTCGGCCCGGCTCCTGGAGGCCTCGCCCCTCCTGGAAAAACGCCCCGTCGCATGGGGGGTCTCTTTTGCCCTATCCCTGCTGATCCCGCTGCCGGGGCTGGTGCTGCTGGGGATGGAGCATGCGCTGCACCTGGCGCTGAGCGCGGCGCTGCTGGTGGCGCTGCGGGAGGCGCAGGAGGGCCGGGGGCTGCCCCGGTGGTCGCTGGGGGTGGCGGCGGCGCTGCCCCTGGTGAGGCCGGAGGGGGCAGTGTTCGTGGGGTTGACGGGGCTGGCGCTGCTGCACGGAGGGCAGGTGCGAGGCTTCCTGGCGCTGGGGCTGGCGAGCGGCGTTCCGTTTGCGCTGGCGGCGCTGGTGCAGCGGTGGGCGACGGGGTTTTACCTGCCGGCCTCGGTGGTGGCGAAGACGGCGCTGCGGGCCGGGGAGAGCGGCGGGGTGCTGGCGCTGAAGGGGGCGGTGCAGCGCGCCTCGTCGGCGCTGGGGGAGGACGCGGCGCTGCTGCTGCTGCTGGTCGGGGTCGGGGCGCTGGCCGCGTGGAGGGCAGGGCAGGGCCGGCTGGCGCGCTGGGAAGGGTCCCTGGCGGCGATTTTCCTGGCGCAGACCGTCGCCCACGGGGCCCTCTCGTCGATGGGCTGGTTCGAGCGCTACCAGGCGTACCTGGTCGGCCTCGGCCTGGTGACGCTCGGGGCGCTGGCGCCGCCGCTGGAGCCCCCGCGAGGGGTGCGCCAGCGGGCGCAGGTGGCGGCGCTGGCGGCGCTGGCGCTGCTCTGCTTCCACCGGAAGGCGTCGACGCTGGTGCGAGCCCCGGGGGCCTGCCGCAACGTGTACGAGCAGCAGTTCGCCATGGGGAGGCTGGCGCGGGCGCTGCCCGGGTCCGAACCGCTGGTGGTGAACGACATCGGCGCGGTGGCCTTTCTCAGGCCGGGACCGACGGTGGATCTGGCCGGCCTGGGGGACATGGATGTGCTGCGACGCAAGCTGCGCGGGGGCTTCCAGCGAGAGCAGATCCTGGGGCTGCTGGCGGAGCGGGGGGCGCGTTACCTGATGGTGTACGAGGACTGGTTCCCGGAGCTGCTGCAGCCGGCAGATCCGCGGGTGCAGCGGGTCGCCACCTGGCGCCTCTCGGGGCCCAAGGTGACCGTGGCCCGGGAGGAGGTGGCCTTCTACGCCATCGGCCCGGAGGCCGCCCGGGAGCTGGACGCGGCGCTGCGCGCCTTCGAGCCGAGCCTGCCCGCCGGGGTGCGGGTGCTGCGCCCCTGAACGCGGCGCTTTCCTTGCACGGAGGAGGGAGCATGCGAACCGAGCGGATCCTGCTGCTGTTGACGGCGCTGGCGGCGCTGGCGCTGGGCTGGCGCCTGCTGCCGGGGCGCGCCACCTGGTCCGCGGACGAGGGGGACCTGGTGCGGCTGGCCTGCGCCATGGCCACCGACGCTCGCGCCTGGCTTCGCCCCGATTACCACCCGGCCCCCGGGGCCTTCCTGCGCCTGGGGGATGGCCTGGTCGCGCCGCCGCTGGCCAGCGCCCTGATCGCGCTCCCGGCGCTGCTCGGGTGGGCCAGCCCCGGCGCCTGGCCGTTGATCCCTGCCTCCCTGCTGCTGGTCAGTATCGCCGCCCTGGCCCGCGCGCTCCGCCCGGCGTCGAGCCCCTGGCTGGCGCTCGCCGCGGCGACGCTGGTGGCGCCCCTGGCGCCCCGGTTTGCCATCGACCTGCTGACCCTGGAGGCCGAGATCCCCCTGGCCGCCTTCTCCTGCCTCGCGCTGGCGCTGGTGCTCCGCCCCCGGGACGCCCTGGCCTGCCCGGCGGCGGCCGGCGCCCTGGTGGGGCTCGCCTTCCTGGCCAAGCTCTGGCTCGCAGGCCCCGTCGTCCTGGCCGTCGCCGGGGCCCTGCTCGCCTCCCGCCCTCGCCCCCGGCTCCTGCTGGCCTTTGCCCTCGCGGCCCTGGCCACCGGAGCGGCCCACCTGCTGCTCGTCGCGCTGCTGGACCCAACCTCCCTGGAGCGCTGGCTCCGGGAGGTGTACCTCGCCCCGTTCCTGGCCTCCGGCGGCATCGCCTCGACCAAGTGGCAGGGGGTGTCTTCTCACCCGGAGTGGTCCCATGGTTTCTGGTACTACCCGCCGGCGATCGCCCGGGAGCTGGGGCTGGCGCTCCCGCTGGCCCTGCTGGGCGCTTACCGATCGGTAAGGGGACCGGAGGCGAGGCCGTTGCATGGGGCGTTGCTCGGGATGACGCTGGGGGTGGCGGTGCTGAGCGTCCCGGCGATCAAGGAGCCGCTCTACGTGCTACCTGCCATCGCCCTGGGGGCCGCGCTGGCCGCGCGGGGGCTGGTGGACCTGGCGACCTCGCCGGGCCTCCGGGGCCGGCGCGTCGCGGTGCTGGCGGCGGCGGTGGCGCTGGCGGTGGCGCCGCTGCACCGGAGGCCGTCCGGGCCCGCCGGGGCGGTCACCTCGTGCAAGGCGGTGCTGGAGGGGCCGGTGGCGCGCGTCCCGGAGTGAGACATCACCGGGGCAGGGCAGGGGAAATCTCGATTGGAGAAGAACTTGCTGGAGCGAGGGGAGCATGTTCCGCGACGACGCGACGCCGCAGGGGGCGACCCCGACCGAGCCCTCTCCGATGGCCGCCAAGAGCCTGGGGCTCCCGGTGGAGCCTCGGCGCCTGCTGTGGGCGATCTGGGGCTTCCGGCGGTGGGGAGCGATCGCCGTGGTGGTCACGGGGTTGATCGGCGCGGCGGTGGGGAAATTTGCGGTCCCCAAGTCGTACCTGTCGAGCGCCACGCTGCTGTGGCAGCCGGCGACCTCGGCCCGGTCGGACGAGGTGCGCGAGGTGGCGACGCTGGCGCAGAGCGTGAAGGTGCCAGCGAACCTGCTCCGGGTGCGGGAGCGGCTGAAGCTGAGCAACAGCATCGAGCAGCTTGCCCGTGGCGTCGAGGTGTCCCTGGGGGAGAACTCGCACCTGATGCTGATCAGCGCCCGCTCCTCGTCGCGCCAGGAGGCGGCGGACCTGGCGCAGGCGGTGGTGGAGGTGTTCCTGGACGCGCAGCGGGAGCAGGCCCAGTCCAAGCTCCAGGAGACGGTGAACGCGCTCCAGCAATCGCTGAAGCAGGCGCAGCAGGAGGCGACCCAGGCCCGCGGGCGCTACGACGCGTTCCGATCCGAGCACCGGGTGGATGACTTCTCCGCGGACGTGCAGGCCGCGATCACCGAGGCCGCGCGGCTCCGGGTCTCGGCGGGGGATGTCTCCGTCGAGCTGCGAGGGCTGGAGGCGCGGCTGCAGGCGCTCAAGGGGGCCCGGTCGAATTTCTCCGAGCGTGTCGTCCTCTCGCGCAACGAGCAGAACGAGGATCAGGCGAGGCTGGGGCGACTGGAGAGCGAGCTGGCGGGGCTCCGCGCCAGGTTCACGGACGACCACCCCCGGGTGAAATCCGCGAGCGCCGAGGTGGACGCGCTGCGAGGGCGCGTCGAGGACGCTACCCCCACGGTGGTGGGCCAGGTGGTCGGCCGCAACCCGGTGCGGGACGCGCTGGTCATGCAGGTCGAAGAATCCACCGCGCTCCGCAAGGCCATGGCCGAGCGGGCCCGCGCCCTCGCCGATCTGCGGCAGGCCGCCGAGCAGCGGGCCAGCCTGCTGACCCAGGTGCAGGGCGAGGCGGCGAGGTTGCTGGCGGAGGTCCAGGCCAACGAGGCCCACGTGGCCCTGCTGCTCAAGCAGATCGCCATGGCCGAGGACGACGTACGAGGCGCCACCTCCGGCTTCCAGGTGCTCTCGAAGCCCCTGCCTCCGGAGCGCTCCGAGAAGGGTTTTGGTCGCATCGTCGCCGTGGCTTTCCCCGGGGTGGCGCTGGTCCTCTCGATCCTGATCGCGCTGGTGCGGGAGCTGCGCACCGGCTGCGTCCGGGCTGCCTCCGAGGTGGCCTACTGGCTCAAGGCCCCGGTGATCTGGGCCAGCTCCTGGCCCGGCGCCGGGGCCCCCGCGGTCCTCGCCCGGGAGCTGGCCGATCACCTGGAGAACCGGGGGGCCGTGGTGGGAGTGCTCGGCATGGGGGGGGCCCCCTCCCAGGAGGTGGTCGCGCTCCTGTCTCAACGACTCGCGTCTCGATCCTGTCCTGTCTCGATCTGGGATGCCCGCGAGGAAGAGGTGGTCGGGCCCGATGCGCTCCCGGAGGCCTGCGAGGATCCGCGCATCGGCCGGAAGCTCCGGGCCAAGGCCGCCCGCGGCAACCTCGTTCTCGTCGTGGGACTCGAGGACGCCGAGATCGAGCAGCTCCGCGCCCTCAGCCGCTGGATGGACGGGCTGCTCGTGGTGATCACCAGCGGAAAGGTGCGCCTCCTCGATCTGCGCTCGCTGCCGGACTCGCTCCCCAGGCTCCAGGGGAAGATGGGCGCGGTCGTCGTCGCACAGCCCGACGAGCTGGGGGGGCGCGAGGTCCGCGGCCCCGAATGGCTCCCGCCGCCGGCCCCGGCACGCCTGTTGCAGCGGAAGCTGGAGCGAAAGGGCCCGCGCAGGCGCGCCCTTCTTCGAGGAGCAAACCCATGAGCGACCCCCAGGATCTTCGCCTCGCCACCTACCCGGTTCACCAGGTGCCTCGCCGTCGCTTCTCCCGCCTCGTCCGCGCCGCGGGCCCCGCCGCCCGCCGCGCCCTCGACGTGGTGGCCTCGGGCCTCGGCCTGCTGCTGCTCTCCCCGCTGCTGCTCTTCGTGGCCTTCGCCATCAAGATCACCAGCCGCGGCCCCGTGCTCTTCTACCAGAACCGGGTGGGCCGCGCCGGCCGCGAGTTCCCCATGTGGAAGTTCCGGACAATGCTCCACGGCGCCGAGGCCCAGGCGGCGGCGCTGGCCGCCGCGCAGGGCAAGGATTTCGGGGGGGTGCGCTTCAAGATGAAGGTGGACCCGCGGGTGACCCGGGTGGGCCGGGTGCTGCGCAAGCTGAGCATCGACGAGCTGCCCCAGCTCTGGAACGTGCTGCGAGGCGACATGACGCTGGTGGGCCCCCGCCCGGCGCTCCCCCGGGAGGTGAAGCTCTATGATCCCCGGGCGCTGCGCCGCCTGGAGGTGACCCCGGGGCTGACGTGCCTGTGGCAGATCAGCGGCCGCAGCGACCTGTCCTTCGAGCAGCAGGTCGAGCTGGATATCCAGTACATCGACCAGTCCAAGCCGGTGGACGACCTGAAGATCCTGGCGCGCACGGTGCCCGCGGTGATCAGCGGCCGCGGCGCCTACTGAGCAGGAGGATTCCCCATGGATGCCTTGATCTCCCTCGCCGCGGGTACACCCCGGGCGGCGCTCTTCGATGTGGCCGGCAAGCCCCTGGTGCTGCGCCAGCTCCAGTGGCTCCGGGCCATCGGCTGCGAGCGCATCGTGATCGAGCTGCCCCCCGGCGACCTGGCCCCGGAGCTGCTCCGCCGTGTCGACCAGGAGCCCCTCGGGGTCGGCGTGTCCTGGGTCGATTGCTCCGGGATGTCCGGGGTCGACCTGGCCCGCCGCGAGGGCCTCGCTGGCCGCGTCATCATCCTCGCCGGCGATACCCTCGGCGACGGCGACCTGGTGCGCCTGTTCACCGCGGCGGAGGCGGGCGACGTCGAGGTCACCCTCGAACCCCCCGCGGTGCTCCGCGGCTCCATCGAGGGCGGCACGGTGCACCTCCACAACCCGGGCGAGCAGGGCAGCCAGCGGGTCCAGGGGCCTGGCTGGGGCGTGCGCATCCAGGACGAGGACGAGGCCTTTCGCCTCAGCCTCGCGGTCCTTGACGGCCAGCTCCCCAGGACGTCCAAGACCGGCTGGCAGGTCCAGGTCCACGCCACCAAGGTCAACTCCGGCGTCTGGGTGGCCCAGGGGGCCGAGGTCCACGACACCGCCAACCTCGTCCGCCCTGTCTTCATCGGCGCCAACGCCGTCGTCGGCCGCGACGCCGTCGTGGGCCCCGGCGTCATGCTCGGCGACGGCGGCCAGGTCAGCTCCCTCGCCAAGGTCAAGACCTCCAAGGTCGAGTCCAGGGCTGTTGTCCCTCGTTCTATCGAGATCACCGCCGCCCACGTCGTCCCCCTCTTCTCCCGGCCCCCGGGCCCCCGCGGCGCTCACCGTCGCTGGCGCTGGCCCCTCGCTGCCGCCCTCGTCGTCCTCCTCGCCGTCGCCACCCTCGCCGCAAGGGGGTCGCTATGAACCCCCTTGCGCTCCTCGATGCGGCGCGGGCCCTCGCCGCCGATGGACGGCTTGTGGCCGACGTCCACGCGCGGCGCGGCGTGCGCCGGCCGGCGCTGGCGGCGCTGGCCGATCCCTCCTTCTGGGCCCTGTCGTTGCTGCGGGGTTCTGCCGGGCTCCGGCGGGCCTTTGGCTCCTCTTTTGGCCTGTCGACCGCGCTGCGGGTGGGGTTCCACATCGACGTCTGGACCGACGAGATCGGCCCGGGGCTGCGCCTGCCGCACCCGTTCTGCATCGTGATCGGCGAGGGCGTCTCGGTGGGCGCGGGCTGCACGCTGCTGCACAACGTGACCATCCAGCGAGGGCAGGGGACCACGGTGGCGGACGGCGCCGTGCTCAACACCGGCGTCACGGTGCTGGCCGGGGCCTCGATCGGGGTCGACGCCGTGGTGGGGGCCAACAGCGTGGTGCGGGGCGCCATCCCCGCGGGCTGCGTGGCGGTCGGCGCCCCGGCCCGGGTGGTGCGTGGGCCCTCGGAGCCCGGGCAAGGAGCCTCGTCATGCGCGTCGCCCTGAGCCTCGCCGGCACCGACGCCGGGCGCTCGGGCCTGGGGGTGTATCTATCTTCCATACTCCCATCGCTGGCCCTGGAGCTGGTGCAGCAGGGCCACGAGCTGCTGATCGCCGGGTCCCCCGGGGATCTGGCCGCCTACGATCCGATCCTGCGGGGCTGCGTGGCGCTCCGGGGGGTCGAGACCGCGGCGCTGCCGTCCTGGATCGATCGGCCGGGCCCCGGAGCCCTGTGGCACCTGGGCTGCTTCGGCCCCTGGGCGGCGCTCCACGGGGCCTCCGTGGTGCTGCTGCCGGCGGCCAACCGCCGCCTGTCGGCGGGGCCGATCCCCACCGTCGCCGTGGTCCACGATCTGGCCGCCCAGCTCGTCGACGGGAAGTACGACCGCTTCCGGGCCGCCTACGCGCGCCACCTGGTCGCCCCCGCCCTCGCCCGCGCCCGCCGCCTCGTCGCCATCAGCCAGGCCACCCGCCGCGATCTCTGCGACGTCACCCACCGCCCCGAGGACCAGGTCGAGGTCGTGCCCAACGGCGTCGATTGCGCCCGGTTTCATCCGGGCGTCCCCCCGCACCGCGAGGACCAGCCTTACCTGCTCTACACCTCGCGCCTGGAGCACCCGGGCAAGAACCACCGGCGCCTCCTGGAAGCCTTCGCCCGCTCTTCCCTGGCGCGCTCCCACCGGCTCCTCCTCGCCGGCGGCGACTGGGGGGCCCGGGCGCTCCTCGAGGCGTCCGCCGAGGCCCTGGGGGTCTCCGCCCAGGTCCGCTTCCTCGGTCGCGTCCCGGACGAGCAGCTCCCCGGGCTCACCGCCGGGGCCACCGCCGCCATCATGGTCGGCCTCCGCGAAGGCTTCGGCCTCCCTGTCCTCGAGGCCCTCGCCTGTGGCGTCCCGGTCCTCGTCGCCCGCGCCGGTGCGCTCCCCGAGGTCGCCGGCGATCTCGGCGTCCTCTGCGAGCCCCACGACACCGCGGACATGGCCCGCGGCCTCGAGCGCGCCGCCCTCGACCCCGACGTCCGCCGCCGCGTCGCCTCCCTCGGTCCCCCCTACGCCCGCTCGTTCTCCTGGGAATCCGCCGGACAGCGCCTCGCTCGCATCTGCCTGGGGGTGGCCGCATGACCCCTGAGCTCCTCCCCCGCGCCTCCCTCCTCGACATCCTCCGCGGCGACGCCAGCCTCGTCGGCTCCCGCCTTGACCCCTCCCGGCCCCGGGGCCTGGTCTCCCCCGTCGAGGCCCGTGTCCATATGGGGCTTCCCTATGGTGACCTGCTCCGCGAAGAGCAGGAGCGCCTGGCCGGGGCTGGCCCCCGCGCCGCCGCCCGCTTCCTCGCCTCCGCGGCCCTCGGCGCCGCCCTCTCGTCCACCGCCGAGGCGCCGCCGCGGCCTGCGGTCCTGGGGGTCCCGGTCGACAACATGACCATCGCGGACGCCCTCGACGCCATCCTCGCGCCGCCGCCCCCGGACCGGGCTCGCGTGGTTCACTTCGTCCACCCTCACGCGCTCAACCTGGCGACCCACGACGACCGGCTCCGGGCCCAGCTCCTCCGCGCCGACCGGGTGCTGCCCGATGGCGTCGGGCTCCGCGTCGCCAGTCTCATCCTGGGCTTCTCGCTCCGGGACAACCTCAACGGCACCGACCTGCTGCCGCTCCTCTGCGAGCGGGCCTCGCGGGAGGGGAGACCGCTGGCCCTCGTGGGGGCCGCCCCCGGCGTCGCCGAGGCCTGCGCGGCGCGACTTCAGGAGGCCCACCCAGGGCTCCAGATCCCGGTCGTTCACCACGGTTTCCTCGGGGAAGAAGAGGTGCCCGCGCTGGCGCACCGGCTCCAGGAACTGGAGCGACCGCTGGTCCTGGTGGCCATGGGGAGCCCCCGCCAGGAAGACTGGATCTGGCGTCACCTGGCCCACCTCCCGGGGGTGACCGCCCTGTCCGTCGGAGGCCTCTTCGACTTCTTCTCGGGCCGCATCGAGCGCGCCCCCTGGGCCTGGCGCGAGCTGGGCCTCGAGTGGGCCTTCCGCCTGAGCCGCGAGCCTCGCCGCCTGGCCCGGCGCTACCTCCTGGGGAACCCCCTCTTCGTGCTCCGCGTCTCGGGTCAGCGCCTCCGCGAGCAGGTGGCCTCCGCCTTGCAGAAGCCCCCGGCATGACCTCGCTCCACGCCCCTGCGCTGCGGCGCCCCGAGCTGCTGGCCTGCTACGCCTCGCCCTGCTGCCGCGCGCCGCTCCTGGACGGACCCCTGCGCTGCTCCGCCTGCGCCCGGCCCTTCCTCGTCGTCGACGGGCGCCCGGCCTTGCTCGAACAGGAGGTGCCGCCTCACGTCGGCGTCGCCCTCGAAACCCAGGCCGCCTCTCGCCAGAAGAAGCGGCGCCCGGGCCTTGGCGGCCTCGCCGACCGCTTCCGCGAGCGCACCACCGCCGACGCCTTCGCCGACGACCGAGCCCAGGTCCCCCTCCTCGTCGAGCGCGTTCGCCCCTTGCTGCCCGGGCCCCGCGTCCTCGAGATCGGCGCCGGTGAGCAGTATTACCGCGACGTGCTCGCCCCCCTCGGCGACCTCATCGCCATGGATATCTCCTGGTACGGACCCACCGACCTCCTCGGCGATGCCCACGCGATCCCCTTCCTCGATGCCTCCCTCGACGCCATCTGCGTCATCGAGGTCCTCGAGCACCTCGCTCGCCCCTGGGTCTTCTTCCAGGAAGCCGCCCGCGTCCTCCGCCCCGGTGGCCTCCTCTTCGGCGTCACACCCCAGTATTGCCCCACCCACGGCTACCCCCACGACTACTTCCGTTACACCCGCGGCGGCCTCTCCTCCCTCGCGGCCTCCGTGGGTATGGAAGTTCTGGATGCATGGCCCATCGGAGGCCAGTGGGCCACCCTGCTCCGCTGGTACTGGGCCAACCACGCCCGCGAGAGCTCGCTGCGCCGCGTCCCGGGGGTGAACCTGGCGTACCACGCCTGGTTCCAGGGCCTGGTCGCCCTCTCCGATCGGCTCGACTCGCGGGAGGGCAGGGGGCAGCGCGTTTCAGGCCGCGAGCACGACGATCACCTGGGCTGGAGCTTCGTCCTGCGGCGCCCCCACGGCGCAGGGGCCTGAGCCGCCGGGCTCACTTGGGGGAGACACGCCAGATCTGCCCGTTGGGGGCGGGCTCGTCGACGGCGATGTAGACGTTGCCGTCGGGGCCCATGGTCACGGCGCGCAGCCGCGCGATGTTCTGCAGATCGTTGCTGACGACCTCCATCTTGCTGCCATCGCTGGAAGGGCGGCCAGAGATGAGGCGGCGGCCCGCGAGCATCGCCACCGCCAGCCGCCCGTCGTAGCTCTTCCAGCCGGTCCCCTGGAGGAAGTCGCAGCCCCCCATGCCCTGCGAGTCGCTGACCACCAGCGTCGGCGGCAGCGCCCCGGGGAACTTCTGCGTGTCGGTCATCTTGGCGCCGCTGTACCCGTTGTAGTTGCCGTTGCCATCGTTCGGGTCCCAGCCGCCGTTGCCGCCAGGCTTGAGCAGGGTCACCTCGTCGTCCTGGTTGGGCCCGTGCTCGCACAAAAAGACCTGGCCGCTGCCGGGGCGGAAGGCGATGCCCTGGGGGTTGCGGAAGCCATAGGCGAAGATCTCACGGCGCGTACCGGGCCCCAGATCCGGGTTCCCCGGGGCCGGCTGGCCGTCGGTGGTGATGCGCAGCACCTTGCTGCCCAGACCCTTGAGATCCTGCGGGATCGTCGCCGCACGGTTGTCCCCCGTGGTCACGTACAGGAAGCCGTCGGGCCCCAGGCGCAGCCGCCCCCCCGAGTGCCCTCCGCCTGACCCCCAGGGGATCCCCGTCAGGATATCCCCCAGCACCGTCACCCCGCTGTAATTCTCCCCGATCTGCACCTTCCGGACCCGGTTATCCATCGAGCCCGACAGGTTCGACGACACGTACAGGTACGCGATCCGGTTCGACGCAAAATCCTTGTCCAGCGCCACGCCCAGGAGCCCGCTCTGCGACTGCGGGTTCAGGTCCGAAGGCGGCTTCATCACCTCCACCGGCTCGCTCTGCCCGGGACGCAGCGCCCACAGCCGCCCCCCTCGCTCCGTGTACAGCATCGTCCCGTCCGGCGCGAAGGTGATGTCCCACGGGTGCGCCAGGCCGCCCAGCAGCACCTGCCGGTCCAGCGTCGGATCCCCCTGCGCCACCCCCGTCGCCCGGAACACCACCGTCGGCTTCCCCTGGATCTTCGCCGCCAGCTCGTTCAGCCCCGCGCTGCCCCCCAGCGTCCACGATCCCACCCGCGCCACCCCCTGCGCGTCGCTCGTCGCCGTGCCCCCCGCCACCGAACCTCCCCCGGAGACCACCTCGAAGCTCACCGTCTGCCCCGCCACCGGCGCCCCGCCGCCGTCCCTCAGCACCACCGCCGGCGCCACCCCCACCGCCTGCCCCACCGGCGCGTACTGGTGGTTGCCATCCAGAATCTCCATACTACCGTCGGCGCTCGCCGTCGCCACCGCCTTGAACAGCACCGGCGCCAGCCCCGGCGCCTCCCCCGTCAGCTCGTTGGCCCCCGGGATCGGCCCCAGCCTCCACGACCCCACCGCCGCCGTCCCGTCGGCACCCGTCACCGTCTTCTCCCCCGTCACCTCGCCTCCCCCCACGGACACGTAGAACGTCACCTCCACCCCGGGCACCGGCACCCCCTGGCTGTCCGTCACCCGCATCCGCGGCGTGACCGGCACCAGCTCCCCCACCGGCGCCGTCTGCTGATCCCCCGCCACCAGCTCCGTGATCGCCGGCGCTCCCGGCTCCACCACCCCGCCCGCCCCACCGTTCCCCGCGACCCCGCCCGTCCCCGCTCCGCTCTGTCCGGAACTTCCGGATGCACCGCCACCGGCCCCTGCACCACCCGCTCCAGCACCGCCAACCCCGGCACCGCCGTTCGCCGCGCCGCCCTGCCCGGCACCACCTGTCCCCGCGCCGCCCTGTCCGGAAGTTCCGGAGGTACCGCTCCCCCCTTGACCCGCCACCCCGGAGGACCCGGCAGGTCCACCGGACCCCTCTCCGTCTTCGCCACATCCGGTCAGCGCCACCGCCAGGGCAGGGAGGAAAGCGCAGGTGAGTTGAAAAATACTCCGCATCGAACGCATGAAGGTCATGTTCGTGCACGCCTCGTGCTTGGCGGTCTTTCCCCCAACATTTCGCGCGACAGGGGGCCGATCAGACGGCTCCTCCCGACAGATTGCGTCCGCCTGCGCAGACGCCCCGTTACCGCCCCCCTGGGCCGAGGACACTCCAGAGCGCAAGGGCCCCCGCCGCCAGGGCGATGGCGACGGCAAAGAGGCTCGCCACCACCGGATCATCGGGGGGAAGCTCGAGACCCTGGTTCAGACGCTTCATCTGGCGGCGGTAGCGGAACGCCCCGAGGAGGGGCGCACAGAGACCCAGCACCACGACCCCGATCCCCCACGGGATCCCCTTGCGCAGACTGGCGTCGGGGAGATGCAGCAGCGCCGCCCCGAGGCCCATCACCCCCAGCCCGGTCCTTGTCCAGGACAGCAGCGTCCGCTCTGCCGCCAGCGCTACCCGTGGATCCAGCATCGTCATCGCCCGTCACGCCGCGCCTGTCCTCACGCTGCACGCCCTCGCCGCCGGCCCCTCGCCCCCAGGAGCACCACCGCCAGCCCCGCCAACCACCCCCCTCCCGTGGATCCTCCGCCGGTGCGGCAGGAACAACCCCCCTCGTCCTCGCTCCCCGCGCCTCCTGGCCCCTCCCCGGCCTGTCCGGAGCTTCCGGAGGATCCGGCGACCGCACCGCCCGCCCCGGCGCCCCCGGCCCCCGCCTGCCCACCCGCGCCCGCGCCGCCGGCCCCCGCGCCCCCCGTCTGTCCGGAACCTCCGGATCCACCCGCGCCGCCGGGCCCGCCGGCCGCGCCGCCGCCTTGTCCGGAACTTCCGGATATTCCCGCGGCCCCTGCCTGCCCGGAACCTCCGGGCCCGCCGGCCGCCCCCGCCTGCCCGGCCCCCCCTGCGCCGCCCGCGCCGGCCCCGGCTCCCCCGGCGTTGCCTGCGCCGCCGCCCCCACCGGCCCCTGCGCCGGCCTGTCCGGAACCTCCGGACCCACCGGCGCCCGCGCCACCGCCGGGGCCCTCCCCGGGGAGGGGCTTGGTGCCGTCCTGGGGCTGCCAGCCTGGGTTTTCCCCGTCCCCGGCGTAGGCGCCGCGGAAGGAGAAGGACCCCTTGCTGGTGCCGTTGAAGTCCCGATCGTGATCGACATCGGCGGCGGCGGCGCCCAGATCAAGGGGGGCACCGGTGCACTGGCCAGCGAGGGGGAAGAAGTCCATGGTCCCCAGGGAAAAGGAGGGAGACTGGACGAACTTCGAGGCGTCCGCGAAGGCGCCGGTGAGGTTCTCGCTCTGGTTGCTGATGGGGCCAGAGAGGGGCTGAGGGGAGAAGATCAGGTTCCCCGTCACCAGGTCGCCCTGGGGCGCGGGGCTACCGAAGACGATCCCGGGGCCCTGCGAGTAGATGGTGTTGCTGTACACGCGGGCCAGGCGCAGCGGCAGGTCATGGTTCTGGAGCCGGATGGCGGACGACTTGGCGTCCACGAAGAGGTTGTCGTGGATGCTCACGCGACCCGAGGCCTGCAGCAGCGACTCGCCGGACTGGTTGTGAAAGAAGAGGTTGCCGTAGATCTGGTAGAGGTCGTTCGACCCGGGGCCGCTGTCGGGGAAGCCGCCGACGAGCACGTTGGGGCGGTTGCCGTCGGGGCTCGGCTGATCATCCTTGATGAAGACGTTGTGGCGCAGGATGGTCGTGAAGTCGCCGGCGGGGGCCTCGGGCCTGCTCTTCTGGTACTTGATCTGCAGGTTGTACCCGATCGTGTTGCGGATCAGGTTGCCCTCGATCAGGCCATCAAAGAAGGGCTCCTGGCCGTTGGAGTTGCCCAGGTACATCCCGGTCCCGGCGCCGTCGATGACGTTGCCCCGGATGACCCAGCCCCAGGTGGGGGTCTTGGTCGAGATCGCCGAGGTCTGCTGGCTGCCGCCCTGGCCCACGAAGGTGCACCCCTGGACGGTGATGTGATGCACCGTGTTCTTGCTGCTATCCTTGGCGCTCAAACCAAAGATCCCTGACTGCCCCATGCTGTCGATGGTCAGGTTCTCGAGCACCAGGTGGCTCGACTGGACGATCTCGACGGTGTTGCAGCACCCGCTGGTCTTGGGCCGGATGATCGCTTTCTCCCCGGAGGCGGGCCCTCGCACCGTGATCGGAGCCCCCTCGGCGCCGTTGAGGCTGGCCAGCCGCAGCCCCTCCGGGTACACCCCCGGGGCCAGCTCCAGCGTGTCGCCCGGCTTGAGCGACATCACGACCGCGACGTAGTTCGAGGGGTTCGCCTCCACGGCCCACGCGAGGCTGGTCGCCCCCAGGGCTCCGAGCAGGTGGGTCAACCGGACGGTGCGGAGCAGGAAGGTGCGGGCTGTCATGGGGACTCCTTGAGGAGAGGTTCACGGCTTGCTGCCGCCATGCGGCTGCGTCAACGATGGCGGCCCCCCCAGGAACCGAGGCGAGCGACCGATGCCATTGAAGCAAATCGTGCTGGATTTTGACGGAACCTTCACCGACCTGTCCATCGAATCCCGACCTTTTGTTCCGGCCTTCCGGGCCGCCATCGCCGACCTGCTGGGCCGCGATATCGGCCCCCGCTGGCAGGAAATCGAGGCAAAAATCCGGGCCAACCCGTCGAACTACGGCTGGACCTTCCAGGGCAAGGTGGTCGCCCCCTCCCTCGCCGATCCTTACCTGCTCGGCACCGCCATCAGCCAGGAGCTCATCGACGAGGCCGGTGTATTGAAGATCCCTACGCTACGCACGGCCATCAGCCAGGCGCTCTACAGCCACGCTTATGCCTCCACGGAGACGGGGTTCAAGCCCTCCGCCCGTGCCTGCCTGGAGGGGCTCCTGGCGACCGGGGTCCCCTGCGCGATCGTCACCAACTCGGACACGCGGGTGGTGCAGGCCAAGATCGACGCCCTCGCCCCCTCCGGGCGCGAGCGGCTGGTGGTGCGCGGGGAGGCCCGGAAGTTCTGGATCACCGACCCCGCCGACGGAACCTGGCCGGCCTCGGTGGGGGAGACCGAGCGCTCCCCCGAGCTCCCCAGGGCCATCTTTCTGCGGCGCGGCAAGTATCTCGACGTGCTCCGGGAGCTCACCAGCGACGGCATCTCTTTTGACGAGCTCCTGGTGGTGGGCGACATCTACGAGCTGGACCTGGCGCTCCCGGCGGCCCTGGGCTGCCAGATCGGCCTGGTGGTGGGCGCGGGGACCCAGCCCTACGAGCAGGAGCGCGTCCGGGCCCACGGGGGGCGGTTGCTCGCCGACATCGCCGAGGCGGTCCCCTTCGCCCGGGACCTCCTCGCTTCGCCCCGCTGAAGGGGCCCGTCACAGGGTCAAGGTCAGGCCGTCGATGAGCGCACCAGGCAGGCGAACGCTGGTGGTCTGGCGCTCCCCGTAGGTGGTCGGATCCGGGAAGAATTCCCGGGCGCAGGTCAGCGCTTCGAGGCGGTCTCCCAGCAGGTCGTAGAGGCTATCGTCGAAGCGCATCACCGGGGTCGGCGCCACCAGCTCGCCGTTCTCGACCCAGAAGGTGGCGAAGCGGGTCATCCCCGTCATGCGGCCCGCGTTCCGGTCCGAATAGTTGAGGTACCAGAGGTTGCTGATCCAGAGACCGGTGCCCAGCTCGCGAAGGATCCGCTCGTCGGCGAGGCCACCGCCGGCCATGTCGAGGGATTCGGGGGTCTCGGCGGCGCCGGCGCCGTTGGTGGTGAGGCCGTATTCCCTGGCGCTGCGCGGCGAGATGAGGGGGGACACCAGGGAGCCCTGGTGCACGAGGGCGATCTGGGCAGGCCGGGGGAAGCCCTCGGCCTGGAAGGCAGGGGCCAGGCCCTCGGCGGTGTTCTCCTGGAGGGTGATCAGGGGGGAGAGGGCGCGCTCCTTCTCGTGGAGGCGCACCAGGGGGCTCTGGCGCGTCTTGAGGGCCTTGACCGAGAAGCCCCCCCAGGAGAGAAGCCCCAAGATCTCGGCCACCGCGGCCGGGGCCAGGTAGGCCCGGTAGCGCCCGGGGGAGAGGGCGCGGCGCGGGCGCTCCAGCAGGGGGAGGCGCTGGCGCGCGTCGTCGAGGAGGGAGCGGAGGGCGGTGGGGTCCCAGGAGAAACCGGCCCGGCTGCTCTTGATGGCGAGGTCATCGCGGAGGTAAACGCTGCTATCGAGCAGGAAGCTGGTGGCCTCGTGCCAGTGGCGGTGCCCGAGCGAGGACGAGAAGCCCCGGAACATCGGCCCGGACGCGAGCAACCCGACCAGGTCGAGGCCCGCGCTGGCATCGACCACCTCGGCGCTCATCTGCTCCGCGGAGGGCAGCTGCGCGCTGCGCACCGAGCGCGAGGTGCCTGGCCCCGGGTGGACGAGCAGGTGCGGGTCTTCCGGCAGATCGCCGAGGGTCTCCCGCAGGGACGCCAGGGCCCCCTGGAGCGCATGCAGATCGGTCGCCAGGTCAAAGGAGAGGCCCTGCTCGAAGGTGGCCTGGCGGCCCCGGGCGATGAGCTGGAGCCGCACCGAGGCCTGGGACACGGCCCCCGCCTGCCGGATCTTCCCGCGGTTGAAGCGGACGAAATCCGAGTGCTCTCCGGACAGCCAGCACAGCAGCAGCTCGTCCCCCTCGCAGAGCCCCTGGAGGGTGCCGGTCAGCTGGAAAAAATAGGCATCCATCACGCTTCTCCTCCGAAGACCTCGACCTCGCGGAACAGGCACGCTGGCGACGCGTGGCCCACCCGGATCACCTGCGACGGCTCGCCCTTGCCGCAGAAAGGGGTGCCATGGATCTCGAAGGTGCTGCTGTCCCCCACGGCGGCGAGGTTGCGCCAGAAGGTCGCGGAGATGCCCCGGTAATTGGGGTTCCGGACGACGGCGCCGAGGCGCCCCTCCTCGATGAGCTGGCCCCACTCGCACCCGAACTGGAACTTGTTCCGCGAGTCGTCGATGGACCACGACGTGTTCGTCCGCATCAGCACGCCGCGCTCCACCGAGGCGATCATGTCCTGCAGCGAGCTCGCCCCGGGCTCGATGTTGAGGTTCGACATCCGGTCGATGGGGGGGCGATTCCAGCTGGAGGCGCGGGCCGTGGCCACGCCCACCCCCAGCAGCCGCTGCTGCGACAGCGCGCCGCCCAGGGGCCGCTCCAGGATGCCTCGCCGGATCAGGTACGCCTTCTCGGCCGGGCTCCCCTCGTCGTCGAACGAGAAGGACGCGAGCTCCCCGGGCAGGGTGGGGTCATAGGTGACATCAAGCAGCTCGGAGCCGTAGCGGTAGGTGCCGAACATCTCCTCGGTGACAAAGCTGGTGCCGGCGTAATTGCGCTCATCCCCCAGGATGCGGTCCAGCTCCAGCGGGTGGCCGATGGACTCGTGAATCTGCAGCATCATCTGGTCCGGCATCAGCAGCAGGCTCATGGTGCCGGAGGGGCACCGCGGCGCCGCGAGCAGCGTCAGCGCCTCCTCGGCCACCCGCCGCCCGGCCCCGTGGAACGCCGCCTGCTCCAGCAGCTCT
>JALOQB010000021.1 GCA_025453595.1 Polyangiaceae bacterium
CTGGCAAAAGCCAGGTAGTTCCGGCGGAACCCCGGCAAGTAGCTCAGCAGCCGTGAGGCTTCTGAGAAGCCCCTCCGTTCACGGAGGGGAGGTTCACCCCCCCGGTCCTCTTTCTTGCTGGTCGAGGGGGAGCGTCGCCGGGGGGTCCTGGGGGATCCCGGCCAGCTCCCTCGCTTGCTGCTGCCGGAGCCGCAGGGTGCGGGCGGCGCGCTGGTTGAGCGCATCGACCCCCGCGAATACCAGCGTGACCAGGGTGAACGGGAGGAGCAAGGAGGCCCAGAGCGTGGCACCCATGGCCCCGGAGAGGGCCCCTCGGCGCGCCGCTCCTTCGAGCCCGCTGGCCAGCATCAGCAGCACTCCGGGGAGCAAGGGCGCGAGGTAGTGCCAGCGGATCTGCTCGAGAAGCCGGGCCTGGCGTTCCAGCTGCGCGACCTCGTGGGCCAGGTGCTCCGAGGTCCGGGCCCCCGGTCCGGGGGCCGGCAGGTCCTTGCCATTGTGGAATATCCATACACCCACGTACAGCGCGCCGAGCGCCAGGAAGACCCCTCCTGCTCGACCGGACCAGGTGCCAGCGCTGGACGCCGTCGCGAGGCCGGACACCAGCACCACCGCGGAGGCGAGCCATTCGCGCAGGTTGCGCCGGAGGATGCTGCGGGAAAACGAGGCCGTACGCTCCCGGGCGGCCACCGCGGCGGCCTCCTCGATCTGGCGCTGCTCCTGCTCGGTGCCTCCCTGCCTCCAGGCTTGCGAGAGCTGACCCCAGAGCAGATCCTCCCCGGGCTCCTTTGGTTCCTGATTCATCCTGCTTGCTCCTCGCCCAGGGCCTTGCGAGCCCTGGACAGCCTGGTGGTGATGTTGGTCGGGGACAGGCCGGTGATCTCCGCCATCTCAGCGGTGCTGCACCCCTCCAGGGCCATCAGCACGAGCTGGCGGCTGGTGAGGTCCATGCTGCGCAGCCTTCGCTCCAGCAGGGCGAGGGCGTCGCGGGCCTCGGCGGTCTGCTCGGGAGAAGGGGGCGGCGGGGGCTCGGGCTCCGGCAAGGCGCGCTGCCTCACGGCTCGCAGCACGTGGGTCGCCGCGACGTTGTGGGCGACGCGGTAGAGAAAGGTCCGCTCCGAGCACTCGCCGCGGAAGGTGGCGAAGGCGCGCCAGAGGGCGAGCAGGATCTCCTGCTCCAGATCCCTGCGTGGCTCGGGCTGGGCCTCGTAGTGGCGACAGAGGCGCGCCAGGGCGCCCCGGTGGCGCGTGATCAGCTGCTGGAACGAGGCGGGATCGCTCACGGGACCGGGCGCCTCAGCGCGCTCCTGGGGGGAGGTGGCGGACCAGCGCCCCGGTCGGCGTGACCTTGCCGTCGAGGACCGAGATCCCTCCGCGCGGCATGGGCTCGCCGTCGTGGTCGCGGAAGAAGAGCGGGAGCCCCTCGGCGAAGTTGATGGGGCGTCCCCGCGGGTCCTGTCGCTGGTGGTGGAGGTGGACGTGGGGCTCGCTGGTGTTCCCGGAGTTCCCGCAGCGCCCCAGGGGCTGCCCTTCCTGGACCTGCTCCCCCTCCCGGACCAGCACGCTGCCCCGCTGCAGGTGGGCGATCACCAGGTACGTCCGCGAGGGGAGCTCGATGGCGACATGGTTGCCCAGGGGCGCCAGGAGATCCCCGGAAGGTCCGGGGTCCCGGTCCGGCTCGCCGTCGTGGGCGAGGTGGACGCGCCCTGCCAGCGGGGCCACCACCTCGACGCCCCAGCACCCGTGGTCCGCGAGCTTCTTCGAGCCGCTCAGCACCGGCGGCACCCCCAGGTCGTAGGCCCATCGTTGATCCGGGAACATGGCGTGGTGATTGTGCTCGAGGGCGTCCCCTCCCCACAGCACTTGCACGGGGCCCTGCATCGGCAGCCTGCCGGTGGCCGCAGGGGCGGTTGTTTTCAGCGAAACCGGGAAGGCGAGGCCGAGGTATCCGACGTTCCATGCGGCGGTCCATGCGGCCAGCGCGCCGACCAGCAGCGCGGCCTTCAGGGGGCGAGAGAGGGCGCGGCCCGGGGATCTTCTCCGGCGGAGCAGCGCCAGCGCGGCCCCTGCCAGCAGGAAGAGCACCCCCGCCAGCGGGACCACGGAGAGCAGCAGGAGCCAGGCCACGACGCTGCTCATGCCCCGGCCCGAGAGGAACACCAGCCAGACCCCCAGGGTGAGCCCGCCCAGGCACAGGGGGGGCAGCCAGGAAAGACGGGCGCGGAGGGAGGGCGAAGGGGCCACTTCGGGCGTCATGTCCAGGGTAGTCACCGCGGGTCCCCGTCCGTCACAGCCCCCGGTCGATTTTTTTCTCCGGCAGGCCTCAGCGGGGGGGCCGGGCGCCTTGGGTCAGCAGGGAGAACAGGTAACCCACATCGGGGTCCGAGGCATCGACGCTGGGGTGCAAATTTTTGAGGGCGCTGGCCGGGTCGACCCCGGCGGCGAGGAGCGCCTTGACGATGGCGGTGACGGTTTTTCGATCCATCGACTCGGCCATGTGCACCAGCTGCTGGAGCGGCGTGAAGCCGCCCTGGGAGGGGAGCTCCGGCGAGGCCCCGGCGGCCAGCAGCAACCGGACGCTCTCGACATCCTCGTTCATGACCGCGTCATGGAGCGGGGTCCAGCTGCTCCGCCCGTGGATCACATCGACCTTGGCGCCCGCCTGGAGCAACACCTTGATGGCGTCGTGTTGACGGTCTTCCACGGCCTTGCAGAGCGGGGTCGAGCGGGCGTTGCGCAGCGGGGCTTCCAGGGGCGCACCGGCCTCGAGGAGGGCGGCGATCACGGGGAGGTTTCCCTGCGCCGCCGCGTCGTGGAGCGCCGTGTAGCCGCTCGCCGGGTCCTTGCTGGCCGGCGACGCGCCCGCGGCGAGGGCCTTCTTGACCGCCGCCAGATCGCCGCGTGACGACGCATTGCGGAGGTCCTGGTCTGCCCTGGGGTTGGCGGAGGCGGCTTGAACGGGCTTCTTCCTGGCGCCGGTGCTGGCGGTTGTCCTGGTGGTCCTGGGGGTCTTTGCGGTGGCCATCTTCTTCAATGTAGAGGACTTCCGCCCTGCCTTGCCTGGTCAGAGGTGCACCCGGGATGGGAGAAAGCGCTTGGCGCCCGGGGAAGGATCCTCGACGGTGGGGGCCTCTTGCTTCTTCAACGGCCCTGCTTGCTCCATGCGCCTCTCGATTGAACGGCTGCGCCAGCGTCTCGGGACGCTCACCCCGAGCGCCGACCTGGACCTGCGGATCCTGGGCCGTGTGCTGCTGCAAGCGACGCTGGTCGGGGTCGCTGCGGGGCTGATGAGCGCGTTGTTCTCCTGGGTCGTCGAGCGCATCCAGCACCTGCTGCTGTTCGAGCTGGCCGGGTACCTGCCGCTCCGCGCCGCCGGGGAGGGGGGTCATGCGAGCGGGGAGCGTCCCTTCCGGCCCCTCTGGATCCTGCTGCTCCCGGCCCTGGGGGCCACCGCCGCCGGCTGGCTCGCCCACCGCTTTGGCCCCGAGACCCTCGGGGGCGGCGGGAACGCGGCCATCCGGGCGTTCCATCGGTCCGAGGCCCTCACCCGGAAGCGGGTGCCGCTGCTGAAGATGGTGGTCTCCTGGCTCACGCTGGGGACCGGCGGGGCAGGGGGTAGAGAGGGACCCACCATGCAGATCGGGAGCGCCACGGGGTCGCTGGTGGCGAGGTGGCTGCGAGCGACGCAGCGAGAGCGGCGGATCCTGTACGTGGCGGGGATAGCGGCGGGGGTGGCGGCGGTGTTCCGGACGCCGCTGGGAGCGGCGCTGTTTGCGACCGAGGTGCTGTACCGGGATGATTTCGAGTCGGACGCGCTGGTGCCGGCGATTCTTGCGAGCGTGGTGGGGTACTCGGTGGCGATGCCGTTTGGCGAGTCGGTGCAGCTGTTTGCGCATGCGCCGAGCTACCCGTTTCACCCGGCGCATTTGCCGTATTACCTGCTGCTGGCGCTCTGCGAGGCGGGGCTGGCGGTGCTGTTTGTGCGGGGGCTGGGGGTGGTGCGGTCGCAGACCGGCAGGTTGCCGGGGCCGGTGTGGCTGCGTCCCGGGGTGGGTGGGCTGGGGCTGGGGTTGCTGTGCGCGCCGCTGCTGTGGTGGCTGGGGACGAGGCTGGGGCGTCCGGGGATGGGGTTCGGGATCCTGGGGGGCGGGTACGGGGCGGCGCAGGTGGCGATCACCGGGGCGGGGTGGTTGCCGGCGGGGTGGGGAGGGGTCGAGGTGCTGCTGATCCTGTGCGGGCTGAAGCTGGTGGCCTCGTGCTTCACGGTCGGCAGCGGGGGTAGCGCGGGAGATTTCGCGCCATCGCTGGTGCTGGGGGGGCTGCTCGGCGGCGCTTTTGGCCGCGCGGTCGCGCTGCTCTCGGGGGATCCTCGGGTCGATCCCGGGGCCTTCGCGCTGGTGGGCATGGGGACGCTGTTCGGCGGCATCGCCCACGTGCCGCTCAGCTCGATGGTGCTGGTCTGCGAGCTGGCCGGCAGCTACGACCTGATCGTCCCGCTGATGCTGGCGGAGGGGGTCGCCTTCGTGGCGCTCCGCAAGCACTCGATCTACGAGGCGCAGGCGGCGCGGCGCACGCGCCCGCTGGCGCTGTCGGACTCCACGCCGCTGGCGCTGGTGCGCACCGTGATGCGGGGCACCGAGGGGGCCATCACCTTCCGGCCCACCACGGCGGCCCGCGAGATGCTTTCCCTGGCCTCCTCGACCTCGTGGCAGATCCTCTTCCCGGTGCTCGCGGCGGACGGCGCGCTGGTCGGGGTCGTACCTGCGCAGGCGCTCCAGGTGCTCGGGTCCGAGATGGACGTGGTGGACTGGGTGGTGGCCAGCGATCTGATGCAGGTGCCCGCGGTGCTCCCGGCGGAGGCGCCCCTGACGGAGGGGCTGGCCCGGGTGCTTCGTTCGGGGCTACGCCAGCTTCCGGTCGTGGAAGACGGGCGCATCGTCGGGTACCTGGACGAGCTCCAGGCCGGCGAGTGGATCCTGGAAAAGACCGCCTTTCGTCCGGAGCCCGAGGGCGGCTGAGGCTCCCTCTTCGCCGGGGCTTCTCGCGCCCCGAGGGTGAAGGTAGAGCGCGGGGGCCTTGGAACGCTCTTCCTCCCTGCCGCCTCTGCTCCTGTCGCCCAGCATCCAGCGTTACGCCTGGGGAGACCCCGCCTGGTTGCCGTCGCTCCTCGGTGCCCCGCAGGACGGCGCGCCCTGGGCCGAGGCCTGGTACGGCGCTCACCCCTTCGCGCCCTCCCTGGCGCACGGGCCGCAGGGGGCCACGCCGCTCGACCAGGCCCTGGCCCCGCGCCTGGCGGAGCTTCTCGGCCCGGCGCTCGCCGCGGAGCACGCGGCGCTCCCCTTCTTGATGAAGATCATCGCGGCCCACAAGCCGCTCTCCATCCAGGTTCACCCCAGCGCTGCCCAGGCTCGCGAGGGCTTTGACCGGGAGGAGCGCGCGGGCATCCCGTTCCAGGCCCCTCACCGCTCGTACCGCGATCCCTTCCCCAAGCCCGAGATCCTGGTCGCGCTCACCGACGTCCATGCGCTCTGCGGGTTCCGTGCGCCCGCCGAGATCGCCGCTGCCCTCGGGGCGCTGCCCGAGATCGCCGCGCTGCTGCCCCCCTTCCAGCCCGGGCCGTCGGGCCTCCGTGCGCTGCTGGAGGCTTACTTCGCCCTCCCCCTCGCCTCGCTCCAGGGGGCCTGGGCCCGGGTGCTGGAGCGCCTCCAGCGGCGCCAGGAGGTCACCCCCTTCGACGACCATGCCCCGGAATTCTGGGCGCTCCACGCCCACCGCACCCTCGACGGCGCGGGCCCTCCGGACCGGGGCCTGCTCTTCGTCTTCCTGCTTGGCCTGCTCCACCTGCGCCCTGGCCAGGCCATCTTCCTGCCGGCCGGCGTGCCCCACGCCTACCTGCGCGGCTCCGGCGTCGAGCTGATGACCAGCTCGGACAACGTGCTCCGGGCTGGCCTCACCCCCAAGCACATCGACCCGGGCGAGCTGCTCCGCGTCGTTCGCCTCGACGCGCGCTGTCCGGAACCTCTGGATACCTCCTGGGATGACGCCGGGGCCGAGGGGGTGTTCCTGACGCCGACCGGGGCCTTCGAGCTCCGGTGCCTGCGGCTGGGGGCCGGTGGGCCGGTGGAGCGGCGAGCGGAGGGGCCGGAGATGCTGCTGGCGCTGCCCCGGAGCGGCGTGGTGCGGGTGGTGCATGAGGGGGGAGCGCTGGAGGTGGCGCGAGGGCAGGGGTGCCTGCTACCGCACGGGCTCCGGTACCGCATCGAGGCGGAGGGGGAGGTGTACCTGGCCCGGGTGCCGCGGCCCGGGGCGTCCCCGTCGTTCCGGGGGCGCCGCCCGGCGGCGCTGGCGTTCGGGACGAGCGGGCTCCGGGGTCTGGTGACCGACATCACCGATCTGGAGGCGTACCTCAACACCCGGGGGTTCCTTGATTTCCTGGTCGATCAGGGGGAGGCGGTCCCCGGGACGCCGGTGGCGCTGGCGGGGGATCTGCGGCCCAGCACCGACAGCGAGGGGCGGAGCATCCTGCGGGCGGTGGCCCGGGCGATCCAGGACGCAGGTATGGAACCTCTCTACTACGGACGGATCCCGACGCCGGCGCTGACGTACCAGGGGCTGCGGCTGGGGTGCCCGAGCGTGATGGTGACGGGGAGCCATATCCCGTTTGACCGGAACGGGATCAAATTCAACAAGAGCGACGGGGAGGTCTTGAAGACGGACGAGGGTGGGATCCTTGCGGCGGTGGAGCGAGCGAGGGAGCGGGAGTACCGGCGAGGGGCGGTGGGGTCGCTGTTCGACGACGCGGGGTGGTTCCGGCCCGGGGCGTCGAGGGCGCTGCCGGGGGCGAGCGACGAGGCAAGGAGGGGCTACGTGGGGCGGTACCTGGGGGCGTTCCCGGCGGGGGCGCTGGGGGGGCTGCGGGTGGCGCTGTACGAGCACTCGGCGGTGGGCCGGGAGGTGGTGGCGGAGGTGCTGCGGGGGCTGGGGGCGGAGGTGATCCCGGTGGGGCGCTCGGAGCGCTTCGTGGCGATCGACACGGAGGCGCTGTCGGAGGCGCACCTGGCGCAGCTCCAGGCGCTGGTGGACGAGGTGCGAGGCGCCCATGGGGAGGTGCATGCGCTGGTGTCCACGGACGGGGACAGCGACCGGCCGCTGGTGCTGGGGGTGGAGCCGGGGGGGCAGGCGCGCTTCTGCGGCGGGGACGTGCTGGGCACGCTGGTGGCGGAGGCGCTGGGGGCGGACGCGGTGGCGGTGCCGGTGAGCGCCAGCGACCTGATCGACCTGCATTTCCAGGCCCGCGGCGTGCCGGTGACGAGGACGCGGATCGGGTCCCCGTGGGTGATCGCGGCGATGAAGGGTCTGCGCGGGGAGCGCCGGGTGGGCTGGGAGGCGAACGGCGGGTTCCTGACCGGATCGACGCTGGCGCTGCCGGCGGGTCCCCTGGCGCCGCTCCCCACGCGGGACGCGGTGCTGCCGCTGGTGGCGGTGCTCCACGCGATGCAGGCGCGGGGGTGCCGGCTCTCCGCGCTGGTGGACGCCCTGCCCCGACGCTTCAGCCGCAGCGGGCTGCTGGACCAGGTGGACCCCGTCCAGAGCCGGGCCTTGCTCGAGCGGTTCCGCCCGTCGGAGGCCCCGGTGCTGCTGGCCCGCTTCGAGCAGGCGCGGGTGCGCTGGAGCGGCGAGGGCCACCCGGAGCAGGACGCGGCTCCGGCGCTGGCCTCCCGGCTCCTGGCCATCCGGGGCGCTCTGGGGCAGGTGTTTGACGCGGCCTCGGGCTTCGGCGCCATCGAGGAGCTGAACCTGGTCGATGGCCTGCGGATCCGCTTCTCCGGGGGGGAGGTGGCCCACGTGCGTCCCTCCGGCAACGCGCCCCAGCTCCGGATCTACGCGGTCGCCTCCGACGAGGCGCGGGCCGAGGCCATCGTGGCCCTGGCGCTGGCGGAGCCCGGGGGGCTGCTGCGAAGGCTGCTTGCCGGCGAAGGACCCGTGCTATCAACGGGCTCGTGACAACGATGCATCGAGCCCTCGTGCTGGCGCTCGTGCTGGCGGGTTGCTCCTCCAAGGGTGACCCCGCCGGTGCGCCGGCTACTTCTGCTTCCCCCGCGGTGTCCCTGGCGCCCTCGGCGTCGGCTCCGGCCGCGGTGCGGGCGTTGGGCCTGGCGAGCGCGGCGAGCGAGGTGAACGCGGCCAGCTCCGCCAGCGCCGCCGGTGCAGCCAGCGCGGCGGCTCCCCCGGGGAAAACGGTCTCCTGGACGGGCACGTTCCAGGCAAAACCTGGGGCGGTCGTGCTGAACAAGGAGGCCTCCGAGTACATCAAGGTGTGGGCGAAGGATCCGGGCACCGAGCAGGTCGGGGAGGGCAAGATCACGCTCCAGATCCCGGAGGGTGGGGGGCCGGTGAAGGGGGAGATCAGCGGGGCGCTGGGGGCTTTGCGGGTGAGCGGCGAGCTGGACAAGGAGGTCCTTCATGCCCGCGTTGACCCGGTGGACCCCAACGACCTGAAGGCGATGACGGGGGTGCTGCAGGGGAGCCTGAAGGGGTCCACCCTGGAGGTGAACCTGCGGGTGGCGAGCCGGAACGCCAACGTGGTTCGCGAGGCCGAGAGCAAGCTCGCCAGGCCCTGAGCCCTCCCCCTGAGGGCGCGCTTGCACTAGGCTCCGGGCCATGTGGATCGCCCTCCCTGTGCTTGACGAGATCGTGGACCGTACGCTGCGTGAAGACCTCCACGCGGGGGACATGTCGGCGGAGGCCACGGTCCCCGTCGAGGTGCGGGCCACCGGGACCGCGGTGGCCCGCTCCCCGCTGGTGGTCTGCGGGGGCGAGGTGTTCCAGCGCATCTTTCAGCGCCTCGACCCGACCCTCACCTTCGAGCGATTGATCGAGGATGGGGTCCGGGTGGAGCGGGGGGCGGCGCTCTGGCGGGTGCAAGGGTCCGCGCAGGCGGTGCTGATGGGCGAGCGCAGCGCCCTGAACCTGACCCAGCGGATGAGCGGCGTGGCCACCCTGGCCCGCACCTACGTCGAGGCGCTGCCGCCGGGGTCGACCACGCGCATCACGGACACCCGCAAGACGACGCCCGGGCTCCGGGTGCTGGAGCGCTACGCGGTGCGCTGCGGGGGCGCCTTCAACCACCGGGATAGCCTGGGCGCGGCCATCATGATCAAGGACAACCACATCATCGCGGCGGGGGGCATCGCCAGCGCGGTGGAGGGGGCCCGCAAGCGCGCGCCCCACACCAGCCGCATCGAGGTCGAGGTGGCCAACCTGGGCGAGCTGGAGCAGGCGCTGGAGGCCCGCGCGGACATCATCATGCTCGATAATTTCCCCCTCGATATGCTGGCGGAGGCGGTGCGGCGGGCCCGGGGCAAGGCGCTCCTGGAGGCCTCCGGCGGGATCACCCTGCAGACCCTGGCGGCGGTGGCGGCGACGGGGGTCGACGTGATCAGCGTCGGGGCGCTGACCCACTCGGCGCCGGCCGCCGACATCGCCCTCGACCTGGCGCTGGCGCGATGAGCTTCGACGCCGACGCGGCGCTGCGGGCGGCTCGCGCCGCGGGCTGGTCCTGGCCCGGGGTCATCCACGGGGTCGAGGTCACGTCCTCCACCCAGGATCTGGCCCGTCAGGCGGCGGCCCAGGGGGCACCGCAGGGGGCCACCTTCGTGGCGGAGGAGCAGACCCAAGGCCGCGGGCGCCAGGGGCGTCCCTGGGTGGCGCCGCGGGGGTCCGCGCTCCTGGCCTCCGTGTTGCTACGTCCGGAGCTGGAGATCGCCGCTCTGCCCCCGCTGGCGCTGGTCGTGGGGCTCGCGCTCCACGACGCCCTGGTGCCGCTGGCTCCGGGGGGGGCGCTGCGCATCAAGTGGCCCAACGACCTGCTGCTGGACGGCAGGAAGGTGGCGGGGGTGCTGATCGAGTCCAGCCTCCGTGGGGAGCGGGTAGACGGGGTGGTGGTGGGCTTCGGGGTCAACCTCCGGGAGGGGTCGCTCCCGCCGGAGATCCCCGCGACGTCCCTCCAGCGCGCCCGGCCCGGGCTGGAGCCCCTGCGCCGCGAGGACGTGCTGGCCGCGGTGCTGGTCCGGATGGAGCAACGGGTCGCCGCCTACCTCCGAGGGGGGCTCGCGACCCTGCTGGAGCCGCTGCGGGCGGCGGACGGCACCGCGGGGCGCCAGGTCACCTGGCAAGGGGGGGTCGCCACGGTGCGCGCCATCGGGGACGACGGCCGGCTGGTGCTGGAGACCGCGACGGGGCCGGTCGCGGTGGCCGCAGGAGAAGTGCAGTTCCTCCCCTCGTCCGCTTCATTAAGTTGCGCGACCGGATCGGTTGCTCTAAGGGTTTTGGCCGGCGAGGGACAGGGAAGATGCAGCACCGTCATGCGATGAATCCGCCTGCTCCGGGGCGAAAATCTGCGGAACAGGGGCCTATCGAACCGCACTTTGAAGCAGAAGAGCGAGATACGCTCAACGACCTGGCCCGCAGCACCGACCCCGACCTGGCGCTGGCCCTGCAGAGCGAGCTCGCCGGGGCTCTCTCGCCAGAGGTGGCGCCGAACCTATCGGATATCCGCACGCTTCGCTCTCCCCCGCCGACCCCCTCGCAGAGCGATCAGCTCCACGAAGAGCTCCAGACGCTTGGCGCACCGGGCTGGGGGCCCGTCGCCGACCCCACCCCAGGATCGACCCACTTAACTCCCCATGAACAGCAGGTACGCCTTGCTCGAACAACGCGATTACACCCTGATCCTCGACCGAAGCGGCAGCATGAGCACCACCGACATGCCTGGCGGCAAGAGCCGCTGGTCGGCCGCGCAAGAGTCCACCTTTGCCCTCGCCAGCAAGTGCGAGCAGTTCGATCCGGACGGCATCACGGTTTACATCTTCTCGGGCAAATTCAAGCGCTTCGAGAACGTGACGGCCTCGAAGGTGAAGCAGATCTTCCTCGAGAACGATCCGATCGGGGGCACCAACCTGGCGGCGGTGCTCCAGCATGCCTTCGACAGCTTCTTCCAGCGCAAGGCGGCGGGGCAGGCAAAGCCCAACGGGGAGACCATCCTGGTGATCACCGACGGCGAGCCAGACGACCAGCGGGCGGTGATGAAGACGATCATCGACGCCTCGCGCAAGCTCGAACGGGATGAAGAACTGGCGGTGTCGTTCATCCAGATCGGCCGGGACCCGGGGGCCACCCGGTTCCTGAAGGCGCTGGACGACGAGCTACCGCGGGCCGGCGCCAAGTTCGACATCGTCGACACCATCACCCTCGACGACATGGAAGACCTCTCCCTGGCCGAGGTGCTGATGAGCGCCATCGAGGATTGACCCCCGGGCGGCCAGGTCCCCCGGGCCCCGTTGGCTTGCCCTGGGAGCCCTTGATATCCTTGATGAATCCGGCGTGCCCCGTGTTTTTATGACCCACTTCAGGGCAAGCTGGTGCCCGGATGACCACTCAGGGGTGAGGGGGCGGGGTGAGAAAAAAGAGATGGGGGTAAAAAAAGGGGTTGACGGTCCCGGGGGCTGGCGAGTAGGTTGACGTCCCTGCTGAACAGAAGCAACCAGGCGCGTAGCTCAGTGGTAGAGCACTACCTTGACACGGTAGGGGTCGTTGGTTCAATCCCAATCGCGCCTACAACCTTTGATGCAGAAGACCTTCTCACGACCCTGCCCTCGATGATGTGGGTGGGGTTTTGTCGTGAAGGGGTCCGGGGGAACGGGGGGGCATCAAGAATCCAGGCTAGCCAAGGGAGGGCGCAACCTGGGAAGATTTTGGGGCGAGCCTTTCAGGGGCCTCGCTTCAAGAGCAACAACGAGGACGCACGGGCCTTACAGGCCTTTCGAGGTGCCCGGCCCACTCCGGGGAAAGCAAAGATGGCGACGGGACGCCCCCGATTCGATAACCGACAAAACCAGCGAGGCCCACAGATCCGCATCAACGGACGCATCCGTGTCCCGGAAGTGCGCGTGATCGGTGCTGATGGCTCCATGCTGGGCATCATGAACACCCACGAGGCCCTGTCGCTAGCCCAGCAACAGAGCCTTGACCTGGTCGAGGTGAACCCGAAGGCGATGCCTCCGGTGTGCAAGATCCTCGATTTTGGCAAGTACAAGTACGAGACCGCCAAGCAGGCCCGCGAGGCGCGGCGCAAGCAGACGGTGATCGATATCAAAGAGGTCAAGCTGCGGCCGAAGACCGACGACCATGACCTTGATTTCAAGTGCAGGGCGGCGCGTCGGTTCATCGAGTCGGGCAACAAGGTGAAGTTCACGGTCCGCTTCCGCGGCCGCGAAATCACGCACCCACAGATGGCGCAGCAGCAGCTCGACTGGCTGATGGGCCAGCTCGAAGACATCACCAACGTCGAGGTTCGTCCCCAGATGGAGGGGCGCACCATGACGCTTCTGGTGGCCCCCAAGCCCCAGATTCTCCAGCGTGTCGCCCAGCAGAAGGCGCAGCGCGAGAAGGAGCGTCAGCTCGCCCTCAAGGAAGGTCGTACGCCGGAGCCTGAACCGTCCGAAGAGGTCGATGACCTCGATGACGATGAGGACGACGACGACGACGATGAGGGCGAGGGCGACGAGGGGTGAGCGTCGCCGGGGGTGGGGGCTAACTTGAAGAGCCCTGCCGCGTAGGCGCCTCCGGCGCCGAGCAGGGCGAGCAGGGCGACCACGGCGACAAGAGCCCCTGACTTCCCTCCGGAGGGGGCCGCCGCGGGCGCTGGCGCTTCTTTCACCAGCGGGCGCGCTTCGGCCGGGGCGGAGGTCGCCGGGCTGGGGGCCGGAGCCGGGGTGGCTGGCAGGGGGGCCGAGGCCGGGTCGCCCTCCAGCGCGCGGGTGAGATCCCCCGCATCCATGGCGGCGGGCGAGGAGGGCCTCGCCGCCAGCGCCCCGAGATCCGAGTCCAGCTCGGCGCCCCAGTCGGTCGTGGAGACCGCGACGCCCTGGCCTGCGTTGAGGGGCTTGTTGGCCCCCTCGGTGTTGCTGGCGTCGCTCTGCTGGACCGAGGTGAACTCGAAGAGGGTCTGCTGGATGAGGGAGCCGATATCGATGGCGTCGGCGACGCGGTTGCCCTTGTCCTTCTGGCGCTCGCGGATGACGTTCTGGACCAGCTCGGCGATGTTGTAAGGAGAGACCGCGCTGTTGCTGGAGAAGAGCCAGTCGTTGAGGGCGATGCCGAAGTCGCGGGCGGTGCGGAAGCGGGCGTTGACGTCGCGGGCGAGGCTCTTGTTGATGATGGCCTCGAGGGTCGGGTCCACGGTGGGGTTGATGCGAGACAGGGGCGGTACCTCGGCCCGCTGCACCTGGCGCACGGTCTCGAAGTCGCTGTCCCCCTGGAAGAGCTTTCGACCGGCGAGCATCTCCCAGAGGATGATGCCGGCGGCGAAGACGTCGGTGCGGAGGTCGACCTCCTTGCCCTGGGCGGCCTCGGGGGAGAGGTACGAGAACTTGCCCTTGATGATGCCGGGCTCGCTTTTTTCGAGCTGCGTGGACGCCTTGGCGAGGCCAAAATCGACGATCTTGATCTCGCCAAACTTGGTGATGAGCACGTTGGGCGGCGAGAGGTCGCGGTGGACGATGCTGAGCGAGCGTCCGTGCTCGTCGGTCAGGTCATGGGCGTAGGCGAGGCCCTCGCAGATCTTGGTGGTGATGTAGACCGCGTAGGGGGTGGGGAGCGAGCGGTTCTGGCGCCGGACCCACTCGATGACGGCCTTGAGGTCGGCGCCGTCCACGTACTCCATGACGATGAAGTAGGTGTTGTCGCCGACGCCGATGTCGAAGACCTGGACGCAGTTGGAGTGGGAGAGGTACGCCCCGAGGCGGGCCTCATCCAGGAACATCTTGATGAACTTCTTCTTCTCGGAGAGGTGGGGCAAGACGCGCTTGATGGCCACCTTCTTCTTGAAGCCTTCGAGGCCGGCGCTCTCGGCGCGGTACACCTCGGCCATGCCTCCTGCTGCCAGCCGATCGATGACCCGGTAACGCTGTTGTTGTCCCTCAGCCATGGTCGTCGTTAACCTCGTCCGGGCGAAAAAATGCAAATTTCAGGCAAGATCCAGGGTGCCATCGGAACCAAGGCGCGGTCAATCGAAGCCTGGGAGGGGCGGCGATGAACAAGCGAACTTCCCACGAGCTGCCGACCGCTTGGCATCGGACCGGGACCCGCATCCAGCTCCGGGACGGCTCGGTCTTTGTGCGCACCGAGGGGGACCTGGGGGCCCGGACCCCGGTGCTGTTGCTCCACGGGTTCCCCACGTCCTGCTACGACTACGCCCGGGTGTGGACCCGGCTGGCCGCTCACCACCCGCTGGTCACCCTCGATTTTCTCGGCTTTGGCGCGTCCGACAAGCCCGTACATTTCAGCTACTCGCTCCTGGAGCAGACGGACGTGCTGCTCCAGATCCTGGCGCGCCTCGGCCTCACCTCGGTCCACCTGGTGGCTCACGACATGAGCACGAGCGTGGCGTCGGAGCTGTGCGCGCGGCGGGAGCGGGGGTTGTTGCCCATCCAGCTCCGGAGCTTGACCCTGGCCAACGGGGGCATGCTGATCGATCTCACGCAGCTCTCGACGGCGCAGCAGATCCTGCGGCGCCCGGTGCTCGGGGAGCTGTTCGCCCGGACCTCCAGCTACCCGCTCTTCCAGCACTCGATGCGGTCGCTGTTCGGGACCCCGGAGCTGATCGACGGGGCCGAGCTCCGGCAGCTATGGGAGCTGCTGGTGCGCGCCGACGGCAAGGCCCGGTTGCCCCAGATCTCCTCGTACCTGGAGGAGCGGCGGCGCTTCCAGGACCGGTGGATCGGCGCCATCCAGCGGCTGGAGGATGTGCCCTCGATGGTGCTCTGGGGGGCCCGGGATCCGATCGCGGTGCTGGCCATCGGGGAGCGTCTGGCCCGGCTGATCCCGGGGGCGAGGTTGCGCGTGCTGCACGAGCTGGGGCACTACCCGCACCTCGAGGACCCCGGCGCGTTCGCCGCCGAGCTGCTCGATTTTCTGGCAGGCTTGCCCGCCTGATTCAGCGGAAGACGAACCACAGCCCGCCAAGGCTCAGCGAGAGCACCCCGATGGCCAGCAGCACCACCAGCACGTCGCTGGCGCCCCAGCCGGTCCGGGGGGGCACGGCGCGGGCGACGGCGCGGGGAGGGGCCGCGATGGGGGCCGGCGTCGGCGGGGGCTCGGGGGACAGGGGCTCCTGGGTCGAGCCCTCGGGGGGAGGGGAGAGGCCAGGATCGCTGGCGTCGGCGGGGGCCTGGATCACCGCCTCCTCCGGGATGGGCTCGTCCGCGGAGCGCTCGAGCTCGGCCAGGGCCGCCAGGGCCGGGTGCTCGTGGAAGAGCGCGTCCTGGCCGATGCGCAGCTCTTCTCCGGCGCGCCAGGGGATGTCGCGCTCGGGCGGGAGCCGGCGCCCCTGGAGCAGCGTGCCGTTCTTGGACCCGAGGTCCCGCACCCAGACCTGGTCGGCCTTGCGGGTGATCTGCACGTGGCGCCGCGAGGCGTCAGGCTCGTCGAGGGCCAGGTCGACCCCGTGGCCCCGGCCCAGCACCACCGGCACCCCGGGCTGAAGCAGCGGGAGTTGCTTGCCCGCGTCAGGCCCGGAGGCCACCACCACCCGCGGCCCTGCGTCCTCCCCCTGGGCTTCGAGGGCGCGCTGGACGAGCTGCAACGCCAGCTCGCGGGTGTCCTGGGGGGAGCTGGACTGGGGCACCACCGTGAGCCGCAGCTCGAGCCAGACCCGGCCCACCCGGACCCGATCGCCGCTGGTGAGGATGCGCGGCGCGTGGGGGGACAGCCGGACATCGCCCAGGTAAGTGCCGTTGGTGCTGCCCTCGTCGACCAGCAGGTACGAGCCGCCGTGCTGGCGCAGGGTCGCGTGGCGGGCGCTCACGCTCGGGTCCGGGAGCCGGACCTCGCAGCCCTCTCCGCGGCCGATGACGAGCCGGGGCGCGTCGAAGGCGAGGGAGTGCGGCGCGTCTTGCGCGTCGCGCTCGGTCAGCACAAGGACGGTGAGGCCCATGGGGCGCATCGTGCGCTCTCGCCGCCCCTTTGGGAAGGCATCGAGGGGCTTATTTATGCACTTGCAGCCCGAAAAAAGACGTTGCGCGGAATTTGGCACTGCGCGTTCCAGCGTCGTATTCGCGGCCTATGGAACAAGAACGCCGAACTTCCGGTGGGCAGCGAGTCCCCTTCGAAGCGCTCGTCGTCGTCGCGAACCAGAAGGGCGGCGCCGGCGCTTACGAGTGCGAGGCTGTCGATCTGTCCGAGACCGGCATGCACCTGCGCACCGCATACCTGCCCGAGCAGGGTCAGCGCCTCACCTTCCGCTTCGACACCGGCACCGGCGAGGTCACCCTCGAAGGCGAGGTCGTCTGGTGCACCGAGGAGGCTCGCGGCGGGGAGTTCGGCGTGCGCTTCGCGCGCATCGACGACGCCACCCTCGCCTCCATCCGGGAGACCCTCGGGCTGCCCGCCGACGGCGGCGCCCCGGTGCCCGAGAAGGTGGGCCGCGGGGCCCGCGTGCGCCTCCACATCGACGGGCTCAACTCCCCGATGCGCGCCCGTGTCCGGGACGACCATACAGGCGAGATCCTCGTGGGATCGAACCTCGATTTTCTCAAGGTAGGCAAGCCCCTGGAGCTCGAGGACGTCGAGCGTGGAAAGCGCCGCGGCGCGCTCGTCGACAAGGTGGAGGTCGAGGTGGATCCAGCTTCCAAGGTCCCTCAGCTCGTGGTCACGCTCCGGTACGAGGACGCAGGGCAGGCCGCCGATTCGGCCAAGGCCGCCGCCGGCGTCAAGGCCACCACGGATACCAGGAAATCCAGCGTGCAAGCGGCCGCCTCGGACGCCCCCAAGGGCGAGGAGCAGGCCGAGGCCGCCGAGCCCGAGGCCCCCGCCCCGAGCCCTCTCAAGGAAACCCTCGCCCAGGCCGGCGCCAAGATCACGGTGATGAGCGCCGCCGCTCGCGAGGCCGTCGGCAAGCTCATCGAGCGTATCCGCGAGCGCCGCAGCCAGGAGAGCGAGGAGGGCGAGGAGACCAAGGCCCCGGTCCGCAGGGTCACCGCTCCCCCCCCCGACGGCGGCATCCAGACCAGCACCAGGCGGCAGCAGCGCAGCAGCATCACGGAGGAATCGGTGGACCATCAGCAGCAGAACAGCGAGGACCTCAGCGGCCTCGAAGAGAACGACGAAGAGACCCTCAAGATCCGCAAGAAGCAGCGGATCATGATCGCCGCCGGGGCCAGCCTCCTCGCCGTGCTTCTCGTCGTCTTTGGCCTCCGCGCCAAGTCCTCCGCGCCCCCCGCCGAGCTCGCCGCCGCCAGCGCCGAGCCCGCCGCGGTCCCGGGGCTCCCGGTCAACGCGCTCCCGGCGGCCCCCGGCGCCCCCGGTGCTGGCAGCGCCGACGTGGTCACCGCCAACGTCCCCCTCTTCGGCGCCACCCCCCTCTCCACCACCGAGCCCGCCCCGCTCCCGGCGCCCGCGGTCTCCGCCGCTGCCGCCGCCGCTGCTCCTGGCGATGCGGAGGGCTCCGACGACAAGGGCGAGCCCGGCCAGATGGAGTTTGGCCAGGGCGACGTGAAGAAGCCCCGCACCGTGCGCATCAAGATGGATGCCCCCATCACCGGCATCCGTGGCTCCACCACCGACGACGTCATCACCCTCTTCCTGCCTGGCCGCCGCAACATCGAGCCCGCTTCTCCCCTGTCCAAGCGCGACAAGCGGCTCTCCGCCGTGAAGGCGGTCTCGAAGGACGGCGGCGTCGAGCTCACCCTCTCCTTCAAGGACTCGGTGCCCCCCTTCCTCGCCAAGGCCAACGGCAAGATCCTCGAGATCGACCTCGGCCAGCCCGCCAAGGATGACAGCGACGACGGCGAGGAGGCCTCCGTCAAGAAGAGCAGCAAGAAGAAGATCGCCAAGGGCTCGAAGGCGGCCGACAAGAAGAAGGCCTCCGCCAAGAAGGCCAAGAAGGCCAAGAAGGCCAAGAAGAGCAACGACGACTTAGCGAGCGCCCCCCCCGGGCCCACCGCGCGCCCCGCCTCACCGCGGGGCGTCTTGCTTCCATCACCAGCGCAGCTTCCCCTCGGCCTGCAGCCACCAGAACAGCCCCGCGATCACCATCCCGTTGCGCAGCTCTCCGGCGGCGACCCGGGCGGGTAGCTCGCGGAGCGGCAGCACCACCAGCTCGAGGTCTTCGCCCGGGTCAAACTCGGTCTCGTGGAGCCTCTTGCACCCCCGGGCCAGCACCGTGAAGCACCGGTTGTCCTGGTACGCCGCGTTCGGCGCCACGTGGCCCACGAGCGCGAGGGACGCGGCCTCGTAGCCGGTCTCCTCCCGCAGCTCGCGCGCCGCACCCGCCAGCGGATCCTCGCCGGGTTCGACCATCCCGGCGGGGATCTCCAGCTCCATCGAGCGGGTCCCGTGGCGCCACTGCCGCACCAGCACGATCTCGTCGTGCTCCGTCAGCGCCACGATGTTCACCCAGTCCGGGCACTCGAGGACGTAATACTGGCCCTCCCGGCCCGTGCGCGGGTGCGAGGCCCGATCCCGGCGCAGCCGGAAGATCGGCGTGTCGAGCAGCTGCTCGCTGCCGTGGCGCGGAAAGGGAGACAGCGGCATCGTCCGACCCTTCAGGGGGCGCTGACCGTCAGGCCCGCCCCCTCGCAGCTCGCCTGCAGCCCCGCCGGCAACCCGGTGGTCTTCAGCTGCTCGCACAGCGCCTTGTACCCCGTGGAGGCCGGCGTCAGCGCCGGGATCGTGAGCTGATCCGGCGGCACCGTGCCCAGCAGCAAGAACTGGGGCGACGCCAGCAGGACGCCGCAGACCCGCCGCAGGGGCGCCGCCTGCTCGGTGAGCGTGGAGGCGGGGGAGTCAATCTTGACACCCAGGATGGCCTCGATGGCCTCTTGCTCGGCGGCATCGGCGAGGAAGGCCTCTCCGGTGAGCCGGTCCTTGAGGGCGATCACGAGGTCGCGGACGGTGGCGTCGGGGCGCTGCTTGGCGCGCTCGATGAGCTCGTCGACGAAGTCGGGGGAGGTGGCGAAGGGAGGGGGCGTGCAGGAGCCGAAGCGAGACTCCCAGCCGAGGCGCCCCTGGAAGTCGAGGCCCCGGAAGCCGGGCTCGGCGTTCTTGAGGAAGACGCCGACGGAGGCCTGGAACTCGCCTTCTTCCCCGAAGCGATCGGGGAAGGAGGACTGGGGCGGGTTGGGCCACCCGAGGGCGCGGTAGGCGGCGTGGAGGGTGGCGCGGGGAGAGGCCGGGACGAGGGCGTCGGCGGGGCTGTTTCGCCGTTTTTCCGGGTCCTGTTCGGCGGTGGTCCAGGGGTCGAAGAGGGCAGGGAGGTCGTAGGGGGTCTCCCAGCAGGTGTCTTCGAGGGGGGCGAGGTTGAAGTAGGGGCTGGCGAGGACCTGGAGCACCAGCTCGCGGTGGGAGAAGCCGCTGGCGACGAAGCCCTCGGCGAGGAGCAGGAGCTGGTCGCGAGCGGCGGCGTTGCGGGGGAAGGAGGTGGCGATGGTGAGGGGGGTGCCGGTGATCTCGCGCCAGACCTGCTCGACGATGTTGAGGACGACGAGGTAAGCGAAGGCCTCGTTGGGGTCGGGGATCAGGCCGTTGGGCCCCCGGGAGAGGCCGTGGTCGCGCAGCTTGCGGAAGCCGTCCTGGAGGGAGGAGGCGAGGTCCCAGGGGGAGGTGCGGTCGCCGCGGAGGTTGCCGAAGCGGGCGTCGATGCCGGCGATGTCCGGGGGGACGGCGTCGCGGGCGGCGAACTGGCCGCAGGCCTCGGTCCAGCCCCAGGGCCTGGCGGAGCCGCCATTGACGAAGCCGTCATGGCGCAGGGAGGCGTACATGCGGGTGGGGCCGTCGGATTTCTCGTCCCCATCGGGGCCCGTGGAGGCGCCGAGGAGCGCCTCTTCGAGGAAGCCCGGCACGGCGAAGTGACGGTTCTTGTCCGGCTCATCGCTGTAGGTGACCGAGAACTCTCCGTTGTGGCACCGGAGGCACACCGGATCGCGCCGCAGGTACACGCCGCCGAACCAGGCGCCAAAATCGCTGCGCCGCGACAGCTCGAGCTTGTCCGGGGCCGCGTTGGCGCCCGGGTAGGTGAGCACGACCATCGAGAACAGGTTGGCGATGTAGGCCGGGGAGACGTCGTCGAGCTTGAGGGACGAGAGCAGCACGTCCCGCATGGTGAAGGCGCCCTTGCCGTCCCCCGCCTCGGTGTCCGGCGGCTGGTCGCGGATCATCTCGGCGATGGCGCCCCCGTCGGCCCGCATGGTCATGCCGTAGCAGCCCGGGTTGGCCATGTCCTCGGTGCGCTGGACCCGCAGAAAATCGCGGTATGCGTCGATCCAGCGGAAGAGGAACTCTTCTCGCCCCATCATCGCGCTCACCGCCACCCGGCGCCCCGGCCGCAGCGCCCCCGCGGGCCCCTCGACCCCGGCGATCTTGTCGACCTGCCCGATCAGGTCGAGGTAGAGCTGCACCTCGGCCTGACCGTAGGGCTTCCGGCCCAGCACCGCCTGGATCGCCCTCCGGACAAACGCCTGCTCGCTCCCCTGGCACAGCGTCTTGGGCCCGGGGGTGGCCCCGCCGGAGCCCGCCGCCCCGGCCTCCCCCCCGGCGCCTGCGCCGGCCTGCCCGGCCTCCCCCGCCTGTCCGGAACCTCCGGACCCTGCCTGTCCGGAACCTCCGGACCCTGCCTGTCCGGAACCTCCGGACCCGGCTTCACCGGCAGCCCCGCTGTTGCCGCCGACCCCGGCGCTGCCGCCGACCCCGGCGCCGGCCTGCCCGGAGGCGCCATCGCTCGCGTAGGGGAGCTCACCGCCGCCGCAGCCCAGCAGCGCGGCGAGGCCCAGGATGGAGAGCGGCCGCCTCACGACGTCACCCCCAGGACCCGGCTGACGACGCTCTTGGCGCCTTCGAGCTCGCCGACGACCCCCTGGACGTCGCTGACGCCGAAGCTATCGGCGAAGAAGGGCCAGATACCGAGGGCCAGCATGACGGCCATGCGGTTCTCGGCGGGGGTGGCGAAGGTGGTCGCGTAGCCGTCGGGGCCGATGGCGCCGTGGAGGCCACGCTGGGCGGGGCCGCCGAGGTACACGGTGACGTAGCCGTAGGGCCAGTGGTTGCGGCCCAGCTCGCCCTGGGACTGAGGGGAGCGGCCGAACTCCATGGAGAGCACGACGAGGGTGCGGTCGAGGTCGAGCTTGCTCGGGTCCTTTTCGCCGGGTTCGTTGATGCGCGACAGGAGAGAGGTGAGCAGGTTCTTCAGGTTGCGCGCCTGGGTGTAGGGGTTCTCGAAGTGGGTGTCGTAGCCCCCGCCGCCGTCCGCGGCGATCAGCCCGCCGTCGACCACGCAGCAGTAGCGGGCGGGTTCGACCGGGTGCGTCAGCAGGTGGGTGGCCAGCCGCAGGCTCATGCCCGGCAGGTTGGTCGCCGTGTCGGTGCAGCTCTGGCTGTCGAACGGCACGAAGAGCGAGGGGTCGAGGACCGTCTGCACCCCGTCGACGTTCTTCACCGAACGCATCGCCTGCGCCAGCTCGCCGAGCTTGGGGGACCGGAGCGGGTCGCCCTGCCCCCTCCACCGGAGCCGCCCTCGCTGCTGCGCCACGTACAGCTCGAGGAGGGCGTCGTGGCGCGCTCGCTCCTCGATGGTGCCCGCCCCCTTGCGCTCCAGCAGGGCGTTGAGCTGCGCCACGCCGTCGACCTTGATCAGCAGCGGGCGGCTGCTCCCCGGGAGCGTCCCCGTGGCCACCGTCGCCAGCACGTTGTCGCTCGGGATGAAGCTCGTCGCGAAGGCATAAGAGAACGGTGAGCGCCGATCCACGCTCGCCCCCTCGGCGAAATACCTCGCCACGTGGGCCCCCAGGGACGCCATCGAGGGCGCCCCCAGCGTGCGGCCGCAGAGCGCCAGCGGGATCGCCGCCTCGTGGGGCTCGAGGTCGTGGCGCGTCACCACCACCCTCGTCCGGTCCAGCACGTCCTTCCGGCCCAGCAGCGGCGCCACCAGCGGCCCCAGGTTCACCGTCTTCCCCAGGGCGTCTTGCCCGAAGGGGGTCAGATCTACCCCGGGTACGCCGCAGGCATTGACGGCGTTCTTCAGGGCCGAGGAGGCGGGGTTGTCGAAGGTGTAGAGCTGCGTGTTGCGGAGCGCCGGGTTGGGGTCATCGGGCCGCCCGTACTCGGGCACACCGTAGAAGGACTCCCAGGTGGAGAGGCCACCGTAGAGGAAGCACTCGAGCACGTTGAAGGCGCGCTTCGAGGAGGGGAGTACTTGCTCGGGGAGGTCACCGGACCCGAGCGCCCTGCGGGCGAACAAGGCGCCGCCGAGGCCGGCGGCGGTGGCGCCTTGAAGAAAGGAGCGACGCAGCATCGCTTCTGATTATCCCACAGATCAGTGCCCTTGCACGGCCTTCTCGATCACATCCTTGAGCAGGATCTTGGCGAAGTTGAAGTAGATAAGGATACCAAGAACGTCGACGAGGCTGGCAATGAAGGGGGCGGAGCTGGTGGCCGGGTCAAAACCGGCTCGCTTGAGGAGGAAGGGGAGCATGGAGCCGACGGAGCAGCCCATGATGACGATGCCGATGAGGGTGATGCCGATGACCATGGCGAGGCTGGCGCCGTCGTTCCAGAGGAGCACCCGGACGACGCCGACGATGGCGAGGATCAGGCCCAGCACAGCCCCCTGGGAGACCTCGCGCACCAGGACCCGCCACCAGTCGCTCATCTTGATCTCGCCCACGGCCATGCCCCGGATGATGAGCGAGGAAGACTGGCCCCCGGAGTTGCCGCCGGTGGACACGAGGAGGGGCACGTAGAAGCTGAGGGCCGTGACCGCCTCGAGCACCTTGTCGTAGGAGCGCAGGGCGGTGCCGGTGAAGAACTCGCCGACGAAGAGCACCATGAGCCAGAAGGCGCGCTTGCGGATGAAGGTGAAGAACGAGGTGGCAAAGTAGGGGGCCTCGATGGGCTCGACGCCGCCCAGCTTCTGCACGTCCTCGGACTGCTCCTCGGTGAGCACGTCGATCACGTCGTCGACGGTGATGATCCCCAGAAACGCCCCCCGCTCATCGACCACCGGCATCGCCGTCAGGTCGTACTTGGCCATGCGCCGGGCCACGTCTTCCTGGTCCATCGTGGGCGGGACGCTGATGACGTTCTCGGTGGCCACCTCCGCCAGGGGCAGCGCCGGGTCGGCCCGCAGCAGGTCCCGCAGCGAGGCCACCGAGTGGAGCCGGTGCGCCGCGGTCACCGCGTACACGTAGTAGATCGTCTCCGCCTCCAGCGCCTCCCGCAGCGCCTGCAGCGCCTCGCCCACGGTGCACTGGAGGGGCACCGACACGTAGCCCGTCGTCATCAGGCGCCCCGCCGATTTGTCCGGCCACTTGTCGATCTGCGCCACCTCCTCGGCGGCCTCCGGATCGACCTTCTCCAGGCTCTGGAGCACCGCCTCGCTGGCCTGCTCCGGCAGCGTCTCCAGCAGCTCGAAGCGGTCGTCCGGCGCCATCTCCGCCGCGATCTGCGCCACCGACTCGGCCCCCATCTCCTCGACCAGCGCCTCCTGGGTCTCGTCCTCCAGGCGCTCGAAGATGTCGGCCGCGTCCTCCGTGGGCAGCTTCTTCAGCAGCCGCGCGGCCAGCTCGTCCGGGAGCTGATCGACCAGATCCGCCAGGTCTTCCGGGTGGATCTCGTCCAGAAGCTCCTGGAGCTCCTCCGGGTCCCCGTTCTGTAGCACGTCCCGTAGCTCGGGCCCCAGCAGGTATCCGATCCGCATCGCGCCGGCCTTGTACGGGAACTACACGCCGGACGGAACCTCCTAGCGCCCCACCAGCGCCCCGAAGTTTCGCTCCTCCAGCTGCGCCGCGTCCAGCCCGCTCAGCCCCCGCACCTCGTCCCCCGTCAGCGCCCCGCAGGCCAGCCCCAGCCGGAAGTAATTCAGCAGCCCCTGCCCCGTCGCCGCGTCGTCAAAAATACCCCCCTGCTCCGTCGCCTGCGCCGCCCGCTCCAGGAACCGCCGCAGCCGCCGCCCCGCCTCCGGCGCCCCCTCCTGGAAGAACGCGTACACCGCCGCATAACGCGCCGGCAGCTGCGCCGGATGCAGGTCCCAGCCCTGGTAAAATCCTTCGGTCAGCGCGCGGGTCACGTTGACCCTGTGGATCTTCCATGCATGGTGGATCGCGGCCCGGTTTTCGGCGCGCTGGGCGTCGGTGAGGGGCGCGGGGTGGGGCGCGGTGGGGAGCAGCGTGGTGGCGCCGTCGCTGATGCGGACGCCGGTGCCGGCGAGGGCGAGCTGGAGGAGCCCGCGGGCCAGGGTGCAGGCGGGGTGGTCGGGCCGCTGGTGCTCGGCGGTGATGCCGCAGGCGGCGGTGAAGTCGTAGGTGCCAAAATGGACCGCGCGGCAGCGGCCCCGGGCGGCCTCCACCAGGGCGCGGGGGGCGAGGCGCCCGTCGTGCTGGATCAGCGACTCCGGCGTCTCGATCATCAGCTCGATGCCCAGGGATTCGGGGGCCCATCCGGCGGCGTGTTCGATGGAGGCGAGGGCCCCGGCCAGGGCCTGCACCTCCCGCTCGTGGGTGACCTTGGGGAGCGTGACCACGAAGCCCTCCGGAGGCGCGACCCCCGCGGCATGCAGGCAGGAGAAGAAGCGATCGAGGGTGCGCAGGGCGCGGCCCCGGGTCTCGGGCCCGAGGGCCTTGCAGCGCAGGCCCAGCCTCGGCGGCAGCGACCCTTCCCGGAGCCCCAGCGCCACCTCCCCCGAGGCCGCCTCCGCGTGGGCGTCTTCCTCCTCGTCCCGGCGCTGCCCGTAGCCGTCCTCGAAGTCAATCCGGAAGTCCTCTACAGGGTCCCGGGCGAGCTTCCGGGCGACCCGCTCCCGCAGCGCGGCGGCGCCCTGGGCCTGCAGGCCCATCGCGTCCGCGAAGTCCTGGGCGGTCGGGGCGTGCTCGTCGAGGGCCCGGAGCGCCAGCGCCCCCAGCTTCTGGCGCAGCCCCCGGCGGAACAGGTGGCCCCCGCCGTAGACCACGTGCACCGGCGCCCGCCCGGGGGGAGGCAGGCCCGCCGCGGGCGGCGTCAGCCCGGCGAGCAGCCGTGCCTGTTCGCTCCGGGGGAGCAGCGAGGGGAGTGGGTCTTCTCGGGTCATCCGGCAGGTTTTGCAGCATCCTTTGCGGGGATCAACCGCAGGATGGCTGCATGGAATTCCGGGTCATGCGCAAGGGGTGCACCTCCCGGCATCGGGGGCGCAACGGACGCGAGGGAAGTCCCGGAGCGAGACGTCGGCACGGGGGTTGAAGGGAGGAGCGCCATGACCCAGTCTCCTCGCAAACGAACCCTCTTTCTGGCCGCGGTGGATGCTTCCGCCATCGCGGAGGCCGTGATCGATCAGGCGGTGACGATGACCCGGGGCGTGGAGGGGGGAGAGCTCCACGTGGTCCACGTGGTGGACACGATCCCGCTGGCCGCGGCGACGGTGGGCGGCTCCCCCTTCGGTATCCCCAGCGCGGCGGTGCTGATGAAGACAAGCCGCGAGCACCTGGAGCGGCTGCTGCACCGCGCCGAGCAGCAGGGGGTCAAGGCCACGGGGCACCTGGTGACGGGCAACCCGCGGACGTCCATCCTGCAGCTCACCGCCGAGCTGGAGGCCGACCTGCTCCTCTCGGGGACCCACGACCCGGGGCGCATCGAGCGGCTCCTGCTGGGCTCCGTCGCCGAGACGCTGGTGCGCAAGGCGCCGTGCCCGGTGCTGGTGGTCCGGGCCAGGCGCAACGAGAGCCCGGAGGTCCCCGAGATCCTGCCGCCTTGCCCCGATTGCGTGGCGGTGCGCCAGGCGACCGGCGGCGAGAAGATCTGGTGCGAGCGCCACTCGGAGCGCCACATCCGGGCCCACACTTTCTACGAATACCCGCAAGGTTTTGGCTCCGGCTCCTCGACTTTCCACAGCTAGCCCCACCTTCTCAACAGGGGCGGGCGCCAGGGGCGATGGTTGTATCCATGCTGTGACCTGGTGGATGAAACTCCCGAAAGCCACCGTGATAGGGAGGGCTCGAAGGGTTTCCCCGGGAGCAGCAGGCATCGTGGCCGGCAGACCCCTTGAACTTCGAGGGTGCTCGATGGCACGGTGCTCAGCGCGCGGCGCAGCATGGCGTGGCTGGCCAGGCGAGGCCATCACGATAAGGCGAGCGCTGCACTCGCATTTCCCCCCGGCTTTCAGATCCGCCTGCCCACTCTGTTCAGCGACCTCGACGGGAGAAAAATGCGCTCGCCTCCTCGCAGAGCTGCCCGGGCTCGAGGCCTCCGCACAGCGCCTTCACCAGCGCAAAGGACGCGGCGCGGAAGGCCCAGGGCTGGCAGTCCACCGGGTGCACCGTGGCGCGGTCCACGCGCAGCGTCCCTGGCCCTGGCGCGCCCCCTGCCAGCGCCGTCAGCGCCCCGTCCAGCACCGGCTCGGCCAGCCACCGCTCGAGACCGTCAGGCCCGCCGATCTGCACCTCGATCACGCACGGGCCCCCGGCGGCCGGCGCCCAGCTCCCCCCCAGGATCGCCACCCACTCGCCCCAGCCTTGCAGCTGCCACGCGCTGCGCACGCCGGCCCGCCTCGGCGCTGGCCCGGCCCGACCGCCTGCTTCAAGCTCGCGCCGCAGCACGCCGAACGGGGCGTAGGGAGCCCACAGGCGCGGCCACTCGTCGCCGTCGTCGAGCAGCACGATCGAGCCTCTCCAGATCGAGAGCGTTTGCATGGCCCTCAGGGTCGCACCGCCGGGCCCCCCTCGCCACCGCGCCTGGTTTGCTCCAGCACCTCTCCGCCACAAGCCGCGCGTCCCCGGCGCGGATCTCGTGGGTCCTGACCGCGCTGGTTTCATCTTGCTTCGACCTCGCGCGATGTGGTGCAACGTGTGCACTTGAAACACCGACGGACAACCCTTTTCGGGTGGGTACTGATTCGATAGAAGATTCCCTGATGAAGAGGGTCGAGACGCCGACGTGTGTGTACGTCCTGCGTGACGATGGGATCGTGCATCAGACTTCCAAGCCGGGGGTGCGCCAGGAGCTGGAAGACGCGCGGGCGAACATGCGCATCTTTCACGAGCTGGCGGGAGGTCAGAAGCGGCTGCTGCTGGTCGACCTGCGCGAGAGCGGCCCGACGGGGCGGGGGGTGCGCGAGTTCTACGCCGAGAACTCGGTTCACCTGATGGCCAATGCCCTCATCGTGGGCAGCGGGTTGAGCGAGATGATCGGAAACTTCTTCATCAAGATCAACCAGCCCACGGCCCCCACGCGGCTGTTCACGAGCGAGATGGCAGCCATCACCTGGCTGAAGACGCAGCAGCGCTGAGGGGCAGGACGGATCCTCTCGCCAGCGCGAGGGGGAGCCGTGCGCCCCCCCGCTCAGCGAGCAGCCCGGGCGCGGCGCCGGCGGAGCAGGGCCGCCAGGCCAAGCGCCACACCGCCCGCGGCCCCGGGGCTCGCCGGGGCGCCAGCGGCGCGGCAACCGCAGCCCTCGCCGCCCTCCGGCGTGACCACGCCCTCGATGTTGGCCCCGACCGGCGGGGTGCCCCCCTGGCCGCCCAGGCCGCCCAGGCCGCCCAGCCCCGCCTGTCCGGACCTTCCGGACACCCCTGCGCCGGCCTTCCCGGCGGCGCCGGCGCCGCCGAGGCCCGCGGAGCCACCGGCCCCGCCCGCGCCGGCGCCCCCCACGCCGGCCCCTGCGGTACCGCTGGCGCCCCCGGAGCCGCCGCCGCCCTGGCCCGCGCCGCCGGTGCCGTTGTCGGAGGAGGCGAGGACGGTGAGCTGGGTGTAAGGGCAGTTCTGGTGGACGAGGACGGCGTAGTAGGTGGAGCCCGGGACGAGCTTGTGGGGGGTGCCTTCGCCGATCTCGAAGGAGCCGCCGGAGTCGGAGCTGGCGCCGAAGTCGAAGTCGAAGTCGAAGGGCTCCGGGAAGCCGTTCTGGGAGGGGCCGAAGGCGACGGGTTTGCCGCGACGGACGAGGAGGCGCCAGTCGAGGGTCCCGCCGCCGAAGACCTCGTTGACGACGACGTCGAAGCGGATCTTCTTGGCGTCCTCGTCGGGTTTGTAGCTGAAGTGGAAGGGGGAGGAGAGGGAGAGGAAGTTCTTGAGCTGGAAGCAGCCGACGCCGAAGAACTGGCCCATGAGGTCGAGGCCGAGCTGGTTGACGGAGCGCGCCTCGGTGTTGAGCGAGAGGATGCGGCCGCAGTCGTAGAGGCCACGCTCGTCGAAGTAGACCTTGATCTGGGCGAGCTGCTCGGCCGAGAGCTTGCCGTCGGTGACCATCTCCTCGGCGACGGCGGTGACGTTATCGGCAAAGTCCTGGAGGGAGGTGGCGAAGGGGAGGAGGGAGGAGCCGCCCCAGATCAGCTGGTCCGCGAGCTCCGGGCCCACCAGCTCGCGGATCTTCCAGGCGATGTTGCCGATGATCTTGCCGTCCTCGTGGACCTCGCCGAAGAGGCCCTCGGGGCAGCGCCGCCCGTCGTCGATGGACAGGTCACGCCCGCTGCCCTGGAGCACCGCCTCGCCCATGGAGGGGCTGTTGTTGACGGTGCAGGCGAAGTAATCGGAGATGCCCTCGTCGATGCTGCCGCCGAAGGCCGAGACGCCGAACTGGTCGATGCCGAACTGGCCCTGGTTGTAGCCGATGGCGTTCTGGCTCACGTAATGGGTGAACTCGTGCATGAACACGTCCGAGTCCCAGGCGAAATCCTCGGAGCCCTGGCCGATGGCGATCAGGTTCGGGTGGGAGGGTTCATCCATGCCGGCCTGGGAGTAGAAGGCGTTGTCCATCGGGGCGCCGGATTCGCGGGCGTTGGCGATGACGCCGAGGCCCCAGGAGGTCGGGGACATGTCGACGCCGAGGCCCTTCTCGAAGAACTCGTGGATCCGGTGGATGTGGTAGTAGCTGTTCACCACCGCGAACTCGTCGGTCTTGTCGATCTTGGACGGCGGATCGTAGAGGAAATCGACCCCCACGTTGGGGCCGATGTCCTGGGAGCCGACGAAGGGCTGCTGCTGGCCGCCAGAGACGTACTGGTACATCGAGAGGCGACCGTTGTAGGCGTTGAGACGCTGGGGTTCAGCGGGGTCGAGGTCGAGGAGGGGCTCGTCGGTGGCCTTGGGCGTCTCCTTCGAGCTGACCTTGAACACCCGCCCGAGGACCTCGCGCGCCAGCGCCTGACGGCTGACCAGCGTGCCCCGGTGTGCATCGACCAGGAACCGCTCGCCGCCGAGGCGCGAGGCCGCATCCATCTCCCAGACCAGCCGCCCCTCCGGCGCATCTTCGCCCCCCGGGAGCACCGCCAGCCGCGGTGTCTTCACCTTGTCGAGGCCCACCCCGGCCTTGCTCGCCACCAGCGCTCGCGCCGCCTCGGGAGCCACCGTCGGCTCGATGCTCACCGCCAACCCCGGCGCCAGATCCGTCACCGCCAGGTGCACCCGCCCGTCCGTCCCCACCCGCACCGCCGCCCCGGCCCGCAGCACCGGCAGCCCCTGGTACCGCTGCGTGAACCGCACCGTCGTCGCCTTGCTCCCGGGGAGCACCGTCTTCCGCTCCAGGTCGACCCCGCGGGCCTCCGCTGGCGCGCTCGCCGAGCCAAGGTACGACCGGGCGGCGGCCTCGGGGCCCCCGGAGAAGCGCAGATCCTGGGGCCCTCGCGCCCGTTCCAGCGCCAGCGAAGGCGCCGTGCATCCCAGGAGACCAAGCAACAAGCGAGCGACAAGTCCAGTGCGCATGGCGGTTTACCCTACCGCTCGCTTTCCCCGCCGCAACCCTCATCCCCGGGGTCATCCCTGGCTCTCTCGGGCCGTGGTTCCGCTGTCCTGGTCATCCTCCAGCGCAAGCGGATTCTCCCGCGCCTTCGCCCTCGCACCAGCGGTACACCGCGCCCACCGGCAGATGATCGGAAGGGTGCCAGCTGCCGGGCAAGGTCTGTCCCTGCTGCACCCAGGCCTCCTGTTCCGGTGTCAAAACCGCCCTCACGGCCTCCAGCTCCAGGGGCCCGGCCCCGTGGATCTGATCAAAGCGTCGGCGCAGCAGGCGGTGCGGCGGCGCCTCTGCCAGCGCGCCGCAGCGCGCCAGGTCGTGGACGATGCCCCAGGGCTTGCCCTCTGCCAGCTCCATCGTGTAGATCTTTTCCATATCCTCACAGCGGAGCGCCTCGACCCCGCGGGCCTCGAAGATCTCCCGGGCCTTGCTCCACTCGCTGCCGCGCCCGGGGGCGCCGTTGACGGCCTCTATCCAGGCATCGACGGCGCGGCGGTCCATCTCCGGAGACCCGGCGGCGAAGCGCGCAAAGAGCCGCTGGATGGCCTGGATGCAGCCCACGGAGACGGCCCCTTGCTCGTCGAAGAAGAACCGTTCGCGGTCGGGGAGCAGGAGCGTCGCCGGGGCGTCGTGGGGGGCGAAGGCGGCCTGGTAAGCGTCGAGGAAGGGGCCAAAAGGGTTCTTTTTTACCCTGCTGGTGAGGGCCTCGTGGGGGCGCTCGGGTTCGCGAAATTCCGGGGAGACCTCGCGGCCGAGGAGCAGGTGACCGACGGCGCTGCCGGCGACCTCGCAGTTGAAATCACCGCAGAGGATGGCGGGGCCAGGGCCCCTTTTGGCCATCTGGTCGAGGGTGTCGGAGATCTGCTGGAGGCGCCGCCGGGGCTCGGGCCCGGCCTTGAGGTGGACGTTGGCGACCTGGAGGACGCGATCGGTGTGCCGCGCGGAGAGGGAGAGGAGGAGGACCCGATCGAGGTGGCGAGGTTCGGAGGCGAGGGAGAAGGCGGAGGTGCGCCAGAAGGTGGCGCAGCGGAGGTCGCCCTTGCGGTGGACGACGTGGTCGTAGCCAGCCTCCGCGAGGAAGGACCAGTCCTGCGGGAAGCACTCGGGGGTGGTCTCCTGGAGGCAGAGGAGATCGGGGGCGGCGGCGAGGATCCCCTGGCGCAGCAGCGCCTGGCGGTGGGGCCAGGAGCGGTGTTCGGGGGGGATCGCAGGGTCGTAAAATTTCGGGATCCACCAGCCGTGCTGGGCGCTATTGGGGAGCAGGACGTTGTAGCTGAGGACCGAGAACCCCAGGGCAGGGGAGGGCAGGGCAGCCCCGAGGGGCGAGGTGGCGTCGAGGAGCCGCGGAGGCATGGGGGCCGGACGAGGAGGCGTGGTGTTTCCGGACAGCGCCCGGGCAGGCTCGGCAAGGGGCAGGGGGAAGGGGCGTGGCGCTGAGGCGGAAAGGAGAGGCGCGTCGAGGGGGCATGGTACACGGCGGTGCGATGGTGACGCGACGGCTGGTGGGCGCGCTGGTCAGCGTGGTGCTGGGGTGCAGCAAGGGGGAGGAGGCGGTCGTGGCTCCGGTCGCTGCTCCGGGGGTGAGCGCCGCCAGAACGGTCGCCGTGGTCGGAGCCTCGCCGTCCGCCAGCGCCCCGTCCGCCAGCGCCGGGGAGAGCGGGGCCATGCCCGGCAGGAAGGGGGCCACGAAGAAGGAGGCGGGGGTCGAGCCGCGGGTCGGGCGGGAGGCGCTGCGTGTCCACGTGCGCGAGCTGGCCGAGGGGCGCAAGCTGGCGCAGGCGAAGAAGTGGAGCGAGGCCATGGCTCGCTACGAGGAGGCGCTGAAGGCCAGGCCGGAGGACCCACGGGTGCTTGCCGAGATGGGGTACGCGTCGCTGCACGGGGGGGAGCTGGAGCGAGCGCGAGGCTTTCACCGACGAGCCCTGCGGGGGGCCACCGAGCCCGGGCTCCGGGCTTCGATCCTGTTCAACGAGGGCATGGTCGAGGAGAAGAAGGGCGAGGTGGACGCGGCGCGGAGGCACTACGAGGCGTCCCTGGCGCTGCGCCCCAGCGCCATCGTCCAGGGGCGCCTGGAGAAGCTGGGCGGTCAGGGGTGCGACGCGCGCTTCCCCTCGCGGAAGGCCCTGGAAGAGTGCATGCGCCAGCGGGAGGCGCCGGATCTGTTCTTGCGTGACCCCAAGGGGGCTGTCTTCTTCGCGGAGGAAGGCCGGGACAAGTCCGGGCTGGTGGTGCTCCAGTGGGGGCAGCAGGACGGGCCCGAGCACCCCTACTTCCTCATGGCCGAAGGGGCGTGGGGCGCCCGACGCCTCGCCCTGCTGGGGTCGGACTACGAACCGGGGGCCTTCGGGGTCCACAACAAGGGGCGCTTCGAGCGCTTCGAGCGTCGCAAGATCGGGGCTCGTGAGGTCGTGCTGGTGTGGTGGGGACAGTCCAACCACGACAGCAACATGGCGGGGCTGCAGACGGACAGCTACGAGTCGCGGAACCTCACGGTTTGCGTGCTGCCAGAGGCCCCCGGGGAGCCCCGTTGCCCGGTCTCGATCCCCCTCGAAGAGACCACCGAGAACAGCTACATGGAGGTGGAAGAGGGCGGCGAGGACTGGAACCTCGTGGAGGAGATGAAGCGCGAGCGTCCCCCCTTCCGGACCACCCACAAGGCCACCTTTTCTCTGGACGATGCCGGTGTGTTTCGGGTCTCCGAGACCAGCGGCCAGCGGCCTCATCTCGCGCCCTACGCCAGAGGGGTCAAGGTCTTCTAGCAGACGCCAGCTGGGCGCTCCGGGACACCACGGGCCCTCATGGATTCAATTTTTAACAACCCCTGCAGCGCCAGCGCGCTAGGCAAGACGCCCGGTGCCTGGCACCCGTGCTATACGGCGCCCGAACCCCATGCCGAGGATCTCCCTGCTTCCCCGAGCCTGGCGCGAGCTGCTCGCGCTCTCCTCCGTGGCGCTGCTCACGTCGCCGGCCCTGGCCCAGGAACCTCCGGCACCAGAGAAAGCGCCCCCACCTGCCGAGGCTCCGGCGACCGGGGCGACCGGCGCCGAGGCTCCGGCTGCGGGGGCCAGCGAGACGCTCGACCTGACCGCTCCGCCGCCGGCTCCTCCGGCAGACCCGAACGAGAACCCGTACATCCCGGTCACTTACGAGCGGCGTGGGGGGCTGGTGCTCGGCGTCCATGGCGGGCTCGCGCTCACCAGCGCTTCTGGTACACGGGTCAAGTTCAGCCTGCGGGACCAGACCGCCGAGCCGGGCCTCGCCGCCGGGTACGCCGCGGGGGGGTGGATCGGGGGCTCCTTCACCGACTGGTTCACGTTCCGCGTCGGTGGCTCGACCAGCTCGGCCACCAAGAGCGGCCTCAGGATCTCCGGCTCCGAGGTCTTCTTCGGCGTCGATGTGTGGCCGCTGGTCTCCCGGGGTGGTGTCTTTCGTGACCTGGGGCTGGGGCTCGATTTTGGCACTGGCTCCGCGAGCATCGTCAACGCGAGCGACGACCTCGATATCCGGGCGCAGGGCGGCGGGTTCTCGATGGTGCGGCTCTCGGCCTTCTACGAGCCCACGCTCTTCTGGAAGATCCACGGCGGCCCTGCGCTCTCGTACGAGCGCCGCAGCACCGAGATTTACACCGAGCACCTGACCACGCTCGGGGCGCGCATCGTGTTCTACGGCGGCCCCTGAGCCCCTGGCGGCGGGGAGGGGCTGGGGTCTTTCTTTCAAGGGGGACGGGGTGAGAGCATCCCTGGGATGCAACGTCATCCCTGGGGTCACCTCCTTGCGGCGCACCTCGTACCGTCCCTGCTCTCTTCCTGCACCGGGGTGCCGCCCGCAGTCACCCCCGGGGCCGCTGCCCCTGTGGCCTCGACCTCTGCATCGGCGGGTCCTGTGGCCGCCGCAGAGCCACAGGAGCTGGGCCCTGACACGACCGCCGGCCCGCCCGGGATCGAGCCCTGGTCGCCCCTCCTTGGTGCCCAGCCCGAGGTGATCCACGAGCCTCGGTTGTTCCGCGCGGCGCCCACGGATCAAGGAGTGCTGGTGCTGGCCCGTTCCCGGGTGGAGGGCCAGGGGTGCGCGTGGAACGCGGCCCCGGACGAGGGCTGCACGGGCTTCTTCTTCGCCCCCTGGAAGGACGGCAAGGGGTCGCCGGCGCGGTTCCCGGTGGGCGTCGTGGGGGCGTTTGCCCCGGTGAAGGTCTCGCGCAACTGGGACTGGATCTGGCCAGGAAAGCAGGGGGCTTACGCCCTGCTGAGCGAGGGAAAGGAGCAGACCCTGGGGGTGCTGGATGGGCGTTCGGAGAGGGTCTTCAAGCTGCAGGCCAGCGTGCGCGTCGAGCAGATCGTCGAGACCGCCAGGGGGCCGGTGGCGCTCTGGCATGCCGGGGGCGTTGTCTCGGCGCCGCTGGTGCTGAGCGGCGCCATCGCCACGCTGGGGAAGCCCACGATGCACCGGATCCAGGTGGTGACCACGGCGCAGCAGGCCCGGGACGTGCTTGCGGCGAAGAGGGCGCCGGCGGTCGAGTGGGCAGCGATCCCCAACATGAACGACAGCGGCGAGCTGGACACGGCCTTCCTGCTCACCTGGAGCGAGGCGATCCCACCGGAAAAGGGCTCGGCCCGGGTGTCCGTCGCCGAGCGCCGGGAGGTGGCGCGTCGTGGCCTGAGGTGCGGCTTCTCGGCCTCCCGCGGGGTCGATGACCCGAGCGTGGTCAAGCGCATCATGGTGCAGCGCACCCGGCGCGAAGGCGTGGCGGAAGGCCCCCCGCGGGAGATCGCCCGGGGCGAGGAGGGGCAACCGGCGCGAGGAGGGGCAACCGGCGCCGCTGCTGCGGCTCGAGGCGCGACCCAAGGTGCGCGAGCGCCTCGTCGGAGAGCAGGAGCGCGTCGACCTGCCGGTCGGGCTGCGCGCCGCGCCAGAGCAGGAGATCGTCTCGGCAGGCTACGACCCCCGGAGCAAGGAGGGCGTCGTGGTGCTGGACCAGGCCGGGGAGCTGGTGGCGCAGCGGATCGACCCGCTGGGCAAGGGGCTGGGGGCGCCGAGCCGGGTCGGCGCCGCGCGCTCCGTGGAGCGGCGTGCCACCTTGATCCGTGGGAGCTGGATGGTGCCGGTGAACCGGGGTCAGTCCGTGCTGGTCCTCTCTGGCCCCCAGGCTGGCACCGAGATCCTGGCGGAGGCCGAGGAGGAGCCGCTCCGCGCCATGACCAGGACCCGCTCGCTCCTCGTCGACTCCCCCGGCGAGCCTTCGTTGCTGAACGAGCTGGAGACGGACCCGGGCTCTTACGATGGCCAGACGTTGCTCCTGCGGGGGCGGCTCGGGAAGGGGGGCAAGAAGATCCTGCTCGACGAGTCGTTCCCGCTGCCCCTCGGGGAGGGGGCGATGGCCCTGGAGGATGGCTCGCTCGCCCTCTTCGGTCGCTTTGAGCCGGCCCCCGATGACCCGCCGTTCATGAACACCATGCGTCGCTCCTGGCGCACCTTGATCCCCCCGAAGGGAGAGCCCAAAACCGAGGACTTCGAGGGCGATTCGCGCGTCCTGGAGGTGTTTCACGACCACGTGTTGCTGCACCGCCCTTCCCCGGAAGAACCCTGGCTGGCCACCTGGCTACGCTCGGGAAAAACCATCGCGCTGGATGGCTCCGAGAAGCGAACCGTGGACGAATTCTCCCCGCTGCACGGCGGCACCCTCGCGTTCCTTTCCTCGCCTGCGCCCCCGGTGCCCTCGCCACCCTGGAAGACCACCCCGGGCCAGTGCGTCGATGCGCTCCCGGTGGGCCCTCGCACCAGGCTCCTGCTCTGCTACCAGCCCTCCGGCGCTCAGGGCTGGAGGCACACCGCAGGCGTCCGGGTCCTGCGCTTCTGAGCAGGCCGTGCCCGTCGAGCATCGAGAACGGGTAGGCGATGGCCGCGGTACCCCCCGAGATCTCTGCCGATCAGGTTCTCGTCTCGCGCCTTCGGAGGGGAAGGGTATCTTGTGACCCTTGTGCTGGATCAGCGAGAAAAGGCCTGGAGCCGGGGCCTTGGGGCCAGGGGGCCGTGCTAGGGTCGCGCCATGGCTGCGCCGTCCATGACCGCGGTCGCGAGGTTGCACCGCGCGCTCGACGCGTTGTTGCCGGTGATCGACATCCTTGACGGTCCTATCGACGGACCCGAGCCGCCGGGCTGGTGCGAGGCGCGAGGCTGGGGAGGGTTCTTGCTTTCCCTCGATCCGTTGGAGCTCAAACGATGCGAGGTGGAGGGGCTGGCGGCGGCGCTGCCGTCGCTGGCCGGCGCGCCCGTGAGCCTGGTGGCGCTGGGCGAGGCGGTGACGCGGGCCTGCGAGCTGCCGGCGCTGCGCCGTCCGCTGGCGCCGCCGCGGGCCGCGCTGCGAGCGGTGGGCGAGCGCAAGGGGAGGCAGCTGGCGATGATCCTGGGGGCGATCGCGCCGATGGCAGAGCGGGCCTCGCGCATCGTCGATGTGGGGGCTGGCGCCGGCCACCTCACGCGGCTGGTGGCCGAGCTATTCGAGCGGGACGCGCTGGGTATCGACCGCGACGAGGCGCTGCTGCGGCGGGCCGCGGGGCTGCAGGATGCCCGCGAGCGGCAGGCTGGCGCCCTGCGAGCGCGCTTCGAGCGCGTCGATGCCTGCCGCGAGCCGCTGCTGCTGCGCGGGGGCGATCTGGCGGTGGGGCTGCATGCCTGCGGGACCGTGGGCGATCTGCTGGCGCAGGCGGCTGCGGGCGCCGGCTGCGGGGCGGCGCTGATCTCGTGCTGCTTCCAGAAGATCCCGGGGCCGGTGCGCGAGCCTCTGTCGCGGGCAGGCTCGGCGCTGCGGCTGCAAAAAGCCTCGCTGGGCCTGGCCAACCTGACCTCGCGGCCCGAGGGCGTCGAGGACAGCATCGAGCAGACGCTGGCCGCGCGGCAGGCGCGCCATGCGCTCTTCTTGCTGCTGCGAAGCCGGGGCCTCGACCTCGCCCCGGGGGAGGCGATGCGCGGCATCAACCGCCGCCGGGCCCACAAGGGGCTGGTCGAGCTGGCGGGCCATGCGCTGCGGCTACGGGGGCTTGAGCCGGCCACCGAGGACGAGCTGCGCTTCCATGAGCTCGAGGGCGCCCGGCAGCACGAGCACATGCGGCGGCTGGCGCTGCCCAGGCACATGCTCTCGCGGCTGGTCGAGGTCCTGATCGTGCTCGACCGCGCCGCCTGCCTCGAGGAAGCCGGCCTTGACGTGCAGGTGCAGACCTTCTGTGACCAGGCCGATTCGCCCCGCAACACCTGCATCCTGGCGGCCCCCTGAGCGGCGCCTCCGCGGTGGCGGACCGTCACCTGAAGCTGGCGGTCTCGCCACCTCGACCCCGCAGCTTCTTCGACAAAACAGGCCCTCGACCGCTGGCACAGGGGGTGCGTGGTAGCCTGGTCATGATGGCGTTCGGAGACCTCAAGAACGATTTTCTCTTTCACCACATCTTCGGCGAACACCCGGGCCTCACCATCGCCCTCCTCAACGACCTCCTCGACCGCCAGGGGCCCGCTCGCATCGTCTCGCTCTCCCCGCTCCCCCCCGAGCAGAGGCCCCCGCTCGCGGGCGCCAAGCTGTCGATTCTTGACCTGAAGGCCCGGGATCAGAGCGGGAAGATCTTTGTGATCGAGGTGCAGGTGCTACCGATGGCGGGCTTCGTCAACCGCATCGTCTTCAACGCCTGCCGCGCCTACGACAGCCAGCTCAAGGAGGGCCAGGGGTACCACGAGCTTGCGCCGGTGATCGGCGTTTCGATCTGCGACTTCCTGCTGTGGCCCGACGAGGGGCAGGACCGAGCGGGGCAGCCGAGGGTGCCGCTGGTGAGCCACTGGAAGATGAAGGAAAAGCTGGGTGCGACCAACGAGATGGAGCAGGTGTCGTACGTGTTTGTGGAGCTGCCGAAGGTGCCCGAGGAGGGCCCGCTGAAGACGGCGGCGGAGCGGTGGGCGTGGCTGTTTCGCAGCGGGTCGAAGCTGCCGTCGCTGCCGCAGGAGCTGAGCGCCGAGCAGAGGGAGGCGATGGCGCTGGCGGACCGTACGAGGTGGAGCGAGGCGAAGACAGACGCATACCGGCGCGCGCTGGACGAGGTGATGCAGGCGCGGCAGCTGGCCAGCGAGGCCGAGGCACGCGGAGAAGCCCGCGGAGAAGCCCGCGGAGAAGCCCGCGGAGAAGCCCGAGGCAGGGAGGCCGGGTTGAGGGGTGCGGTGGAGGACCTGTGCGAGGTGCTGGGGGTCGTGCCGAGCGAGGAGCAGAAGAGGAGGATGGCAAACCTGGACGTGGCAGGCCTCGCGGCGCTGCGCGAGCACCTCAAGCAGCACCGTCGGCTGCCTGGATGGGATTGATTCCGCGTCGCGCATCTCCGGATAACAACGCACCAGGACCAGGGGATCGCCTGGGACCGGACCCCGATGACCCGCCGTTCAGGAACGCCTTGCGTCGCTGCCGGAGTTCCCGTCGAGCATCGCCGCCTGCGCCGCGTTGTAGCCGCAGGCACCGTGCACCCCGGTCCCCGGGTGCGCGTAGGATGAGCACAGGTAGAGCCCCGATACCGGCGTCCGGTAGCGGAAGTAGGGAAACACCGGGCGGAAGAAGAACTGGTGGGTGATGGCCGCGGTGCCCCCCCCGAGATCCCCGCCGATCAGGTTCTCGTTTTGCGCCTCCAGATCGGAAGGGTCGTGAATGACCCTTCCCTGGATCAGGGATCGAAAGCCCGGCGCGAGGGCCTCGATGCGGGCCTCGATGGCGTCGGCGAGGCGCTGGCGGTGGGCGGGCCAGCCGCCGGCGATGTGGGAGGGGGCGTGGGTGTAGATGTAGAGGGTGTGGGCGCCTTCCGGTGCGCGGGAGGGGTCGAGGAGGGACTGCTGACCGATGACCAGGTAAGGGTTCGAGGGGAGCTTGCCTGCGCGGACCTCGGCGGTGAAGCGGGCGAGGTCCTCGACGTCATCGCCGGCGTGGACGACGGCAGCCTGACGAGCCTCGGGGCAGCGCCAGGGGACCGGGCCCTGGAGCTCGAGGTCGAGCTTGAAGGTGCCCCATCCCTGGGGGAAGCGACGCATGGAGCGCTGGACCCGCGGGGGGACGAGTTCGGGAGGCAGGAGCCTGAGGAAGAGGGCCTGGGCGCTCACGTCGGCGAGCACGGCGCGGTGGGCCTGGTACTCCTGGCCATCGGAGGCGCGCACGGCGACGGCGCGGCCATCGCGCACCAAGACCTGCTCGACGCGGGTGTTGAGGAGCACCTTGCCGCCGCGGGCCTCGACGTAGGAGCGGAGGGCCTGGGTGATGGCGCCGGCGCCGCCCCGGGGGACCCCGAAGCCGGTGTCGCAGGCGAGGAGGGCGAGCATGACGCCCACGGCGGCGCCCGCGGGGTCGTCAGGGCCCACGTCGGCGTGGAGGCCAAGCCCGGGGATGACCCGGCGGGCGGCGTCGGTGGCGAAGCGCCCTTCTCCGAGGCCACGACCGCTCTGCAGGGCGAGGGAGGCGAAGGTGAGGAGGTTGTCGACGCCGAGGGTGAAGGCGGCGCCGACCGGGGCCGGCGTGGCCAGGAGCGCGGGCACCAGCGCGTCGCGGCACCGCTGGAACCAGCGCACCAGGCCGCGAAACCCCTCGCCGTCCTTGCCGAAGGTGCGGAGGATCTGCTCGTGGTCGCGGGCGAGGCTGGGGCACGAGCCGTCAGGGCCCGGGTGGGCGCTGTCGATGGCCCCGTGGAGCCAGGTGAGACCAGGGAGGTCAAGCCCGGTGAAGGCGGGGCTGATGGGGGCAAAAGGGAAGAAACCCGCGCCGAAGTCGTGGAGGAAGCCGGGGCGGGTGCCCGGGTAGCTGCGGCAGGCGCCCCCCAGGTGCGGCTGGGCCTCGAGGACGAGGACGGACCAGCCGGCCTTCGCCAGGTGAGCGGCAGCGGTGAGGCCGTTGGGGCCGGAGCCAATGACGATCGCGTCCATGGACGCGGAACCTGGCTCTGGCCCCGCAGGGCCGCAAGCTCAGCCCTTGCGAGCGACGCCGCCGGGGGCCGGGGGCGACACGTTCCCGGCCTGCTGGGCGGCCTGGGCGAGCTGCTGCTGCTGCTGCTGGAGGAACTGGGCGACGGCGCGGCTGCGCTCGATGGCGAACTGCTTGACCTCGCGGTCCTGGGAGCCGGCGAGGGCGTTGAGCAGCTTGGTGACCTTGTCGATCTGGCGGCTCTGGAAGAGGGCCTCGAAGTAGTTGTGAGCGAGCCGCACGTCGCGGGCCATCTTGGCCTCGTGGGGCTGGAGCAGCCGGATCACCTCGTCGAGCTGGTTGTTCTGCCCGTACAGCGCGGAGAGGCAGAGGAGGGCGAGGGGGTCGTTGGTGTTGGTCTCGACCGCGCGCTTGGCCCAGCGGATGGCCTGCTCGCGGCCCTCCTCTTGCTCGGCGTAGAAGCCCTGGATCGCGATGAACGGGGCGGCGCGGCCCTTGTTCTTCTCGCCCCCGGCGATCTTCTCGACCTCCTTGATGGCGGCCTCTTCTCCGTCCTTCTCGCGGACCTGGAAGAACAGGTAACCCCAGGCATCGACCGCGTTGGGCTCGATATCGATGGCCTTGAGGGTCATCGCCCGCTGCGCCGCCTCGTCGTTCTTCTGCTTGTACAGCTTCGCCAGGTGGAGCGAAGGGTACGGGTTGGTCTTCATGATGTTCTGAGCGCCCTTGAGGGTGCTCTCGGCCTTGTCGAACTTCTCGAGCTGCATCTGGGTCACGCCCAGCGCCAGCCAGTCGTCGCCCACCAGGCCGCCCTTGGCCACGATCTTGGCCAGCACCGTCTCGGCCTTCTCGTACCGGTTGTACTTGAGGAGCTCCTGGGCGTACATCCGGGCCCGGTTCAGGTCATCGGGCGCCTCTTGCCAGTGCTTGTCCAGGCCCGCCAGCAGGTCTTCGAGGCCGATGGCGATCGGGCGCCCCTGGTCGTCCTGGACCTGCACCGCCGGCCCGTTGAACCCGAGGAGCTGCCACATCTGCTCCTGGGTGATGACGACCGGACCCTGCTGGAGCTTGTCCACCAGCTCGTCCGTGGGCTTGGACAGCGGCATCACCACCAGGGCGTTGCCGGGGATTCCGTTGGGGAAGGACTGGACAGGGGCGACGATCGCCGCGCCGCCGGTCAGGGTGAGGGACGACGCCTGGGATGCGCCGTTGTTGCCGTTCGCCGGTTGAGTCATGGGTTTCTCGGGCTGAAGGTTACGAGGGCCGGCAGCCTAGCACCTCGGCGCCCGGACGGTGCATCTTCGTTAACCCCGACCAGCGCCTTCCCGGCGGCCGCTCGGTGAGGCTCAGGGGGGGGGCGGCGCGCCGTAATCCGCGTTGTTGTTGCCCCCGTCATCGGGGCCTGCATCCGGCGGCGGTGACCCATATTCGGCCATGTTGCCGCCGTCATCGTCGGGGCCTGCATCGGGCGGGGGCGCGCCGTACTCGGCCATGTTGCCGCCGTCGTCGTCGGGCCCCGCGTCCGGGGTGTTGCCGGCGCTGTTGGCCCCGGAGGACCCGGCGGCGCTGCCGCCTGCGCCAGCGCTCCCGGCGGTCGACCCCCCCGCGCCGCTGCTCCCGCCGGCGTTGCCGCTGCCCCCCGCGCCGCTGGTGCCGGCGGAGGTGCCGCCCGTGGTGCCGGTCTGGCCTGTCCTGGAGCCATCCTTGTCGTCGCTGCAGGCGGCCAGGGCGAGGGTGGCGGTGAACGCGAAGGCCGCGGCCCGGTGCAGGCGCTGGGGCGATGCCGGGATGGTGCGGCTGGCGAGGTTCGCCTCCTGCAGGTCATGGGTGCAGAAGGGGCAGACCGCCTCGGCGGCGCGCACGTGGCGTCGGCACCCGGGGCAAGGGACAAGGGGGTGATACATGAGCCCCATGGGACCGCCCGGCCGCCGGCCCGTCAAGGCAGCGTGAAATTGGGCCCATGTTGCGCCGGGTTCTTACGATCGGCGCCGCACATGCGCCGCACATCTTCCGGGGCTCTCGCGCTGCTGGCCCTCTCGTTTCTGGTGGCCTCGAGCTGCGAGCAGGCGCCGCCGGTGGTCCTGGCGGTACCGGCCCCCGCGGAGGCGCGAGCCGAGGTCGCCGCCGCGCCGGAGGCCCCGCCCGCGCCCGCCTCGCAGGACGAGAACGAGCCGGACAACCTGGAGGAGCAGCGCGCCCGGCTGATCGAGACGATCCAGCGCGCGATGGAGCTGCCCGAGGAGCGGGTCCAGGTGCTGCGCGACGTCTTCGCGCTCTCCCCTTACCTGAGCCAGGGCAACCCGCAGCTCACGGTGCACCCGATGAGCCGGGCCGAGTGCCGGAAGGTGCGCGCGGAGGCGGGGGTCCGCGATCCGGAGAGCCCCCGCTGCGGAGCGCCGTTCATGGCGCCGCTCTACAACCCGGCGGCCGGGCAGCGGGAGGGGGACGCGCGGGTGTGCATCGATCGCTTCGAGTTCCCCGGGATCCCCTGCGAGTACCCGGTGGTTTACGCCCGCGCCAACGAGGCGGCGACCCTGTGCCGGGCGGTGGGCAAGCGGCTCTGCGACGCCCACGAGTGGGAGGGGGCCTGCGCCGGGGCGCTGCGACCCCCCGAGGAGGAGTACGCCTTCGATCGGGACCGGCTCCAGGCGACCCACAAGCACAACACCACCCGGGAGATCCGGTGGGCGTACGAGGGCTGGCGGGACCCGTACCGGTGCGCCACCTTCGGGTGGCGAGCCGCGAAATGCACCGGAGACTGGGACAAATGCGGCTCCTACACCTACCCGGCGGGCTCGTTCCCCTCGTGCCGCAGCCCCTTCGGCGTCTACGATCTCCACGGGAACGTCGCGGAGCACATGAACCTGCCGCTGGCCCCGGGGGAGCTGGCCTCCCTGGGGGACGGGGGGGTCACCGAGATGAAGGGGAGCTGGTTTGGATTTTTTGGCAAGCTCCCCCACGAGGACGATTGCCGCTGGCGGGCCCCGGACTGGCATGAAACCAGGGTGTTGAGCCCGGTCAGCCACCGGAATTATCACCTCGGGTTTCGCTGCTGCAAGGATATCGAAGGGGAATCGGAGGCGGGTACGATCCAAGACATTCCCGCGGGGGAAGGGGTGCGATAAGGGCCGCTGCATCGAATGAAAGATCGCATCGAGACCCACCTCACCTCGGGGCGGGGTCGCGTCATGCTCTGGCGCAACGTCATCATCGATTACGCCGCCGAGACCCGGGTCGAGACCGTGAAGGCGCTGCGGTCGGTGCTGCCCCGGTGGTGCCAGCGGGCGCCGACCCCCCTCGCCCTCTTCGTGTACATGCCCGAAGAGACCATGGAGCAGCAGGCCAGCGACGAGTTCCGGGCCGAGCTCGCCCAGCTCTGGAAGCAGATCGACAGCACCATCGCGGCCCACGCCCTGGTCTTCCCGGGGGCCGGGTTCAAGGCCGCCGCCTTCCGCGGGCTGCTCACCAGCCTGAACCTGCGCTCCCAGCGCCCCTTCCCCCAGTTCGTGGCGGCCTCGATCCCGGCTGCCGCGCAGTGGCTCGAGCAGCGGATGAACGGCGCCGGCGCCCCCTTCGGCTCGTCCTCGGAGCTGGAGGCCACGCTGGCGGAGGCCCTGCCGCGCTAGAACTGGATGCTGGCCGGCACCTTCGCGAGGGGCATGAAGTTCCGGATGTTCTGCTCGCGAAGCCAGGCCTCGGTCTGCCGTAGCTCGGCGAAGAAGCCGTTGGCCGCGATGCCGAGCCGGGCGTCGGTGAACGGGTAGTCGATGTCGACCAGCCGGGTGCGCACGTGGGGCTCGAAGAAGGTCCGGTGAGCCAGGCGCATCTTGAAGCGATCGACCCAGCTCACCGCGGCGCTCATGTCGACCGGCTCGTCCTGGGGGCCTGCCGGCGGCTTCACCCGGAGCCGCAGGAACTTCTGCTCCGGGCTCACGTCGAAGGAGAAATTCTCGTGATCCGCCGCGTGACCGAGGGAGAGATCCCAGGTGATGTGGGCGAGCACCCGGGTGAGCGTGTCCTCGTCCAGGATCTGGTCCCCCCCCGGAAACCCGTCGATGTACCAGGCGATGTAGACCGCCCACTGGCGCGTCATCTCGCGCCACTCGGGCTCGAGGGCCACCTGGGCCACCGCCCGGGCGAAGGGCAGGAACGACTTCTCGTAGTACGCCATCAGGAAGAGGCCGTAATCGGAGAAGACCCGCCGCGGTCGGTCGCGGAACTTGTACTCCGGGTAGCCGCTGCGCCCCGGGACCCCCTGGTAACCCGCCACGAACAGGTCGAGCAACCCGTCGCTCATGTTGGCGGTGAAGGGCGCGTAGTAGGTCGGGCGGTAGTCGGTGATGACCGAGAGGCGCGAGGCCAGGACCCCCACGTTCAGCGGCAGCTGGAACGTCAGGTGCGGGATCAGCAGCTGGTAGATCGGGTGCTGCTGCGGCAGCCAGCTCTTGCTGATCGCGTTGATCGCGTCGAAGGGGAAATGCAGGTTCGGATGCTCGGTGAAGAGCATCCCGTAGGCCGCCCCCTGGAGCACGAAGAGCTTGCCCCGATCCCAGGCGTCGCGCTGCTCGGGCTCCAGCAGCAGGTCGTCGTCGACCACGATGGCCACCACCCGCTTCTTGCGGCGCTCGACCTGGACGCCCTCCTGCCCTGGCTCCTCCTTGACCAGCACCATGGTCGGGGCCACGTACATCCCGTCGTAGGGCTTCACGCCCCGGATGGCCGAGAAATCTTGCTTGTAAAAGGTCGCGCCAGGCCATCTTTCGATCACCGGCGCGAAGGCTTTTTCGTCGGCCCCGCCGTCGAGCGGGGTCAAGAATTTGCTGTACGAAGATTCGGTCAGCGTGTCCGAGAACCAGCCGTCGTCGATGGGCTTGTCCACCGCGCTGGTCAGCGCCGCCAGCATGGCCCTCGGGATCCCCAGGGTCAGCGAGAGCGAGAAGCCCAGCCCCACCGTGAGGCCAAACAGCAGCTGCTCCTGCCACGGGATGCCGAGCACGATGGGGGCCTCGCCGAGGGGCCGCTGCGGGTTTGGCTGGGGCCAGGGGCCGCCGCGCGGGTACAGGTACGTGTAGTGCGCCACTTTGTCTGGTGTCTTGCCGAGCATGTCCCTTTCGTTGAATCACCCCCTCCCGGGCCTTGCAAGCTTCCGCTTCCGGTCGCTTCGTGGCTAGATCACTTCCATGCACGTCCGTACGGGAGCGAAACCCGGTGGGTCGAACCCCACCGAGAAGGGCGCCGACGCCCGTAGCTTCGCCGAGCGTCAGGGGTTCCGCGAGCCGGAGCGCTCGGTTGTCGTCGACACGCTGACCCACTTCCCCGACGAGTGTCAGAGCCGCGGCCTGTTCTTCCTCGGGTTGATGGACCAGCTGCACCGCGCCCGGGGCCCCCAGGCGCACCGGCTCGTCGAGGGGCTCGGGCTCCCCACGAGGGTGCAGAATTTTGGCTTCGTGCAGCACCGGGATTTCTACAAGCTCTTCTTCGCCGCCGCTCGCCTGCTGTACCCCGGTCGATCCCTCGAAGCAGGCATGGAAGCCATCGCCGAGAGCTTCTACCCGGTCTTCTCCACCTCCCTCGCCGGGCGCACCCTGGCCGCCATGCTCAGCCGCGACCCGAGCTCGGTGCTCTCCCGCTTTGTCGACGCTTACCGCATCGCCTGCCCCTGGAACGAGCACGCCTTCGAGCCCTCCCCCTCGGGGGCCCACCGGTGGCGCTGCCGCGTCGAGCCTTGCGACTATTATCCCCGCATCATCCAGGGCATCTGCCGCGGCATGGTCCGGGGGGTCACCGGCCACGAGCCCTCCTTCCAGGTGCTCTCCAGGGCCGTCGGCCCCCAGGAACATCGCTACGTCTTCGAGGTCGCGATCCGCTAGCCTCTCCCTCGCCTCTCCGTTGCCTCTCACCGCCATGCCACGCAAACGCCCCCGCGCGCTCTCCCCCCTCCTCGGCGCTCTCCTCCTCTCCGGTTGCCAGTGGGTCGCCGGCTTCGACGACCGCCGGCTCGCTGAAGACACCGGGGGTACATCCGGAAGTTCCGGACAAGGCGGCGCAGGCGAGGCGGGCATGGGCGGCGCCGGGGTCGGCGGGGCGTCCGGGGTCGCGGGGGAGGGGGGCGCTGGTGGCGCCGGGGCGGCTGGGGGCGGCGGTGGCGGCGGGGAGGCTGGGGGCGGGGGAGAAGCGGGGGGCGCGGGCGAGGCTGGCATGTCCGGAGGTTCCGGACAGGCGGGGGCGAGCGGCGACGCGGGGTCATCCGGAAGTTCCGGACAGGCGGGGGCCCCGGGCGGGAAGAGGCCACCGCCGAGGCCCGTGGGGGAGGCGGTGGCGCAGGGGGGCAAGGTGCTGCACCTGGCGTCGTTGAGGCTGCACCTGGGCGGGTACAACCCGGCGTCGTGCCAGGAGAGCGGGGAGTGCCAGCGGGACCCTTTTGCGTGGAAGAACCTGGGGTTTGATCTGGACGGGCGCTGCGCGGGGGGGTGCACGGGGCCGGGGGGTCTGGTCCCGGACGGGAACGAGTGCATCGACAACAGCCTGGGGAGCGCGATCGGGCCGGTGGACGGCGGGGGGCTTGTGTTTCTGGAGCGAGACACGAACCTGCGGCTGAGGGCCGGCGGGGTGGCGCTGGGGCTGCGGCTCACGGATCTGGGGGATGGGCCCGATGATCCGTACGTTCCCGGGGAGTTCTTCCTGCTGGCGAGCACGGAGGCGCCGGCATGGGACGGGAGCGACCTGCGGTCCGTGGAGGAGCGCTCGCTGGTGTCGGGGCAGTCTGGCCTGCCGCGGCTGCGGTTCCCCCGGGGGTACCTGAAGGACAACGTGTGGGTGAGCGGCGATCCGGGGGAGCGCGCCCCCGGAGAGCTGCAGCTTCCGCTCAGCCTGACGCAGGGGCAGAGCGTGATGGATCAGCTGGTGACGCTGAAGTTCGAGTCGCTGACGGTGGCGGTGCCGCTGGACAGCGACCACGAGCAGGCGGGGCTCTCGCAGGTGGGCATGGTGGCCGGATCGTCGGGGATCCTGGCGGAGCTGTTGCCGCTGTTCATCGGGGCGGCGACCGACTGCGAAGCGAGCAACGCGTCGACCCTGTTGAAGATCCTGTCGGCGCAGGTGCAGGATCTGCTGGTGGATGCCCCGGGCTTCAACGGGGAGGGCTCCTGCGATGGGACCTCGGTGGGCGTGGGGATCGCGTGGCGCCGGGTGCAGGCCCCGAAGGAGGTGGGAGCGACGCTGCCGGCGCTGGCGTGCGGGGCCTGCGTACCCGGGGCGCGGAGGTGTTCGCCGGAGGGGGTCCCGGAGGTCTGCGTGGAGAAGCCGCAGCAGGTGCCGGCCTTCGAGCCCGAGGCGCCCTGCGACCAGGACCACCCGACCTGCGTGGAGGGCCAGTGCGCTCGCGTCGAGGAGCTTGCCTGCGGCGCCGACAGCGTCTGCCTGGCGCTGGCCTCCCCGGGGGCGCTCGACGGCCAGGTGTACTGCTGGGGCCAGGGGGATCAGCGCCAGCACGGCCAGGATCTCCTCACCCCGCTGACCCGCCCGGTCCCCCTGGCGCTGCCCGGCAAGGTGCGGCACCTCGCCAAGCGGTACCACCACGCCTGCGCCGTGCTTGAAGACGGCCAGGTGTATTGCTGGGGCAACGGCCTGCAGCGCCAGCTCGGCCCGAACCCGCCGCCCAACGCGACCAGCTCGCCCCCCGTGGCGGTGCCTCTGCCGGCGAAGGCCTCCGGGGTGGCGGTGGGCTTCCGCCACTCGTGCGCGCTGCTGGTCAACGGCCAGGTGGCCTGCTGGGGCTCCAACGAGACCGGCCAGCTCGGCGTTGCCCCTGGCCCGACCTTCAGCTCGACCCCGGTGCTCGTGGGCTCCCTGGGCGCCCCCCTCGACGGCCTCGCGCTCCTGGACGTCGGTGAGTTTCATTCCTGCGCGGCGAAGGGGACGGGGGAGCTCTTCTGCTGGGGCGCCCGGGGCGACGGGGTGTGGGGCTACCAGGGCAAGGACAAGAAGGTGGAGCCGTTGCCGGTGCTGGTGGAGCAGGGAGCGCCCCTCGAGATCTTGAAGCTGGCGTACAGCGCGACCTTCGTGCAGCGCCAGGGCGGCAAGCTCCGCGGCATGGGGGTCAACGTGGAGGGCCAGCTTGGCTTCCCGGTGCAGGCTTCCGCGGAGCTGTTCCCCTCCTTCGTCGAGGTGCCTGGCGCCCTGGCGCTGCGGCGCTTCGTGATCTCGTCCGGTGAGTTCGCCTGCGGGCTCGGGTTCAGTGACGAGCTCCGGTGCTGGGGAGACAACGGCGTGGCGCAGCTCGGGGTGGCGCCGAGCGCTCCGCTGCCGCTCATGACCCCCCCGCTGGCCACCGCCAGGAACATCTGCGTCGGAGGCCGCGCGACCTGCGCCGTTGATCTGCAGGGGGTGCTGCGGTGCTGGGGGAACAACGACTCGGGGCAGCTCGGTCGTGGCACCATCACGCCCGGGCTGAGCGACCCGGAGCCGGTCCCGGTTGGCTGGTGGCAGCCGTGAGCGAGCCCGGCGCCAGGTAGCGCGCCAGCCGCCTGCGCATCACCGCCAGCGCCTCCGGGTTGCTGTCGATCAGCGTGGCCCGGCGCCCCAGCCGCGCCGCGGCCTCCCCGAAGGAGCCGCTGCCGGCGAAGAAGTCGAGGACCCGGTCCCCGGGCCGCGAGTGCACCCGCACGATGCGCTCCAGGATGCCCAGGGGCTTCTGCGTCGGGTACCCGGTCTTCTCCCGGCCGCCGGGGCTGACGATGGTGTGCCACCAGGTGTCGGTGGGGGTCTTGCCCCGGGCCGCCTTCTCGGGCCCCACCAGCGAGGGGGCCAGGTACGGGATCCGGTCGATCGCGTCGTAGTCGAAGCAGTACCGCTCCGGGTCCCGGGCGTACCACAGGATGCTGTCGTGCTTGGGGGCCCACCGGCGCCTCGTCCGGGCCCCGTAGTCGTAGGCCCAGATGATCTCGTTCAGGAAGTTCTCCCGGCCAAAAATACCATCGAGCGCCACCTTCACGTAGTGCACCTCCCGGTAGTCGAGGTGCACAAAAAGGCTGCCCTCGGGGGTCAGGAGCCGGTGAGCCTCCTCCAGCCTCGGCACCAGGAACCCCAGGTAATCCTCGAAGCGATCCGCGTAGCCTCGCACCCCCAGCACCGTCGTCCGGTAGCGCTTCCCCTGGAACCCCACCCGATCCCCCGCCTCGTCCTGCTCGGTCCGCAGCTGCATACGTTGCTGGACCCGTCCAGTGTTGAAAGGTGGATCAATGTAGATCAAGTCAAAACAGGCGTCGGGCCAGCGGCGCAGCCAGGGGAGGTTGTCGCCTTCGAGGAGGGTGACGGCGCCGACGGCGGAGCAGGGGCGGGGGTGGATCCGCAGGTTGGGGGGGGCCGCCGCGAGGGGGGGCGAGGGGTCACCAGCGGCCATGCACGGAGAACCCTGCGGGGGAGAGACCGACGACGGTGGAGGGGCGGGCGGTCCAGAGCAACCAGGCGCCAGCGCCGACGCCGAGGGCGCCGAGCGCGAGGCCGACGTTGGCCACCCGGGCCGAGCTGCGGGCCTGCTCGTAGGAGGCCCAGCCCCGGTCGTTGCAGGCGCCCGCGGGGCAGTCGGGGTCGCTGTCCTGGCGCTTGAGCACGGCCCGCACGCCGAAGACGCCGCCGACCCACAGGCCCAGCAGGCCGGCGCCGCCCACCAGGTAGCCCGCCGTGCGGCGCGTGCTCCGATCGGGAGGCGTGGGGGCGGGGCGGACCGGTTCGACGGGGGGGCCAGGGGCCGTCGTGGGGGGCGGCGCGGGGGCCGCGGAGGGCGGCGCGGCGGGGAGCGGGGCGAGGGGCTCGATGGTCACCGTGGTCAGCTCGCCGGGGCGCGCCTGGAAGGTGTAGGTGCGGGGCTGGTGGCCCGGGGCGGTGACCTCGAGGGTGTGGGGGCCCGGATCCACCGGCAACGCCTCGCCCCAGGCCCCCTCGCCCAGGCGGGCCTCGCCGCGCCGGAGCGTCAGCCCCGCCACCCGGGCGACCCCGGGGACCTCGACCCGGAGCCGCGGGAGCTGCTGTTCCAGGGCTTCCATGTGCTCGCGAGCGAAGGCCTGGCGATCGGCGCGGTCGGCCTTGATCGCGAGGGCCAGGGCCTCCTTGAACTCGGCCCAGGCGGTGGCGATACGGCCCTGACGCTCGTGGCAGAGGGCGAGGTTGATCAGGACGCCTCCGCCCGGATCGAGGCGGTAGCTCTCCTCGAATTTGGGGCAAGCCTCGTCGATGCGCCCCTGCTGCATCAGCTCTTTCCCTCGCTCGAAGAGGGCCTCGGCGGCGGCGGAGTCGGCCCGGGCGTGGGGGGCCGCGAGCAGCGAGGACAGCGCCAGACCGGCGAGGAGGCGCCAGGGCCTCCGGTAACTTGCGGTCATCGTTGGTGGGAGAATACCCCGGGCCAGGTCGCTTCGTCACCCGCGGGGGCGTCGCGGGGGGCGCCGCGGCCCGCGCGGAGGAGGAAGGCGCCGCGGACGCGGGCAGGGCAGGGAGGGGGGGCGGTGCGGGCGCGCTGGGGGGCGGGGTTGGCTCCGGGGTGAGCGGCGTCGCGGAGGGCTGCGGGGGCGCCGCCGAGGCCGCCGGGAGGGCCGGCGGCGAGGGCTGGCGGGGCCAGAGCGCGAAGGCCGCGAGGGGCAGCAAGAGGGCCGCCGGGAGCAGGTAGCGGAGGGGCGTGGGCCGGGGGGCCCCCCCGCGGGAAGACGCCACGCCCACCAGGCTCCGGTCGGGCGGGGGGTTGGGCTCCGGGGGGCGCTCGGTGGGGGGCAGGGTCTCCTCGTCCCGGGCCGCGAGGGTGGATTCGCTGGCGGAAACCGAGGCAAGGGACAGGCGGGAGGCGCGAGCGGCGGGGGGCAGCTCGGTCTGGGCAAAGGGGGCGAGGGCCTGGGCAAAATCGTGGACCGAGGCCAGGCGGCGCGCAGGGTCCTTCTCGAGGCAGCGGGCGAGGAGTTCTTCGATGGCGGGAGGCACCTCGGGCCAGTCTTCCCGGATGGGGGTCGGCGGGTCCGCGATGATGGCGGCGCAGAGCCCCGAGAACGAGCTGGCCTCGAAGGGCGGACGCCCCGTGAGCAGCTCCTGGAGCAGCACGCCCAGGGCCCAGAGGTCGGTGCGGTGATCGACGCGCTTGGCGTTGCGCACCTGCTCCGGCGACATGTACAGCGGCGTGCCCAGGGTGGTCTGGGTGCCCGTCAGGCTGTTCTGCACGTCCTCTGCCCCCAGGAACTTCGAGATCCCGAAGTCGAGGATCTTCAGCGTCGGCGCCGCCCCGGGCTGCTCGACCAGGAACAGGTTGGAGGGCTTGAGGTCGCGGTGCACGATCCCCCGGCCGTGGGCCTCGGCCAGCGCATCGCAGGCCTGGAGCAGCAGCCGCGCCACCTCGCCCAGCGGCATGGGGCCGCGCTGCTCCAGGTGCGCGTTGAGGTCCCGACCCTGGAGCAGCTCCATGGCGAGGTACGGGGGGCACCCCGCGGGGTGATCGAAATCAAGGAGGCGCACCGAGTGGGGGCTGCGCAGCACCGACGCCGCCCGGCCCTCCCGGAGAAATCGACGCACCGACTCGGCGTCCTGCGAGGCATCGCGGTGCAGCATCTTCAGCGCCACCTCGTGCCCTTGCGTCAGGTGCCGCGCCGCGACCACCACCCCCATCCCGCCGCGACCCAG
>JALOQB010000238.1 GCA_025453595.1 Polyangiaceae bacterium
CGTCCAGCCGAAGAACCCGAGGCCCAGGAGCGCGAGGGCGGCAAAGGGGACCAGGAGCAGGCGGCGCGAGGGGGGCGGCGGGACGAGGGATTCAAGCGCGGTGGACGAGGGCGGGGCCTCCGGGAGGGCCATGGCGCCGCCGGTGGTGCTCTGGGAGCGAGCGCTGGAGGGCTCCCCGAGCAGGGCGCTGATGCCGGAGGCGTCGCTGGCCTGGGTGCTGGCGGGCGGCGCCGGGACCTCGCGGGAGGAGAGAGGGGTCGGGAGCGGGGTGGTGCGCCGGGTCGAGGGCGGCCGGGAAGAGCGGAGCGCGGCGAGGCTCTCGGGATCGACCCCCTGCTGGCTTGGTTCGGCGGCGAGCCAGGCGCGGACGGCGGCCCGCTGCTGCTGGATCTCGTTGCCGATGATCTGCTGCACGCAGGTGGCGGTCTCGCGCACCGTGGCGACACGGAAGCCGGACTGCTGGCAGGCGCGCTCGAGGGCGTCGGCGAACTCGGCGGAGCTGGAGAAGCGCTGGTTGGGGTCGCGGTCGAGGGCGCGCATCACGACCTGCTCGACCACCTCGGGGATCAGCGGCTCGTAGGTGCGGACCGTGGGGATGGGCTCGAACAGGAGGCGGTTGAGGGTCTCGAGCTCGGTCTCGCCCTTGAAGAGGCGACGACCGGCGAGGGCCTCCCAGAGGACAACGCCGAGGGCGAAGATGTCGGTTCGCTGGTCGATGGTGCCGGCCTTGGCCTGCTCCGGGGGCATGTAGGCCAGCTTGCCCTTGAGGGTCCCCTCGCGGGTGCTGGTGAGGCGCGACGAGGCCTTGGCGACGCCGAAGTCGGTGATGCGAGCGCTGCCGTCGACGCCCACCAGGATGTTCTGGGGGCTCACGTCCCGGTGCACCAGGTTGACGGGGCTGTTGTCCTCGTCGCGCAGGTCGTGGGCCGCGTGGAGGCCGGAGAGCGTATCGAGGGCGATGCGGAGGGCGACCGGTGCGGGTAGCTTTTTACCCTGGCTGGCTTCACGGGCCATGAGCCCCGCCATGGTGTCGCCTTCGACGTATTCCATGACGACGTAGTAGCCGGCGGAGGAGGTGCCGACCTCGAGGATGGGGACGACGTGCGGGTGGTGGATGCTGGCGGCCAGGCGTGCCTCATCGAGGAACATCTGGACGAATTCGGTCTCGTTGGAGAGATGCGGGTGGAGCCGCTTGATGGCGACGAAGCGCTGGAAGCCCCCGACGCCAGCGAGCCGGGCGAGGAACACCGTGGCCATGCCGCCGGAGGCGATCTCCCCGATGAGCTCGTAGCGATCGAGCTGGGAGGATTCGGATTTATCGAGGAGCTTCGGGGTTGGCATCAGAACCTGCCCGTGGCCTGCAGGGTGGCGCCCCCCTGCTCGAAGGAGAGCCCGGGCAGCAAGCGCGGGGCACGCTGGGCGGTCGAGCTGCTGGGGGAGCCGCCCCAGTTGGTGAGCAGGGCGGCCACCAGGCCGGTGACGACGGCGGTGCCTCCGGTGGCCGCGAGCAGGATGTTGGTGCGCTGCTGGCGGGCGAGCCCATCCTTGTACTCGGGGCAGCTCTCGCCGAGGCCAACGCAGCGCTCCTTGACGCGATCCGGGCCCGGGTTGGACTGGGCATCGAGGCCGCTCCAGATGGAGGCGCCGCCGAGGGCGACGGTGAGGCCGATGCCGATGTAAGTGAAGGCCGGGGACAGCCCTTTTTTCGGCGCGGGGGGGATGGCCTCGGTGCCCTCGGCGGAGTCAGCGGGTTCGGGGGCAGGGGCCGAGGAGGCCGCGGAAGCCGAGGGGGGGGGAGGGGTCTTCTTGTCGTCCTTGGGGGGGGCGAAGGCGAGGGCGGAGTTGCCCCCGGCGGTGGCCGTCACCTCGCGGGACTGGTTCTTGTCGTCCCAGCCCGCGGAGACCGTGTGCTTTCCTGGTTCAAGGAACAGGGCGGTCTCGCTGGCGGCGTCCCCCGGGATCAGCTTGTTGTCGACGACGAGCAGGCACTCGGGTTTGCAGGTGATGTTGACCCGGTGCAGGCCCGGGGAGAACTGGTCGAGGACACCGCGGGCGAAGGAGGCGAGGTCGTTGTTGGAGGGGTACCGGAGGAGCGCCGACGAGGCGAGGGTGGCCGCCCGGGCCCCCTGCTTGGCGTCGCGGCGAGCCCGGATGGCGGCGCGCAGGGCCTCGGGGGAGGGAGCCTCGCGGTCGGCGGCCTCGAAGCGAGAGGCGGCCTCGTCGAAGTTGCTTGCCTGCGCGGCCTTGACCCCCCGATCGAACTCTTCTGCGGCCGCCTTGATCTGCTGGGGCGTCGGATTTTTGGCTGCGACATCGCCCGAGGAGGCGAGGAGCAGGGCGCCCGTGGTGAGCGCAGCGAGGAGGACAGGGGAACGCCTGGAGAAGAAGGGACCCAAAGCCACGGTGGGGACAACGCTGCCCTTCTCTGGCTTCAGCGTCAACCAACAGGCCCGCAACAGGACCCGCGCAGGGCTCTTCCAGGGGCTTTTTTCTCCCTGGCGCTCCGGGGATGGTCGCGTATCGTTAGCGTCGTGCACTCGCCTGGACGCAGCCCCTTCGCGGCCTTTCTTGCCCCGCTCTTGCTCGTCACGAGCGCCTGCCTGCCCACCCGACCGGAAGGCGAGCTGAAGCGCATCGTCGACGAGCCGGACGCAGGGCCCACGGATCCGATCGAGGCCCCCGGGGGGGGCGGGGCTGTGGGGCCAGAGCCGGTCGATCCGCACGGGCTGACCGGGGTGGACCCGCAGCACGGTCCGTTCAACGGGGGGCGGCGTGTGGTGGTGCAGGGCAAGGGGTTCGCGAAGAAGCCGCGGGTGTGGTTCGGCGCCGTCGAGGTCCCCCCCGCGGACGTGGTGCCTATTTCGGACAAGAAGATCCAGGTGATCACGCCGCCTGGCCCCCCGGGTGCGGTCGAGGTGCGGGTGCAGAACGGCGACGACGCCTCGACGTCCCGCAAGCTGCCCGGGGGCTACACGTACGATGCGTTCGTTGCATCCCCCGACAACGGGCCCACCTCCGGGGGCACCCAGCTCACCCTGGTGGGCTCGGGGACGTCCTGGGGGCCGGGGACCCAGGTCCGGATTGGCGACAAGGAGTGCGCCTCGGTCCAGGTGCAGGGCCCGGAGCGGCTGACCTGCACGACCGCGGCGGCCCCCGCCGGGTCCCGGAGCATCACCGTGACCGACAGCAAGGGGGAGGCGATCACCGTGCTGGACGCCTTCCTTTTTGCCGACAGCGACAATGGTTACAAGGGGGGGCTCTCCGGCGAGAAGCTGCCGGCCCCACCGGCCGCGGGCCAGGCCCCCACGGGCAGGCTCCGGGTGCTGGCGTTCGACAGCTACCTGGGCACCCCGCTGGTGGGGGCGCGCGTCTTCGTGGGGACCAAGCAGGTCGGGATCATCGGGGCCACGGGGGCAGTCGAGGTGCAGGGGGTCGTCGAGAGCAGCACGCCGCTCAGCCCCCAGGGGGCTCCGCGGCTCACCGTCACCGTGGCGGGCAAGTGCATGCAGCCCACCACCTTCGCGGGCGTGTCGGTGGACACGGTCACGATGTACCTCGACCCGGTGCTGACGCCGGACTGCGCCCCGCCAGAGGGCGATCCGCCGCCCACCGGGGGCCAGAGCGGCCTCGGGGCCGCGGTCGGTGGTTCCATCCGGTTTGATTCGGATTTCGAGTTCAAGCAGGCCCCCTGGTCCGTGGTGCCGGCCCCCGCGTCCAAGGACGAGAAGCGCGTGGCCTACGTGTTCAACGCCACGTCCGATCCCCGGTCCACCTTCCGCCTCCCGGAGCCCTCCCGCGCCATCACCGAGTCCTCCGTGGGGGAGTCCGGGTATTCGTTTGAGTTCCAGACGTTCTCCGTGGGTAACCTGACGCTGTACGCCATCGCGGGCATCGAGAACCGGGCCAAGAACCCGCCGACCTTCGCGGCGTACGCCTTCGGGGTGGCCCGCGGTGTATCGACGAAGCCAGGCGAGACGACCAGCGAGGTGACGATGGTGGTCGACCAGACGCTGGATCAGTCGGTGACGCTGCAGGTCGAGGCGCCGGTGCCGGGGGCGAAGGGGCCCGACCGGCTCCAGGCGACGGTGGCGCTGAACCTGGGGCACTCGGGCTACGCGATCTTCCCCGGGGCGCAGCGCACGGTGCCGACGCCGGTGCAGGGGGCGCTGACCTTCGTCGGGCTGCCTCCGCTGGCGGGCTCCCTGGCCGGGATGCGCTACGTGGCGACGGCGATCGCGGGTACCGGTCCCCAGCTGCAGCTCCCGGTGGCGTCGGCGGGCTCGGCGGCGTTCACGGACAACTCGAAGCCCCTGCTGATGGATAACTTCATCCGTGTACCGTCGCTGGAGACGCCGGGGAAGGGGCTCTGGGACGGGATGACCTTCGCGCTCGGAGCCAAGGGCAGCGGGGCGCCGGCGGACCTTTTGCTGCTGGACGTGAGCAGCGGGGGAGGGCTGGTGAACTGGACGATCGTGGCGCCCGGGGACATGACCGAGCTCCAGGTGCCGGACCTGCGTGCGGTGCCGAAGGGGGGGTTGGTTCCGGGGCCCATCACGGTGACCGCGAGCGCGGCGAAGCTCGACGGGTTCGAGTACAGCAAGCTGCTCTACCGCCACACCTTCCGGAACAACTGGCTCGCCTACGCGCAAGATGCCTTCTACACCCAGCTTTCGCCCTGAACGGTGGCTCCTGCGGGGGGCCGTGGCGGTGGCGCTCTACCTGACCGCGACCGCCGTCGGGTGTCGCTTCGATCGGTCCGATCGCTGGCTCGACGTGGTCGAGACCGGCGGCTGCGAGGAGGGCACCTGGCGCTGCGCCAAGGGGCTCCAGCGGTGCGACAACCGGCGATGGACGCTGGTGAATGACTGCGCCTCCCAGGGGCTGCTCTGCGACGCGACGCGGCAGGCTTGCCTGCAGTGCCAGCCGGACGCGAGGGGGTGCCGGAACGGGGACGTGGTGGCCTGTCACCCGAGCGGTCAGAGCTTCGATGTGGTCGAGGCCTGCGACCAGGGCAAGGGGCTGGCCTGCGACGCGGGGCGCTGCGTCGATCTGTGCGCCGAGGCGAGCAAGACGCGGAGCAACGTGGGCTGCGAGTACTGGGCCGTCGATCTGGACAACGCGTCCCTCGGGGCGAGCAACAACGCGGCGGCGCAGCAGTTTGCGGTCGTGATCTCGAACCCGCAGCGCGACGTGCCGGTGCGGGTGAAGATCACGCAGGACGACGGCGCTCCAGGCGGCGAGGCGGCGGTGTCGGTGGTGGCCGAGGGGGAGGTGTTGCCCAACAACCTGCGGGTGTTCAAGCTGGGGCCGCGCGAGGTGGATGGCAGCCCGCCGGGGGAGTTTGACACCGGGACAGGCACCGCGTTGACCCGCCACGCGTACCGGATCGAGACCGATTTTCCGGTGGTGGCGTACCAGTTCAACCCCCTGGAGAACGCCAGCGTTTTCTCCAACGACGCGTCGCTGCTGAAGCCGGTGACGGCCCTCGGCCCCGGGGGCTCCGGGGATGCGCTGGCGCCGGCCTACGTCGTGGTCGGGTGGCCCCAGACCATCGCGCGTTCAGACAACCCGGACGTCGATTTCGGTGGAACGGAGCTGCGCGCCTTCCTGACCCTGGTGGGGACGCGGGAGGGGACGAAGGTGCGGGTCACGACCACGACGCGGGTGATCCCCGGGGGGCCGGTGGCGGAGACGCCGCGAGGGGGGGTGATCGAGGCGACCCTGGGGGCCTACGACGTGCTCAACCTGGAGACCGGCGATTTCAACGCCGATTTCACCGGGACCTTCATCGAGGCGAGCGGTCCGGTGGTGGTGTTCAGCGGGTCCGAGGCGTCGGACGCGCCGACCTTCACGACCCTCGCCAAGCGGTTCTGCTGCGCCGACCACCTGGAAGAGCAGATCGATCCGATCCGGACCGCGGGCACGACCTTCGTGGCCGCGCACGGCCCGAGCCGGACCAGGGCGGTGGCGGCCGCGGGGGCCGAGGTGGCGCCGATCGCGGAGCCGGACTACTTCCGTGTGGTCGCGGTCTTCGAGGGCAAGACCACGGTGACGACGACCCTCCCTGCGCCCGACGATCGCTTCGAGCTGGAGGGGCGCGGCGCGTTCCGGCAGCTGGAATCGACCGGTGATTTCATGATCTCATCGAGCGCACCGGTCGTGCTGGGCAACGTGAGCCCGTCGCAGGAGGCCGCGGGGATCCGGCGCGGTCTGCCGGGGGGAGACCCGAGCCTGCTGGTGGTGCCACCGATCGAGCAGTGGCGCAGCGATTACGTGTTCCTGACGCCGGACAAGTATGCCTTTGATTTCGTCACGGTGGTGGCCGAGCCGGGGGTTCCGGTCACCCTCGATGGCGACCTGCTCACCCCGGAGCTCTGCGAGATCGCCGACGCCGACGGCCTGGACGAGGGGCAGCGCGGGGGGCCGGCCCCTTTCCTGGTCTACCGGTGTCAGATCAGCTTCGCGACGATCGATCCCTCCAGGACCGCGCCGGACAACCTGTTTCCAGGGGCCCAGAACGACGGCGTGCACCGGGTGAACGCGCCGACGCCGGTGGGGGTGCTGGTCTCTGGTTTTGACAGCTTCGTCAGCTACAGCTACGCCGCCGGCACCCAGCTCAAGGAGATCAACCTCCAGTGAACCTGCCACGAACCTTCTTGCTTGCCTCGCTCCTTCTCGGGTCGCTCGGGTGCACCACGCTCAAGAGCTTCTCGATGACCCAGGTCCCCGCGGATCGCTCCCGCAGGGTCGAGGTCTCCGAGACCAGCGGGGGCCTTTTTGGCCTGTTTTTCTCCAATGATTTCGTCGATGAGACCGCCGAGCAGCTCCGGGCCCAGTGCCCCCAGGGGCGCCTGTCCGGGGTGACGACCAAATTCGAGTCGACGCTGTACGTGATCTGGGTTTCACGGAAGATCACCGCCGCCGGGTACTGCCTCCCGGCGGTGCCGCCGCCCGCGGCCCCCTCGACCCCTCCTTCGCTGCCAGCGCCGCCCGCGGCCCCGGTCGCGCCGGCCCCCGCTGCGGCCCCCAGCGCCCCCGCCGAGGCCCCGCGATGAAGGCGATGCTGGGGCTGGTCTCCCTGGTCGCGCTGCTCCTCGGATCCGGGTGCACGTACAGCATCCACCAGGTCCACAGCAGCGACTACATGACCGAGGTACCCCGGGGGCAATCCCGGGTGATCACCGCCGAGGCCACGCAGGACGTGGTGCTCTACCTCACCACCTCGACGCGCTACGTGGACGAGGCCTACGAGCGGCTGCTGGCCCAGTGCCCTCGCGGCGAGATCGTGGGCATCCAGGGGCGCCACAGCACGGCGCACAGCTTCCTGTCGTTCACCAACAAGATGGCGCTCCGGGCCCTCTGCGTCGAGTGAGGGTCCGCGGGGCCTCGGCGAGGGAGGGTTGCCAGGGGAGGGGCGCTGTGCCCACACTGCCGGCGCCGTGACCCGATTTGAACCCAAACCTGACTGGCTCCGGGTGCGCGCTCCTGGCGGGGAGACGCACCAGAAACTGAAGACCACGCTGCGCACCCTCGACCTCCACACGGTCTGCGAGGAAGCGCGGTGCCCGAACGTGGGCGAGTGCTGGCGCGAGGGCACGGCGACGATCATGTTGCTGGGCGACACCTGCACCCGGGGCTGCCGCTTCTGCGCGGTGACCACGGGCAACCCGCGGGGCGCCGTCGACGTGCGCGAGCCGGAGCACACCGCCCGGGCCATCGCCCGCCTGGAGCTCCAGTACGTGGTGCTCACGATGGTCGACCGCGACGACCTGCTGGACGGCGGCGCCTCTCACGTGGGCAAGACCATCCAGCGGCTCCACGAGCTGCGACCGGACATCCTGATCGAGGCCCTGGTCGGCGATTTCCAGGGGCACATGGCCTACGTCGATGTGCTGGTCGACGCGGGGCCCGACGTGTTTGCTCACAACATCGAGGTGGTGAGGCGTATCACGCGCACGGTCCGGGACGCGCGCTGCAGCTACGACCAGTCGCTGGCCGTGCTGCGCCGCGCCAAGGACCGGGCGCCGCAGCGCATCACGAAGTCGTCGATCATGGTCGGCATCGGCGAGACCGACGAGGAAGTGTTCGAGACGCTGGCGGATCTGCGCCAGGCCGGTGTCGACATCGTGACGCTGGGCCAGTACCTGCGCCCCACGCCGAAGCACCACGATGTGATGCGCTTTGTACCCCCTGCGCAGTTCGATCGCTACGCCGAGGAGGCGAGGCGACTCGGGTTCCTGTACGCAGCGAGCGGGCCGCTGGTGCGCTCCAGCTACAAGGCGGCAGAGGTGTTCGTGAGGAGCGTGCTCAAGCCGGGGGACGGCGCGGGGGCGGAGCAGCTGCTGGCGGAGCGGCTGGAGAAGGCGCGGTCGAGGGCGGCGGAGGCGCAAGGGGTCGTGAGCGTGGCGTCGATTGCGGCCCACGAGGCGTCCTCCATCCTGGAGGTGGCGGCGGCGCAGGCGGGGCTTTTGCCTGCGGACCGGCTGGTGCGTCGCGGCGACTGAGGTGGTTTTGCGGAAAACCCACCACGAGGGGGCGCTTTGTCGTAGGCTGCGCCCTGCGAAGCTCGGAGCCCCCCGTCATGACGGTTGTTGATGAATCTCTGCTCGCCAAGGTGGCGAGATCCCTGACCTTGCCCCCGGACGATGCCCCCACCGGCATCAGTAATTCGATCCTTGCGGCGGCGGCTTCCTCGTACGGCTCGAAGCCCGACGAGGACGAGATGACCCTGCCCACCGGGTTTGACATCAACGCGGCGGCGCTGTTCGAGGCGGTGGTCGAGGCCGCGTACCTGGTGGCGAACGCCGACGGTGAGTTTGACGAGGACGAGCGCAAGGCGTTCCAGTCGGTGGTGCTGCAGGCCTGCAAGGACCAGATCGACGAGCGGCAGCTCGAGGCGCTGGTCAGCGATCTGGCCGAGCTGCTCAAGGAAGATGGTCTGGAGCGCCGGGTCGTGATGGTGGGTCGCACGGTGAAGAAAGATGTGCACCGGCGCGAGGTGCTGCGCATCGCCTCGCTGCTGGCCCATGTATCCGGTGGGGTCAGCGACGTGGAGCGCTCGGTCTTGACCCAGCTTGCCCAGGCGTTCGAGCTAGGAAATGATGCGGTGCAAGATGCGCTGGGGGAAGCAGAAAGGGCTTTGTCTAGCTAGCCGGTTGACTATGCTGCCGTCGCCCCTGGGGGCCAAGCAACCATGGCGACGATCGAAGAGAGCGCGCTGGCCGCGCCCGACGAGCTGAGGATCCTCGACGCCGAAGGGGTCCTTCTTTCAGACAGCGAGCCTTCGCTGTCGACCGAGCACCTCCGGCCCATCCTGGGAGCGATGCTACGGGTGCGCTGGCTGGAAAAGCAGCTCACCGAGCTGCACCAGCAGGGGCGCATCGGTTACTTCGCGGCGCGCCCCGGCGAGGAGGCCGCGGTGGTGGGGGCCGCGGCGGCCCTGCGCCCGGAAGACTGGGTGTTCACCGGCCACGGCGACCTCGGGGTGCTGCTGTGGCGTGGGGTGTCCCTGCAGCGCTGCCTGGACAGCGCCTTCGGGAACGCCAGCGACAGCGCCAAGGGTCGGGTGCTCCCGGGCTTGCAGGGGGCGAGGGCGGTGAACGTCGTGGGGGCCTCGGGGCTCCCCGGGAATCACCTGGTCCACGCGGCCGGCTGCGGCTGGAGCGCCCGTAGCCAGAACGACGCGCTCGTCAGCGCGGCGCTGTTCCGCGAGAGCGCCGCCGAGTCCTCCGATTTTCACACGGCGCTCAACTTTGCCGGCGTGTTCCGCTCGGCCACGGTGTTCCTCGGGCGCAACCGGGGCGAGCGCGGTGCCCTGGCGGCGAAGGCTGTGGCGTACGGGGTCGAGGGGGTCCTCTGCGATGGCCTTGACCCGCTCGCGGTGCTGACCGCCACCGCTCACGCTCGCCAGCGCGCGCTCTCGGGCAAGGGGCCCACCCTTGTCGAGCTCTTCCTGGGCGCTGGCACCGACCCGATCGAGCGCTCCCGGCGCTTTCTCGAGGCCCAGGGGGCCTGGAGCGGGGACGCGCAGCGCGCCCTCGAAGCGAGTTTCGAGGCCGAACTGCGCGAGGCCGTCGCCCACGCCCTGCAGGCGCCACCGCCCCCGGTCGCCTCGCTTTTTGATGACACGTTTGTCCGGCCGCCCTGGCACCTCAGCGAGCAGCGCGCCGCGCTGACGGGCGGCTTAACTCCTGGAGACCGGTCTATGGAACAGGTGAACATGGTGAAGGCCATCAACGGCGCGCTGCGCCTCGAGATGGCCAGGGATCGCCGGGTCGTCGTGCTCGGCGAGGACGTGGGCAAGGTCGGCGGCGTGTTCCGCGTCACCGACGGGCTCCACCAGGAGTTCGGCGAGGATCGGGTCATCGATACCCCCCTCAGCGAGGGCGGCATCATCGGGACGGCCATCGGCATGGCCCTCTACGGCATGGTGCCGGTCGCCGAGATCCAGTTCTCGGATTTCATCTTCCCCGCGTACGATCAGATCGTCTCCGAGCTGGCCAAGATGCGCTACCGCTCCGGCGGCGAGTACGCGGCCAAGATG
>JALOQB010000543.1 GCA_025453595.1 Polyangiaceae bacterium
GAGTTCGAGGGCGGCGGCGGCGGGGGTGGCGGCTACGGCGGGGGTGGCGGCGGTGGCTACGGCGGCGGCCGCGGTGGCGGAGGCGGTGGTGGCGGCGGCCGAGGCGGGGCTGGCGGCGGCGGTCGCTCGCCCGCACCGCAAGACGACGCGCCCGCCGACGACTTCGGCTACGGCGGCGACGACGACATCCCGTTCTGAGCGACGGCGCAGGCCCGGCCCGCGCCCCGCGTTTCAGCCCAGAAGGCGCCGTGCTCCCGGTGAGCAGCGGCGCCTTCTTCACGTTCGGAGTCGCTCCGAGCAAGGGATCTCCCGCGGAGGGCGGTGTGCGGCAACCGCATCGGCGGAAAGTTCCAAAGCAACCGCAACCAGGCGGCTCTAGTGCATCGCCCTCGATGTCGAATCAAGATTCGACGTGCGGCTCCGTATGACCGAGCATGGCTCGGAGGAACGTGCTCGAACTGAGCGAAGAGGACCGGTTGATCCTGGAGGGCGTTCTCGCGCGGCACTCTTCGCCTGCTGGCCTCGCGCGGCGCGCGCGGGTCGTGCTGCTCAGCGCGGAGGGTGTGTCTGGCGTCGAGATCGCCCTTCGGCTGGGGCTGACGCCGGAGCACGTCTCCCGGGTCCGGCGCCGTTTCCTCGAGCAGGGCGTGGCGGGACTGTCGGATCGCAAGAAGTCGGGGCGGAAAGACCACGCTCTTCCGCAGGCGACGATCGAACAGATCGTGCAGCTCGCGATGTCGCCGCCTCCGGCCGGCCGGACGCGCTGGACCACGCGCTTGCTCGCGCGCGAGGTGGGGCACACCAGCGGCACGGTCTCGAAGGTGTTGCAGGCGAACGGGCTCAAACCTCACCTCAGTCGGACCTACAAGGTCAGCAAGGACCCGGAGTTCGCCAAGAAGGTTCGCGACGTCGTGGGGCTCTACCTCAACCCGCCCACCAATGCGGTCGTGCTGAGCGTGGACGAGAAGACGCAGATCCAGGCGCTCGAACGCACGCAGCTCCCGCTCCCGCTTCGGAGTGGTCGCGCGAGTCGCCACACGCATGACTACAAGCGTCACGGTGTCCTCGACCTCTACGCCGCATTGGAGGTCGCCACCGGCAAAGTGGTCCACCAGTGCACCGAGCGGCATACGGCCGTCGAGTTCCTCGCCTTCATGAAGAAGGTCGTGCGTGCGTTCCCTCGCCGCGACCTGCACGTGATCCTCGACAACTCCTCGTCGCACAGCACGCCGGCCGTGAAGGAGTGGCTCGCTGCGCATCCACGCGTGAAGTTCCATTACACCCCGACGAGCGCATCGTGGCTGAACCAGGTCGAAGGGTTCTTCGGGATCCTCGGCAAGCAATCGCTCCACCTCGTCGACATGCCGAGCAAGGCAGCTCTACGCCGCCACATCGAGGCTTACCTCGAGGGCTGGAACGCCAACCCCACCGCCTTCGAGTGGACCAAGCCCGCTGCGGCGATCATTCGTAGCCACAAGCGGATGCTTGATCACATCTCGGGGGCGGTGCACTAGCAGGCTGTTGAAGAAGGTGGGTTCCGACCGGAAATCGGCCTTGTCGACGAATCCCGCAACGAGCCGACGTATGGCGCGTCCTGTTCGAAGCTCTCGAGCCCCTCAGCGTCACGCCTCCCCGGCGCAGCGCTCCTCGGCGCCGCGAGGCGGCGGAGCCCACTGGGGACTCCCGCGCGGGGGCTCATTGGGAAGCCCCCACGAGCTTCGCCACTCGTATGAGGTTGTAGGCGGCGCCGACCATGTACCAAGCGTGCTGGGTCCGCTCCCGACCTTTGAATCGGGTTCGTCGGAAGTTCCCAACGGTCTTCACCCATCCGAAGACCTCCTCGACGAGCTTTCGCACCCGCTGACTCACCGAGTACCCCGGACGCGAAGTCGTGCGGCCGTCGATCGCCGAGCGCCGTCGCGCGTGCTCGTTCCTCGCGACATGCGGCGTGATTCGCCGCTTGCGGCACTCTGCGACGAAGTCGCGTGTGTCGTACCCCTTGTCCGCACCCACCGTGATCCGCTTGGTCCCCGGCAGCGCCTCGTCGAACATCTCCAGCGCGGTGAGCCGCTCGGCGTGCCCATTGGCCTCCGCGATGCGGAAGTCGACGAGCAAACCGTTCCGATTCTCCATCAGGGAGTGCCCCGAGTACGAAAGCCGCGCGGTGGTGCCGTTGCTCTTGCGCGCGAGCCGCGACTCCGGGTCTGTCGTCGACTCGTGCGTGTCGTTGCTGCGGCTCTCGCCGCGAAAGTCGACACTCGGATTGCCCGGGTCATCGGGGCCCGGCGCGTTCTTGTCCTTGCGGTCCTTGCGCTTGAAGCTCTTCAGAGAGGCCCACGCCTCGATCAGCGTCCCATCCACGGTGAAGTGCTCGTCGCTCATCAGCCGCGCTCTCCGCGCCTGCGCAACGATCTCGGCGAAGAAGGCCTTCGCCACCTCGTGCTCGATCAGTCGCTCGCGGTTGCGAGAGAAGGAGCTGTGGTCGAAGCTGGCCTCGAGCATGTCCATGTCGAGAAACCAGCGGTAGAGGAGGTTGTAGTCGAGCTGCTCGCAGAAGAGACGCTCGCTTCGGATCGTGTAGAACGCCATGAGCAGCGTGGCCTTGAGAAGCCGCTCTGGAGGAATCGAGGGACGCCCACCCTCCGCGTACATCTCGTCGAAGACCGGCGACAGCCGCGCCAACGCGGTGTCCGCCAGCTTCTTCACCTTCCGCAAGGGATGACTGCTCGGCACCACCGTCTCCGGCGACATCAGGCACAGCATCGAGGCTTGCTTGCGATCGGCTCCGCGCATGGGCACCGTCTCCGGCGACATCAGGCACAGCATCGAGGCTTGCTTGCGATCGGCTCCGCGCATGGGCAGGAAAGGTAACGCAGCTGTGGACCGCGTCGATCCCCCGCGCCCGGTTTTTCAACAGCCTGTTAGGCTCGCCCATACCTACTTGGGGGATAGCGCAGGCACCACGCCGCGCGCTCCAGATGGCGCCCGTCCCAGCGCGGAAGCGCAGGAACGCAGGGTCTTGGCTCGTTCTCCCCCGATGCATGAGCGCCGTGCAAGGCCATCACGGCCCAGGTCCTTTGGCAAGGCGTCGAGCCCGACCCATCAGAGCTGCAGCGCAGGCACCTTGGCGCACACAGGGATAACCCCTACGAGCTGCACCGCGGCGTGCGCATTCTTGCTGCGCCCTCTTCCGATGCCCGGCCTCACAGACTCGGCTGGGCAGGCCCGAGCGAGCAGCACCCGCGCTTGCGCGACCGAAGTGGGGCCTGCCCCTCCCAGGTGGGTAGCGCAGGTACGGCCCCGGCCGCGCGAGCTCGCCGCGCTCGAACTGCAGGCACCGCGCCGTGCCCCGCTCTGCGAGGAACAGCAGCTCGTCGGGCGCTCGAGCTGCACCACGGACGCGGGCAC
>JALOQB010000239.1 GCA_025453595.1 Polyangiaceae bacterium
CGGGGGGGTCCGCTCGCCCGGAGCTGGAGGCGGCGGTGGAGCGGACGACGCGGTGGGCGCGCCGTTGCCTGGCCGCAAAGCGGCCGGATCAAGGGGTTTTTGGCATCATCCAGGGGGGGACCGACGCGGAGCTTCGGCGTGCTCATGCGGCGGAGCTGGCGGCGATGCCGTTTGACGGGCTGGCGCTGGGCGGGTTCTCGGTGGGGGAGCCGATCGAGGCGATGCACGAGACGCTGCGGCAGGTGGGGCCGACGCTGGACCCGGAGCGGCCGCACTACCTGATGGGGGTGGGTACCCCGCGAGATCTGGTGGACGCGATCGCCTGCGGGGTCGACATGTTCGACTGCGTGCTCCCCACCCGGAACGCACGCAACGGCCAGGCGTTGCTGCGCCGGGGGAGGGTGGTGCTCAAGCAGGCGCGCTACCGGGAAGATCAGGGGCCGCTGGACGACGAGTGCGGGTGCCCGTGCTGCGCTAGTGGTTACACGAGGGCGTACCTGAGGCACCTGTTCCTGGCGAAGGAGATCCTGGTGCTGAGGCTGCTGAGCGTGCACAACCTGTGGCTCTACGGGCAGCTGGTGCGGGAGGCCCGGGAGGCGATCCTGGCGGGGGATTACGAGGCGTTTCGGGCGCGCTGGGCCGGCGCGGGGAAAGCGGATGTGGGAGGGGGGGCGGGGTTAGCTCTTGTCGGGGCAGATGCGAGCGTTCAGAATCGACGAGAACTTCAGGAAAAGATGACGCAACAAGGCGACAAGAAGGCGCTGGGGCGGGTGGCGCTCCGACGCTCGGGCGAGGCGGATCCGGAGGCCGAACTGGAGGCCTTGCGGGCGCTCTCCGAGCAGTATGGTGTCCCGGGGATCGATCTGGGGCAGATCTGCATTCGCCTCTCGGACCTCGAGCTGTTGCCCCAGGAAATCGCCGAGCGACGCCTGATCTTGCCGGTCCTGGTGCGAGACGACCGGGTGTTCGTGGCGATGACCAACCCGACCGACAAGAAGGTCGTGGATGAGCTGGAGTTCGTCACCGGCAAGCGCGTCTTCCCCTACGTGGCGTTGCAGGCGGCGGTGTCGCGGGTCATCGCAGAGGCCTACGGGGCCAAGGTGCGAGGCGAGCAGTTTTATGTGGGTCCTCGCTGCCCTCCGGAGATCCAGGCCAAGATGGGGGTGCAGCGCGAGGAGCAAGAGGCCGCTCCGAGCGTCCCGCCGCCGCCGTCGCCGAGGTTCTCCCAGCCGCCCACCGCGGCGGTGGCGCGGGCCGCGGCCCCCACCCGGGACGACAGCGAGCTATCGTACTCGGAGCTGGGGTCAACCAACCCCGATCTTTCGGTGGTGGCCGAGCTGCCCAAGGCGCCCCCGCCGCGCTCCGCACCATCCTCGGCGCCCCAGCCCGCGGCGGACGCCAGGACCATCCTTATCGTCGACGACGAGCCCGACATCCGGCGGCTGCTCAGCCGCGTGTTGACCAACAAGGGGCACCGTATCCTGGAGGCGGAGCGAGGGCTGGAGGCGCTCCGCATGATCAAGGCTCATACCCCCGACCTGCTGGTGCTGGACGCCATGTTGCCCGAGGTTCACGGGTTCGAGATTGCACGCCGCGTCAAGGGGAGCGCCAAGTTCAGCCATATCCCCATTGTCATGGTGTCGGCGGTCTACAAGGGGTGGCGCGTGGCCGAGGACGCCCGTTCCAGCTACGGTGTCGATGCCTACATCGAAAAACCCTTCCGCCTGGGGGATGTGGTGGGGGCCATCGAGAAGGCGCTTGCTGCGGCACAACGAGCGCCAGGGGCGGCAGGGCCAGCCCAGCAGCAGCCGGTCGACCCCAACGCGCTCTCTGCCGAGGCCGAGCGTTGCCTCAACGAGGGCGTCGCTGCCTACCAGGCAGGTCGCCTCGACGAGGCCATCGAGCACCTGAAGCGGGGGCTATCGATCAACGGGCTGGCCTTCCGATTGCGGTTCCACCTGGGCCTGCTCTACGGCAAGAAGGGCATGATTTACGAGGCCATCCAGGAGCTGGAGCAGGCCGTCGAGCAGAACCCCAATCACTTCCCCGTGATCAAGAACCTGGCGGTGCTCTACCAGAAGTCAGGTTTCCGCAACAAAGCGGTGGAGGCCTGGGAGCGCGCCATGAGGGTGGCCCCCGACGAGGCGACCCGGGCCTCGATCAAGGAGCATCTGGTCACCTTGCTGTGAGCCTGGTGTGCTCGAGAGGGGGAGACAGCGAAGGCGGATTGGGCTAGGCTGATCTCCACTGGGACACCATGAAATTCCTCTGCGACAACTGCAAGGCGAAGTACCAGATCGCCGATGAAAAGGTGGCGGGGAAGACCGTGCGGATGAAGTGCCGCAAGTGCGGTCATCTCATCGAGATCCGCGCCACCGCAGCCCTCGCCGAGGCGACCGCCTTCCGCTCCCTCCCGTCCGAGGAGCTCTCGCAGATCATGGAGGAGCCCCCGAAGGCCGGGGCCTCCGTCCCCGCGGCGGCCCCGAAGCCCGCGCCCCGGCCCGCTGCCGGCGCTCCGGCGAGCCCTTCCGGTGCCCCGCGGCGCCCGTCCCCCACCGCCTCCATCGCCCCGCGCCCTGCGGCGCCGCGGGCGGGCGCGGGCGCGGGCGCGAGCGCAGGCGCTGCGGCCACGGCTCGCGCCACCGTTCCTGAGCCAGAAGCGCCAGCCGAGGCCGCCCCGAAGCCAGGGAAAGCAGGGGCCGGCGGCCTGGCGAGCGCCTTCACCAAGGCCGTCGCCAGCGAGCCCCCGCGAGAAGAGGCCCCCGCCAGCACCTTCGACATGGGGGAAGAGGCCAACGACGAGTGGTACGCCGGGATCGGCGGCGTCCCCGTGGGCCCCGTGAGGCTCTCCGAGCTGCGGTCCAAGATGGCTTCCGGTCAGGTCAACGAAGAGACGCTGGTCTGGCGCGAAGGCTTTGAAGAGTGGGTCGCGCTGCGGACCGTACCGGCCCTCATCGAGGTGTTCAAGGCGCTGCCTGCGGGGGCATCCAAAGCAAGGCCGGTCTCTGCCAAGAGCAACGTGGTCTCGCTGCGGCCCGAAGCAAAGCCCGCCCCGGAAGATCCGACGGCGATCTTCTCCGGCGCGTCCCTGTCCTTTGGCTCCGACGCCCCGGCCGCCGAGGCCCCCAAGGCTGCCCCGCAGCAGGCTCCCTCGGATCCTGCCCTCAAGGTTGCTCCCGCAGCGCTTGCTGACCCCTTCGCCGCGCCAGACCCTTTTGCAGCCCCCGCAGCCCCCGCGGCGACCGCCAGCGCTCCGGTTGCCCCGGTGGCCCCGCTCGTGCCTGCGGCCTCGTCCTTCGCGAGCGACCCTCCGCCGGCCCGACCCACCAACCGTATCCCGCCCGCGGCCTGGGTGGTCGTGGTGCTCGCGATGGCCGTGGGGGTGCTCGGCGGGACGATGCTTGTCCCCAAGGAAAAGGCCAAGACCGAGGTGCAGGTGGTGACCATCGAGAAGGTGGTGTCGATGCCAGCACCAGACACCACCGCGGCGGTGGTCGAGAACCCGACCGAAGCCCCCGAGGCTTCCGCGACGGCCAAGCGCGTCTACCAGGGCCCTGGCCCCAAGACCACCACCGCGACCCCGGGGCCGTCGGTCGCCGCCGTTGCGCCCCCGATCCTCACCAACTCCCCGGCGCCAACCCCCACGAACGACACCGCGACGGCTGCGGCCACCGAGACGATCCCTGCCAGCAAGCTCCAGGAAGTCGTCACCGGCCAGCGTGCCTCCATCCGCCGCGCCTGCTGGGATCCCATGGTGGCCTCGGGCACGGTCTCGGGTTCCATCAAGGCCAACGTCTCCCTCTCCATCGTCGCCGGTCGCGTCACCAGCGTCTCGGTGGCCGGGGCCGACGGTCGCCTCAGCGCCTGCATCCAGTCACGGGTGAAGAACTGGCAGTTCCCCACCGGCTTCGCCCCGACCAACACCTCCTTCACGCTGGCCTTCGTGGCCCAGAGCCAGTGACCCCTGGCCCAGCGCTCTCTCGGCTCAGGCGCCGAGCGTAGCGCCCCTGGCGGCCTTCGCTGGGCCCCCGGGAGCCTGCCGCTCCTGCCCCTCGCGCCCTCCGTCGTGGTGCTGGTCGGCATCGGCGTGGCGCTGGGGATGCTCCTGCTCGGGCTGGTCCACCTGCGTCGGGCCAGCGACGACGAGGCCATCGCCCGGGCCTCCTTGCTCGCCAGCGCCCTCGCGGCCCGGGTGCGCCCGGTGGCGGCCGAGGATCGCGAGGTGGTGATCGAGGCCCTCGCGCGCCGTGCGGCGGTCGACCTCATCCTGTCCAACCAGCAGGGGCAGCTGCTGGCCGAGACCGTCCGGGGGCCCCTGGATGGCTCGATCCGCGAGCTCCTGGTGACCAGGCGAGGCTTCGTCGGTCTGCCCACGGGGCGCGCCGCCTTCGCGGTGCAAGAGCTGGACGCGCCCTTCGCTCACCTGGCGCTCGTCGTCTTTGTCCACGCCCCCTCGACCCCGGCGGGCGCGCGCGGTCTCCTCAAGGCGGTCGCCGCGCTGGCCACGCTGTTGATCCTCATGGCCGCCGGCGTGGCGCTGGTCTTCTCCCGCGATGCGCGGGATGACGTCCGTTACGTGCAAACCCGGCTCATCGAGCTGGCCCGCGAGGCCGGCGGCACGCACGGCGCCCAGATCCCCATCCGTACCTTCGACCAGGTCGGGGTCGTGACCGCCGCCTTCAACGGCCTCCTGGAGCGCTTCGCCGCCGCCGAGCGCGCGTATCGTCATGACCTCCAGCGGGCCGAGGCGCTGGACCTGGCACGCGCCCGCTTCCTGGCCATGCTCTCCCACGAGCTACGAACGCCATTGAACGCCATCCTGGGCTTCGCTGACGTGCTTCTGGCCGAGGCCGAGGGCCCACTGACCCCCTCCGCTCGCGAGGACCTCGACGCGATCCGCAGCAGCGGGGAGCACCTGCGCTCCCTCATCGACGATATCCTCGATCTCTCCGCCATGGAGACCGGTAACCTGCGCCTGGAGCGTCGCTGGATCGATCCCTTCGAGATCGCCGAGCAGGTGGTGCGCGAGGTCCAGCCCTTGCTGCTCGGTCGCCCCGTCTCCCTCTCCCTCGCGGGGGCCCCGGGCCTGCGGATCTGGGCCGACCCCCGAAGGGTCCGGCAGATCCTGGCCAACCTCATCGGCAACGCGGTCAAATTCACCGCCGAGGGGCAGGTCGCCGTGCGCATCCAGGGCTCGGAGTATGAAGTTTCCATACAGGTGAGCGACAGCGGCCCCGGGATCCCGGAGGCAGAGCGGGCCACGATTTTCCTCGAGTACCGCCAGGCCGGGGACGCCAGCTCACGCCGGAAGGGGACGGGGCTGGGGCTCGCCATCGCGCAGCGGCTGGCGCGGGTTCATGAGGGTCAGATCACGCTGGTGAGCGAGGTCGGCCAGGGGTCCACCTTCACGGTGACCTTGCCCCGGGGGGAGGGGTCATGACCGCGGCGCAGCTGGTCTCCTACGTCCTGGCGCTGCAGGTGCTGGTGGTGCTGGCGATCTTCGGGGCGCAGGGGCTGGGGGCCCCGTGGTTGCTGCTGCTGGACGGCGAGCAGTCTCGCTTCGTGCTCCGGCAGGCGATGGCGATGGCGGTGGTATCCGAGCTGCTGGCGCTGGGGCTGATCTGGAGGCGCCTGGGGCGGGTGCGGTACACGCTGCGGGCGCTGGCGCTCGGGTCCCGGGCCTTCGAGCCGGACGAGCTGGTCGAGCTGGCGGCGGTGCCTGCCTACGTGGTGCAGACCACCGTGGGCCTGATCCTGGGGACCGCCTTCGTGACCCTGCTGCCCTTCGCGCGGGCCGGTGGCATCGACCTGGCGGTGGGGATCGAGCTGCTGCTGCTGCTGCTGCTGCTGAGCGCAGGCGCAGGTCTGCCGCTCTTTGCCCTGATGCGCGGCGCGGTCGCCCGGGCCCTGGAGCAGGCCCCGCCGGATCTGGCCGGCGAGGCGCTCATCCTCCTGGAGCGGGACGGGGTGCCCCGGCGCAGGACGCTGGTGCACATGGTGGCGGCGGTGGTGATCCCGCTGTCGCTGGTGGCGGTGGGGGCGGCGCTGGTGGCCCACGCCCGGGTGCGGGCGGCCGCGAACGAGGCGCGGGCCGACACCGCCATCGCCCTGGCCCGGGCCCTCGGCGAAGATCTGCCAGGGGTCATCCCCGACGCGGGGCGCGCCGAGGCCCTGCGCCGCGCGCGGGAGGAGCAACGTCAGATCCGTTTCCGGAACGCTCACGCTTCGTACTCGGTCCAGCACGAGGAGGATGGCTCCCTGCTGGTGACCGTGCCGCTCCAGGAAGGGCATGCGCTGGTGGCCACCCCGGGCGGCAGCGGCACCAGCGTCTTGCCCTGGGCCCTGCTCTCCTCCCTCCTCTTGCTGATCCTGGCCCTCTGGGTCGGGTGGCGCCTGGGCCACACCCTCGCCTCGGACCTCGTGGAGGCCGCCCGCCAGGTCCGCTCCCTGGGCAACGAGCGCGTCTTGCAGGGGGTCACCCCGCTCCAGCGTCCCCCCTGGTTCCGCACTGTGGCGGGCCTGGGCCAGGCCCTCTCTCGCCTCGCCGAGCGCTTCCGTATCTTCGCCGCGGCCCAGGAGCGCGCCATCGAGGCCCGGGAGGCGGCCTTGCGGCTCCGTGGGCTCCTGTTTGCGAGCGTCAGCCACGACCTCAAGAGCCCCCTCAACGCCGTCCTCGGCTTCAGCGCCCTCGCCGCCAGCGAGCCCCTCAACGATGCGCAGCAGGAGAGCCTCGCCATCATCGAGCGCCGCGGACGCGAGCTCCTCGCCCTCATCGAGACCATCCTGGACGCTGCCCGGGTCGAGGCTCAGCAGCTCACCCTCAGCCGCGCCTCCTGCTCGGTGCACGCTGTCGTTGAACAGGCGCTCCGCAAGGCCGCGGACCTCGCCCCGCTGGGGGCCTCGCCGGTGGAGGTCATTATTGACCCTGGTATGCCTGCGGTGTACTGGGACGACGCACGCGTGGCGCAGGCGCTGGCGGCCTTGCTGGGCCACGCGCAGCGGCTATCCCCGGGGGGCGGGGTGCGGCTGGAGGCAGAGCCCGAGGGGGGGGCGGTGGTGCTCCGGGTGCGGGAGCCATCGGGGAAGTTCCGGGCGACCGAGGTGGCCTTGCTGCTGGACGGAGCGAACAGCGCGATGGCGCCGAGGCGCCTGGGCGGGCTGGCGCTGGGGCTGGGGTTGGCGCGGTCGCTGATCCAGCTCCACGGGGGGTCCCTGGATGCACAGGAGGCCGCGGAGGGAGGGGTCCTGTTCCGGATGCGCCTTGCCGCCGCGCTCACACCAGATCGACAAGCCGCTGCAGCAGCCCGCCGCGACCGTAGAGGGCCCGCAGACCCTTGCTGAACCACCGGTAGCCCTTCTCCGAGTAGGGGTACCACATGGGATCGCGGGAGGGGCTCGGGAGTCGGTCCACGGTGATGGTGCGGGTCTCCGCGAGATCACGGAGGGCGTCTTCCCCGTGAACCCGGCCAAACCCGCTCTGCTTCACCCCGCCGAAGGGGATCTCGGAGGGGTAGTTGGTGAAGACATCGTTGACCAGCACGGTCCCCGCCTCCACCCGGGCGGCGATCCGCTCGCCGCGCTCCCGATCCGCGGTGAACACGTACGCGTTGAGGCCCAGGTGCGAGTCGTTGGCCAGCCGCAGCGCCTCCTCTTCATCGGCGACCTTCATGAAGGGCACGATGGGGCCAAAGATCTCCTGCGTCATGACGGTCATCGAGTGATCGCAGTGCGCCAGGATCGTCGGCTGGAAGAACCGACCGGGCCCCGGCGCCCGCTTGCCCCCGATGCGCAGCTCGGCCCCCCGCGCCAGCGCGTCCTCCACGTGCTTCTCGGCGATCTCGCACTGCTTCTCGAAGATGATCGCCCCCACGTCCACCTCGGCCCGCGTCGCGTCCCCCTGCCGTAGCTCCTGCGTGAGCTCCACCACCCGGTCGAGCAGCCGCTCGTAGATGGCCTGGTGCGCGTACACCCGCTCGACGGAGATGCAGACCTGGCCGCTGTTCGCGAACCCCCCGTAGACGATCGCGTGGGCGGTGCGCTCCAGCTCCGCGTCCGCGCAGGCAATCAGGGGCGCCTTGCCCCCCAGCTCCATCACGCACGGGATCAGCCGCTCCCCGCAGGCCGCCGCCACCCGCTTCCCGCTCGCCACGCCCCCGGTGAACACGATCTTCTGCACCCCGGCGTCGATCAGCGCGGCCCCGGTCTCCCCGTGACCACACACCACCTGGAGCAGCCCCGCGGGGAGCCCCGCGCCGTCCCAGATCTCCTTCGCCTTCAAGGCAATCAGCGGCGTCACCTCGCTCGGCTTGACCACCACCGCGGACCCCGTGACCAGCGCCGCCACCGCGTCCCCAAAGGGGATGACCAGGGGGAAATTCCAGGGCGAAATGATGCCAATGACCCCCCTGGGTCGATGGTGAATCACCGCCCTGCGGTGCTTGAGCAGGTGCAGCGAGACCTCCCGGGGGGCCAGGATCTCCGGGGCTCGCTGGGCGTACCAGGTGGTCAGGTCGATGAGCACCGTGACCTCGTGGAGCAGGGCCTCGACGCGGGGCTTGCCGGCCTCCTGGTTGAGCACATCGACCAGCTCCTCGGCGCGCTCGACCAGCGCATCCCGGAAGCGAAGCAAGGCCGCGCAGCGCTCGCGGACCGGCAGGGCCCCCCAGGGCTCCTGGGCGCGGCGAGCCGCCGCCACCGCCGCCTTCACCGCGTCCGCGTCCGCGATCGGGGCCTCGCCCACCAGGCCCCCGTGCGCCGGCGAGTGCACCTGGATACGCCGCGGCGCGGCCGGTGAATCCTTGGGGGTCGAATGATTGGCTGCTTGCATCGTCTCCTCCAGGCGGCGCACCTCGCGCCTGCCTGCCAGCCTGAGGGTTCACCCCGCGGAAGACAAGGCCGAAGCCCCCCTGTCGCTTCTGGTTTCAGCGCCTGCCCCCTCTTGCGCTATCGTGCCCCCCTCCCGGAGGATTTGATGCCTGTCTTTGATCCCATCCGTCGTTGCCTGGTCGCCCGCGTCGTCTACGATGGGCCTGCCTTCGGCGGGAAGACCACCAACCTCCAGCAGATCAACTCGTTCTTCCCCGTCGAGCGCCGCTCCGAGCTGTTCACCCCTGCTGCCCTCAAGGGCCGCACCATGTTCTTTGACTGGCTCGAGGTCCAGGCCGGCAAGGTCGGCGCCTATCCCCTCCGCATCCAGCTCCTCACCGTCCCTGGCCAGGGCGAGCGCTCCTACCGCCGCCGCCCCCTCCTTGAATCCGCCGATGGCGTCGTCTTCGTCTGCGATAGCTCCTTCGTCCACCTCGCCATCGCGCGCCGCGCCTTCTCCCAGCTCCGCGCCTCCCTCCGCAAGCGCCTCCCCCGGGTCATCCCGCTGCTCGTCCAGGCCAACAAACAGGACAAGGAAGACGCCCTGCCCCCGGAAGAGCTCGGCCTCGCCCTCCGGGTCGCCTCCGGCGTCCAGGTCCTCGGCGCCAGGGCCGCCGACGGAGAGGGGGTCAAGGATACCCTCATCTCCGCCATCCGCTCCGTCGCCCTCGAGGTCCAGCATCAGATCGCCGAAGGGAAGCTCCATACAATCATGGGGCAGTCCCAGACCGCCGACGAGCTCTTCGACATCATGCTCGCCCTCGAGGACATCGAGGAGCACGAGCCCATGGAGACCGACCCCGAGTACGACATCGAATCCGAGGACAACTTAGGGCTGCGCGCTCCCCGCCGGCGCCGGCGCCGCCGCTGCTTCCTCCTCGTCCAGCAGCTTCTTCAGCTTCGCGTCCGCGTCCTTGTCCCCGTCCGCCAGCTTGCTCGCGTCAAAGGTCAGCATCGGCGTCGGCCCCCCGTTCACCGTCGGCAGCTTCCCGTTCCAGCGCTCCAGCGCCCGGTACTGGAGCACCGCCCCCGTCGTCGAGAGCCGGATGATCTGGTTCGCCTTCGCCTCCGCCCTCGCGCGGATCAGCAGCGCATCGGCCTCGCCCTTCGCCTTCGTCCTCGCCGCCTCCGCCTCCCCCAGCGCCTTCGCGATCGCCTGATCCGCCTCTGCTTTCACCTGCCTCACCCGGTTCTCTGCCTGGATCGAGTTCTGCGTCGCCTCCATCGCCCGGTTGATCGCCTGCGCCACGTTCTCCGGCAGCCTCAGCCCACCGTTGATCGTGATCTGATCCAGCAAGAACCCGTCGGGCCCCAGCTTCTCCTGCAGCCGGTGGGTCACGTCCAGCAGCAGCTTCCCCTTCCCCGAGCCGTAGATCTCCTGCACCGGCATCTTCGACGCGACGTCGTTGAACGCCTCCCTCACCGCGTTCCTCACGTACCCTCCCGCCAGCCTCATCAGGTTGTTCTCCCGGAACCTCATGTACAGATGCGGCGCCTTCGCCGGGTCGATGTGGAACGACAGCCCGATGTCCGCGTTGATGTTCACCCCCTCCCCCGACGAGAACGTGATCGAATCATCCTGCGGGCTCCCCTCCGTCGCAGACTTCGTCCA
>JALOQB010000240.1 GCA_025453595.1 Polyangiaceae bacterium
GCGCGCTTCCCGGACGCCCGCGAGGCCCTGGAAGGCGCCGCCGACCTGCTCTCGGAGGCCAGCGGCCTCGCCGCCGAGGTCATGGAGAGCGAGGAGCCTGCCCAGCGCAAGGCGGCCAGGCCCCCGCCCTTGCCCCCGATGGTGCGGGTCATCGCCGAGAACCCGAAGCCAGCCATCGCTGTCATCCTGGCGCTGGTGCTGCTGGCCCTCGGCGGCGGGTTTGGGCTGGGCGCCATGCGCGGGGGTGACCCCAAGGGCGCCGCTGCGGCCCGCGCTGCCGCCGAGAAGTGGGCCAAGGGGTCCTTCGAGGAGTGCAAGGCTGCCTGCGAGAAGGGGGAGGCTTCCGCCTGCCATGGCCTGGGTCAGATGCATCAGTACGGCACCAAGACCCAGAAGGATGAGGCCCTCGCGGCTCGCCACTTCGAGACCGCCTGCTCCGGCAAGGATGGCACCGCTTGCACCAGCCTCGCCCAGCTGATCCTGGGGGCCGATGGTGTCAAGAAAGACCCCATACGGGCCTCGGATTACCTGAGGAAAGGGTGTGATCTTGGGGATGCGATCGGGTGCGCGGATCTGGCGGAGATGCTGGCCTCGGGGAATGGAATACCGAAGGATGAGAAGGGGGCCGGGGAGTACCGGGCGCGGGCGTGCAAGGCAGGGATGACGGAGGTGTGTCGATGAGGCGAGGGTGGTGGTTGCTGGGGGTGGCGCTGGCGGGCTGTTCCGACAAGGCGAAGCTATCGGAGGAGCGCGCGGTGGCGCACTCGGGGGAGCTGGCGACGCTGGTGGACAAGGACGTGGAGGAGATCCGGCGGGGTCTCCCGGCGGGGGCGAAGAAGCTGGGGGAGCTGCTGTCGACGGAGAAGGAGGTGACGCCGGGGAAGGCGCGGGCGTCGCTGCGGAAGGCGAGGGAGGCGGTGGTGGATCTGCAGCTGGCGAAATCGACCTTCTTTGCCGTGACGGATGTTCAGGGGATGGCCCACGCCAGCGACCTGGAGACCGACGGGTTCAGCGGGAAGAACGTGGTGGACGCGTTCAAGGGGCTGGCGAAGGGGCGGGAGGGGTACACCGAGACGCTGGGGTACATGGAGGAGGCGAGGGGGTTGCGGAAGGGGGACGACCTCCAGTGGGTCGCCGCGGCACCGATCCCGGGTCCCGACGGGAAGCCGATGGGGATGTACGTGACGGGGTGGTCCTTCCGGCGGTTTGCGCAGCACCTGGAGGAGCAGCTCAAGAGCAACCTGCGGAACGCGGGGCCCAAGGACGAGAAACCGCCGCTGATTTACGTGTTCGTGCTCCACGAGGGGAAGGCCTACGGGTCGCCGGTGGTGCCGGAGGTGAACACGAAGGCGGTGGAGGGGCTGGGGCTGCCGTCGAAGTTGCAGGGGGGGGCCTTCCGGGGGCAGGTCGAGATCACCCACCGGGGGTACGGTGTGGCGGCCCAGAATGCGAAAAAACTCTGCGATTCTTGCGCAATTGTGATCCTCCGCTCGGAGGTGTGATCGCATGAAATTTGGCCCATCGGCGCGGGCTTCGGCATAGGTGCCTCACACGGCGCGGGCACGACCCCGCCATGCCCCTCGGGGCACCAAGGAGACACGCCGATGGGTGCGATGCGAGAGTCTTGCAGCGTGTGTGGCACGCATTTCGACGTCCAGTTCCGCTACCAGATGGAGGAGCGGGACGGGGGTTTCTCGTTCTACTGCTCGCAGAAGTGCCTGCAGCACAGCCAGAGCGCCGCGGGGAACGACGCCGTCAATTGCGATGCCTGCGCCAAGCGCTTCCGTGTGGATCTGGTCTCGCAGGTGCTGTACCTCGGGGGCCGCCGTCGCTACGCCTGCTCGCTCGACTGCCGAGGGCAGCTGATCGCCGAGTCGCGGGGGGTGCGCCTGGGGGATCTGGCCTCCGCGGAGGCGAGCGAGCCCCCGTCGGCGCCGCGGGTGGTGGCGTCGCCGATCGTGGGGTCCTCGGCCCCGGCGCCCACGGCGAAGTCGAACCTTCCCCCGGTGATCGGGGCGCCGGCGGCGAGCGCGCCCGCGGCTGCGCCCGCGGGGCCCGCGGTGGCGGTGCCGGTGGTGCCTTCGCTGAAGGCCCCGGTGCGGGCGGCGAGCCCGGCGCCCAGGAGCAGCCAGCCCCCGCCCTCGGCCCCTCGCCCCTCCCAGCCGCCGGGGCCCGGTGAGCTGCCGAAGATGCTCGCGATCTTCAACCACAAGGGCGGCACCGGCAAGACGACGACCTCGGTGAGCATCGCCTCCGGGCTGGCGCTCCGGGGCAAGAAGGTGCTGCTGGTGGACACGGACGCCCAGGGGAACGTCGCCGTGTCCCTCGACGTCAAGGCCGAGCGCAGCCTCTACCATGTGCTGGTCATGGGGCTCGCGGGCAAGGACGCGGTGACCAACGTGCGGCCCAACCTCGATCTGATCCCGTCCAACGAGACCCTGGCCGCCGCCGAGCTGTACCTCGCGGGGCGCCAGAACCGCGATCGGGTGCTGGCCTCGCGCCTGGCCAACATCATCACCCAGTACGATTACGTGATCGTCGACTGCTCCCCGAGCCTGTCGCTCCTCAACCAGAACGCGCTGTGCCTCGTCGACAGCGTGCTGGTGCCGGTGGCCTGCGACTACCTCTCGCTGGTGGGCATGCGGCAGGTGATCAAGACCGTGAAGAACGTCAACCAGTTGCTGCACCATCCGGTGCGGATCTGGGGCGTGCTCCCGACCTTCTACGACGCGCGCGCCAAGATCTGCAACGAGGCCCTGGACCACCTGCGTCAGCACTTTGGTCCCCGCTGCCTCAAGCCGGTGCGCCAGGCGATCCGCATCAAGGAAGCCCCCGCCAAGGGGCAGACGATCTTCGAGTTCGCGCCCGGCTCGACGGCGGCCGAAGATTACCTCCACGTGGTCGGTTGCATCTCCGGGGATGTGCCGCTCGAAAGCAACCTCACCGCCCCCTCGCAAGAACCGGAGCGCGCCGTCGCTGCCACCGCCTGAGCCCCTCGGAGAACACCATGAAGAACTCGAATTACCGAGGCAACGCGGCCCCTGTGCTCCTCGAAGAGGATGAGGTCCAGGGGGTGCTCAGCGGAGCCTTCTACACGCCACCGCCGGAGGAGGCCCCGGCCTCCCGCGCGAGGCCCACCCGGGCCGCGGCCCCCAAGCCCGAGCACTACCGCGTCATCTGCATCTCGATGTACAACGAAGACCTGGGCCGCCTCGACGGCATGGTCGAGAAGCTCAAGGCCCGAGGGCTCACCAAGGCCAACCGCAGCGCCCTCATCCGCTACGCGCTCGAGCAGGTCGATCTCGAAAAAGTTCCGAAGGGGATCGGCTTAGCCTAGCCCTTCCCAGAACCGCGCCATGTCCTCCGGCAGCGGCGCCACCACCTCCAGCGGCCTCCCGGTGAACGGGTGCACCAGCGCGAGCCGCGCTGCATGGAGCGCGTGGCGAGGAAGCTCCAGCAGCGCCCGATCCTCCTCGGTGGCCTTGCCATCGACGTCCCGCGTGAAGAACCCCTCGTCGAAGGCGTAGAGCTTGTCCCCGACGATCGGTAGCCCCATGGCCAGCAGGTGCACCCGGATCTGGTGCTGCCGGCCCGTCTCCAGATCGCAGCGCAGGCGCGTGTAGCGGCGACCCTCCCGGGCGCGCTCTCCCTCCACCTGGAAGCGGGTCCCCGAGGGGAGCCCCTCGCCAGGACCGGCCACCCGCATCTTCACCCGGGTCCGGGAGAGCGGGTCCAGCTCCAGCGGGAGATCGACCCGGAACGAAGGGGTCGGGGCCGAACCCCAGCTGATCGCTGTATAGGTTTTCTCTATATCCTCGCGCTCCTGGAAGACGATCTTGATGGCGCGGTCGGCGGCGGGCGACCTGGCGAGGAAGATGACCCCGGAGGTCTCCCGGTCGAGGCGATGCGCGAGGGAGAGGTAGGCGCCAGGGCGCTGCTCCTGGAGCACCCGGATGAGGGTATTGCGGTGGTAGCGGGCGGTGGGGTGCACCGGCAGGCCCGGGGGCTTGGAGACGGCGATGAGGTGCTCGTCCTCGTAGAGCAGGGGGATCTCGGTGGGCACCGGGTCCTCGTCCCAGGGGGGGCGCCAGAGCAGGATGCGCTGCTCGGCGTGGAGCCGGTCGTTGCTGCGCATCTTGCGCCCTTCCGGGTCGTAGGCGCTGTTGGAGATGATGAACTGGGCCCGGGTCCGGCTTGTACGCTTCAGCTCGTGCTTGAGGAACACGTCGAGGCGCATGCCGGCCAGCTCGGCGGGGACCCGGAAGACCGTGACCACGGAGCGTTCGTCCACGCCGGGGGGTCGAACGAAGGTCTCTTCGTTGGTGCGCATACGGCTCATCGGGGTACCGGTCTTTCCCTGGGGGGCCTGCTCCCCGGGGCGAGGGGGAGGGGAGAGGATTCCCTACCTCCGGCGCAAGGAGCTGTCGACGGTGGTGAACTTTCGAGAGCCTGGCGCCAAACCAACCGTGGTCTTCCGAGGGGGCCTGCTGGTAAGGTGGAGGGCAGGTAAAAGTTCTGATGAACAACGGGTCCCAAGGAATCCGTAGTCGCTCCAGCGCTCGAACGGATATCGGTCGTCACCGCGCGGTCAACCAGGATGCTTACCTGAGCGACGACGCCCTCGGGCTCTACGTGGTCGCCGACGGCATGGGGGGTCATGCCGCAGGTGAGGTGGCGAGCCAGGAGGCGGTCGAGAACATCTTTGGCATGGTGAGCCGCGGGCTCCAGACCATGCCCGACCTGCGGGGGCCGATCTCCGAGGAGAAGGTGCGCTCGGCCTGCCGCATGGTCGAGGGGGCGATCCAGTCGGCCACCTACATGCTCTTCGCCATGGCCGAATTTGACCGGACAAAATCCGGCATGGGGACGACCATCTCGACCCTGCTCCTGCTCGGTGAATACGGGGTGTTTGCCCAGGTCGGTGACAGCCGGATCTACCAGATCCGCGAGGACCAGGCGAACCAGCTCACGGAAGACCACACCCTCATCGGCTGGCAGCTCAAGCAGGGGCTGATCTCGGAAGAAGAGGCGCTGCGCTCGCCCCACAAGAACATCATCACCCGGGCCGTGGGCAACCGTGATTACGTGCAGGTCGATACCGGGCTCGTCGACCTGCTGCCGGGGGACCGGTACCTGCTGTGCAGCGACGGCCTCCACGGTTACCTCAAGCCCCACGAGATCCCCGATCTGGTCTCCGGTCCTCTCCACGAGGTGGCCTCCAACCTGGTCGACCTGGCCAACGCCCGGGGGGGCAAAGACAACATCACCGCCGTCGTCGTCGAAGCCTTCGACCAGTGAGTCATTACCCGGGTTTTTCCCGGTTTTTGCCTCTCCTGGCGTCTTTGTTGGCCCACCTGAGGGCCTCCTGATACCGCCACCTCCAGGACGATGATGGCGGGCAAACGACGAATTGGCGTGGTGATGGGCGGCGTCTCGGGGGAGCGCGAGGTGAGCCTGCGCTCGGGCCAGGCGGTGCTGCAGGCGCTCCGGGATCGGGGGCACGAGGCGCTCCCGCTGGTGATGGCCCCGGGGCAAGACGCCTCGGTGCTGCTGCGCAAGGCCCGCGTCGACGTGGCCTTCCTGGCGCTGCACGGGCGCCTGGGCGAGGACGGCTGCGTGCAGGGGCTCTGCGAGCTGCTGCAGATCCCGTACACCGGCTCCTCGGTCCTCGCCAGCGCCCTGGCGATGGACAAGGCCAAGGCCAAGGAGCTCTTCCGGCTCTACAACGTCCCCACCCCCCCTGCTTACCTGATCGACGAGCGCGATGACCTGGCGGATCTCGAGGAGCTCCACGGCGGCTTCGGGTTCCCGGTGATGGTGAAGCCGCGCTCCGAAGGGTCCAGCCTGGGGCTGGCCCGGGCTGGCTCCATGGGGGAGCTGGCCGCGGCGGTCGAACGCGCCCTGGAGCACGATCGCTCCGTGCTGGTCGAGCGCTTCGTCGCGGGGCGCGAGGTGACCGTGGGCATCCTCGACGGGCGCGTGCTCGGTTGCCTCGAGGTCGCCCCGCGCGGAGGCGTCTACGATTACCAGGCCAAGTACACCCCCGGGGCCACCGAGTACTTCCTCCCGGCGCGGATCCCGCCGGCTCGCCAGCGCAACGTGCTGCACCTGGCGGAGCGCGCCGCGGCTGCCCTCGGGTGCACCAGCGCGGTGCGGGTGGACCTCCTGGTCACCGAGGAGGCCAACGAGTTTGTTCTCGAGGTGAACACCCAGCCTGGCATGACCGCCACCAGCCTGCTGCCTCGCATCGCCGCCGCTGCCGGTTACGATTTTGGCGCGCTCTGCGAGGCCATGGTCGCCTCGGCGACCCTCCATAACCAGGGCGCCCGCCGCTCCTCTCGCGCCGCCGATGCGCCCGCGCACCAGGGCCTCGCGCCCGCGGCCCTCGCCGCCGGCGAGTGAACGTCGCCTGGGGCTTGCTGCCCCGTCGTGGATGGGGTCTAGGCTGTCACCGTGGACGAGCAGCCTCTTCTCCTCTTGACCAACGACGATGGTTACCTGGCCCCGAACCTCCGGGCCCTCCGCGAGGCGCTCTCCTCGTGGGCGCAGGTGGTCGTCGTCGCCCCGGAGAGCGAGCAGAGCGCCACCAGCCATGCGCTGACGCTCCATCGACCGCTCCGCCTGCGCCGCGCCGAAGAAGGTGTCTGGGCCCTCGACGGGACCCCCGCCGACTGCGTGTACGTGGGCCTTCACTCGCCCCGCAAGCCCCTCTCGCGGCGCCCTGACCTGGTGGTGAGTGGCCTCAACCACGGGCTCAACCTCGGCGCCGACGTGTTCTACTCGGGCACCGTGGGTGGGGCCCGCGAGGGGGCGCTCCGGGGCATCCCGGCGCTCGCCTGCTCCGCCTCCTCCGAGAGCGATCGGCCCGCCGCCGCTGCCTTTGCTTCCCGGGTGGCTCGTGCCTTCCTCGAGGTCGCGCGGCAGCCTCGCGGGCCCCGGCGCCCCCTGCTCTTCAACCTCAACATCCCCCCGGGGGCGGGCCCCTGGGCCCTCCGATCCACGGTGCTCGGCTCGCGCCTCTACGCGGACCAGGTCATCCACGCCAAGGACCCGCGAGGCCGTGACTACCTCTGGATCGGCGGCGCCCCCGAGCGCCACGAGTCCTTGCCAGGGACCGACACCGAGGCCCACGAGCAGGGGCACGCCAGCTTGACCCCGCTGCTCCTCGATCTCTCCCTCCCGTCCGACGCCCCTCTCGCCCTCCACATCGCCGAGCACCTCCCATGAACCAGCCCCCCGATCGCCGCTCGCCCAACAAGCCCCCTCGCCCGCCCGCTCGCAGCGCCCCCACCCCCCGCGGAAGCGGGCGCTCCGGTGCCTCCGACTCCCCGCCTCCCCCCGACCTGCTCGACCGCTACGCTTTCCCCCGTTCGCTCATCCGAACGGTGCCAGACTTCCCCAGGCCTGGCGTGATCTTCCGCGACATCACCCCCATGCTCGCCAACCCCAAGGCCTTCCACATGCTCCTCGACGGCTTCGCCGAGCATTTCATCGGGGAGCACGTGGACGCCATCGCCGGCGTCGAGGCCCGCGGCTTCATCTTCGGCGGCGCCCTCGCCGCACGCCTCAACGCCTGCTTTGTCCCCCTCCGCAAGCCCGGAAAACTCCCCGGTGAGGTGGACAGGGTATCTTATGACCTGGAGTACGGCAGCACGGCCCTCGAGATGCAGGCAGACCTGATCCAGGGCGGCGACAACGTGGTCATCGTCGACGACGTGCTGGCGACCGGCGGGACGGCGGCAGCGGCGGCCGAGCTGATCCGGCGCCAGGGCGGGTACGTGGCGGCCTTCGCCTTCGCCGTCGAGATCGCGAGCCTCGATGGACGCGAGCGCCTGGCGCCGGCGTCGGTGCTCTCGCTCATCACCTACGAAGGGGAAGAGTGACCGCATCCCCGCTCTTGCCGCTGTTCCTGACGATCTTCGTCGACGTGCTTGGCTTCACGCTGGTCATCCCGCTGCTGCCTTATTACGCGATGCACTTCGGTGCGTCCCCCCTCGAGGTGGGCCTGCTGAACGCGAGCTATGCGGCGCTCCAGCTGTTCTCGGGTCCGCTCCTCGGGGCACTGTCCGATCGTTTCGGTCGCAAGCGCGTGCTGCTGAGCACGCAGGTGGGCACCTTGTTTGGCTTCCTGGTGCTGGGCGGGGCCCAGTCCCTCTGGATGCTCTTTGCCGGGCGCCTCATCGCTGGCGCCACCGCCGGCAACCTGACCATCGCCCAGGCTTACATCAGCGACGTGACGCCGTCGGAGCACCGCACCCGCACCTTCGGGATCATCGGCATCGCCTTCGGGATGGGCTTTCTCTTCGGCCCGCCGCTCGCGGGGGTGATGGCCCATCGCTTCAGCTACGCGGCGCCGCCGCTCATCGCCGCGGGGCTCTCCGCCCTGTCCGCGACGCTCACGTTCTTCCTGCTGACCGACCTCCCGGCGAAGAGCACCGGCTCCGGTCGTTCCCTCTCCTTTGGCCGCTTCCTCGCGCTGCCCGCGGCGCGGTCCCGGTTGCTCCAGTTCTTCTGCTACATCCTCAGCTTCTCCACGCTGATCGGCGGCGTCCCCCTGTTTCTCGCGCAGCGCTTTGGCTACAACGTCGAACAGACCGGCTACATCTTCGCCTTCTCCGGCTTCATCGGCGCCATGATCCAGGGGGGTCTCCTGGGTCGTCTGGTGAAGCGCGTCGGCGAGGAGCGCCTCGCGCTCATGGGCATGCTCTCGATGCTCGTCAACGCCGCCCTGGGCTGGGTCTCGACCCTTCCCTTCTTGCTCGTGGTGATCGCCATCGGTGGCTTCGGCACCTCCGTCGTTCGCCCCTCCCTCACCACCCTCATCACCCGCAGCGTACCGCCAGAGGAGCAGGGGGCAGCCCTGGGCGTGAGCCAGTCCCTGGCCAGCCTCGGTCAGATGATGGGCACCGTGGCGGCCGGGGCGCTCATCGGTCGCGGCTGGCTCCCCGCCTTCGGGTTGCTGTCCGCGTCCTTCGCGATCCTCGGGATGGCCCTCAACCTCAGCGCTCCGGCGCTCCCATCCCCCTCCGAGCCCAGCCCCTCTCGCTGATCCACGCGCCTCGCTCCGCGTAAGCGCTCCGGCTCCTGTCTACCGGCAAAGAAGCGGCGAAACGCCTCCTCCAGGAAGCGGGCCTGGGTCTTTTTGGCCTCATCTGGCCCCTCGTCCATGGGGAACGCGTAGGCCAGCGTCGCGCAGCGCCCGGGCCACGCCGGGAAGGACGCGTACACCCCGGCGTAGTGGCGCCGCCGGAACCACCAGCGCATCGACCCTTCCCGGCTGCGGGCGTGGACAGGTTTGCCGCGCCAGAGAAAGGTGTGCTCCTGGTGGGGCTCGATTTCCACCTCGAAGAGGCGGGCGTGGTCGTGGCCCCAGCGCTCGAAATCCGCGAGGCAAGCGGCGCTGGGGTCGGGCTGGAGGTCCGCGGGGGCATCCCGGACAAAGAGGGCAGCGACCCCGTGGTGTTCGTCACCATAACGGAACCCGGTGAGCGTGGGGACCAGGCGAAAACGTACACGACGCCACCGCTCTGCGTCGGGGAGCGGCACGAGGACGAGCCCCTTGCGATCGGGTCGGAGGCCCCAGGGTTCGCGGGCCAGTCGGTCCAGCGCGGCCTGCTCGGGGCGAGGGGAGTCGCCGCCAGGGTTGGCCCGGGTGATGGAGGGCGGGGAGGGGGGCGCAGGCGGGGCGGGGGGGGCCGGCGGGGCGCAGGCGGCCAGACACCAGGCCGCAAGGCACCCCGGCGACGCCCGCCTGATCAGAGGGCGATCTCGCGCATGCGGATGGCGTTGAGATCCGCGATGCCCAGGCCAAGCTGGGCGGCGACCCGGATGTACGACGGATCTCGCTTCGCATCCTTGAGGGTCTTGAGCTTCTTCTCGAGCCGCAGCTGGTCGATCACGTGCGCGTGGTACGCGTCCATGGCCACCGGGTCCGTGGATACGTAGACCGAATCGTGGGGGATACGGCAGTCCGGGCGGCGATCCAGGGGGCCCCCCTCGTACATGATCTTGAAGCCGTCGGTGATGTTCAGGCGCACGCGGCTCTTGATGACATCCTGGGCGTACAGGTGGGCGATCTGCGGGCTCGCCGTGTGCGCGTGGAAGTCGTGCGGGTTGATGCACGAGCCGTGGGTCATGTTCTTCAGCATCCCCGTGTACCCGCAGATGCTGTGATCCTTGATGGTCGAGATGTTGATCACCGCCGTCGCCTCGGTCAGGTACCGGGTGAACTTGGTGCCGATGCCCTCGACCTTGATCTCGTCCATGGTGGTGGTGCCGTTGTTGTGCGTGAACGCCTTGACCCCGGCGGGCAGCACCTTGTCGCTCACCCGCGTCCCCGCGAGGAAGTTCGGGTACTGCTCGTACACCCAGATGTTCGACGCCGGCACCCCGAGGGCCAGCACGTAGTCAACCACCGGCAGGATCAGCTCCTTGTTGGTCGCCATCGTCTGGCCCTTCTGCCCGGC
>JALOQB010000241.1 GCA_025453595.1 Polyangiaceae bacterium
GGTGGGGCAGGGAACGGCGGGGCCGACGCAGGGACCGCAGGTATCGGCGGAACAGCGGGGGAGAACACGGGGCTCGCCCGCCCACCAGGCCCCCCTCAGGGGATCCCGGATGCGAACAAAACGGACGGAGAAACCCGTGTTTTTGCCGTTCAGGCGGTCGATTTCGGTATACGCGACCCCCTCAACGATAAACTCTACAAGGATGCTATCAACGCCGGTAAAAACATCGGCTTTGATTTCGACGGGATCAACACCAAGGATGACAAGTCCATATCCTGCAAGGGCAATTCTGCCATCTTCTCCCCGGCAGCAACGCTCGATGGAGATGACGGTCGGGATAACTTCATCGGTCGCGGGATCTTCACCTTTCTTGCCACGTTGAACAATGATTTTGATGTCGAGGTAAAGTCGGACATCATCTCTGGATCTCCCACCCTCGCCTTCGAGATCCTTGATATCGATCAGGGCCCCGATGATCCTTACACGCCGACCAACGTCTACACCATCGCCAAGATCTACGACAGCGATAAGCTCGTGGAAGCTCCCATCGAGAATGCCCCCAGGCGTATCATCGATATCGATTCCGTCGATATCCTTGACCCGGCAGGCAACAAGGTCCAGGTCCCCCTCAACCCCTGCAACAACGTCGGCGAAGTCCCGCCCGATCACAAGATCGTCTCCAAGCTGCACTTCCCGAACGCTTACATACGAAACAACGTGTGGGTGAGCGGCCCGTTCAACCCCCAGGAGAAGCAGTTTAACTCCTCCTCCGAGGGCATCATCCTTGGTAACCTGCGCCTTGAATCCAAGATCACCGCCCTTGTCATCACCTTCGAGTTCACTGACGATAAACTCGTCAAGGTCAAGCGCGGTTCCTACGGTGCTCTGATCGCCAACAGCGACTTCAAGCAAGCTCTGCCCAAGTTTCTCTCTCAGCTCTGCTTGCCGGACGAAATCCTCGGAAACAACCTCGTCACGTCGATTGGTGAGGCATCCGATTCGTCCACGAAAGATGGATTCTTTGACCCGAAGGGAGACTGCGACGCCCTCTCCATCGGTTTCGGTTTTACCATGGTACCCGTGGCGTTTGACCGCTCTCCCAAGCCCCAGGAGAACATCTACGTCGGTAAATCCAAGTTCATCAACGCCTGTACTGGTGCAGGCGGGCAGGCCGGAGCCTCGGGGCAAGCAGGTGGCTCCGGTGCTGGCCAGGCGGGTGCCGCCGGCTGCGGGGCCGCGGCCGGGGCTGCGGGCCAGGCCGGGGCCTCCGGTGCAGGAGGGGCCGCAGGCGCCGCTGGTGCCGCCGGCGCTGCTGGCGTTGCTGGCGCCGCTGGCGCCGCTGGCAATCAGTGATCCCTCGCTCCTCCTCTTCCCTCCCCAAACATCTCCCTCCCCCAAGGATCGAGCCCCGCGGGTCCCGTCCCGAAGGGATGGGCAAGGGGCGCTTTGGAGATCGAATCGATGCTCCGCGTCTCGCCCGGATGCCTGCTTATAGAGGGGGAGCTGGGGGATGCAAGGGGGCCGCGCGGGGCGCAGCCCCATCGGCCCTCTTGCCGCGGGCGTGGGCTGCGCAAGCCCACCGTTTCCAAGGCCAGCCCCATCGGCCCCCTTGCCCGGGTGTGGGCGGGCAGCCCACCGTTCCCATGAAGCCTCGGGGCGCAGCCCCACCAACCCCCTTGCCGCGGGCGCGGACTGCGAAAGTCCACCGTTATCCCACCAGGGCGCGGGCCGCGAAGGCCCACCCTCCTCCCCGGGGGCCCTCCAGGTGCTAAAAACGCCCTTGCATCCACAACCCACCGCCATCGCGCCCCACCGCGGGGGCCACCCGATAGGCGGCTGCCGGAGCGCTCCTGGAGAAGATCAGGTAGGCCCCGACGCCGACCCCGATCAACCCGAGCCCCACGCCCACGTTGGCGATGTTGGCAGACGTGTACGCCTGTTCGTTGGCGCTCGCTCCTTCGGGGGAGCACAGCGCTGGCCCCTTGCTGCATCCGGCATCGCTTTCGCTCTTCTTGCTGAAGGTCCGGAGGCCAAAAATAGCGCCCACGGTCAGCGAGACGAGGCCCACGCCGCCGATGATGTATCCGGCGGTCCGTCTTCCCTCCGGGGGGGGCAAGGGGGGGGGAGAGACGGAGGCCACAGCGGTTGCTGATTCGGCAGGGGCAGGCGACTCAGGGGCAGGCTCGAGGGCAGGAAACTGGATGGTCTTGGTCTCCCCTTCCTTGATGGAGACACGCTCGCGCCTTGGTAGATGCTGTGGTGCCCTGGCTTCCAGCGTATGTTCCCCTGGATCCACCGGGATCGGGGTCCCAAAACTGGCCTCGCTGATCGGGACCCCTCCACGCTCGACGATCAACCCGCTGGGCTGCACCCTGGGCAGGCGAACGATGAGCCGGGGGAGCCGGGGTTCGAGCTTCTCGATGTGCTCCCGGGCGATCTTGATCCGGTCGTTGCGCTTGTCGCGCTTGGCCTGCACCAGCGCCTCGCTGAACTCGATCCAGGCAGAGGTGATCTTCCCTTCGCCCTCGTGGCACAGGGCGAGGTTGATCAACGTTGCTCCAGCTGGATCAATACGCTGGCTCTCGGCGAGCTTGGGGCAGGCCTCGGCGAACTGCTTCTGCTGCAGCAGGCGTGTCCCTTCCCGGAAGAGCACCTCGGCCTCGACCTTCTTCTCTGCCGGGGCCGGGGTCTTGTCAGCGCGCAGCTCCGGGCTGATCAGCGCGAGCAGCAGGGCCCATACCATTCCCCGTGTGCAGCCAGGTCGATCAATCACGTGTGGTTTGGACAGAGCCATGCTTGGGGGAGGGCCGGCTGGGAGGGCGACCGGATGGAGGGCCAGGGGGAGGGGACAAGGCAGAGGCAAGAACCGTGGCGCTGGTGGCAGGTACCGTGCTGGTCGAGGCGCTCGGAGGGGTCGGAGGGGGAAGAGGGGCGGAAGCCGCAGTGCTGCTCGCGGCAGCAGGTTTCGCGGTGGGCCCCAGCCAGCGATGCGCAGCGAAGGCCCCGATGACCCCCGCCAGCAGGGTGCCAGCGGCGGCGGCAGCCAACCAGCGCGAGGTCGAGCGATTCGGTAGACGCCCGGTTTCCCAGCTGCTGTGGGTGCTGTTGGGGTCGATGGCGGGCCCGGAGGGTCGGGGCAGGGGAGGCAGCGTGGGGACGTTGATGCGCTCGATCTGCTGGAGCGAGAACCGCCCCTGAGGAGAGCCAAAGGGGGCGATCATCGTCGCAAAGTCGAGCACCGAGCCGGGGCGGGCGCGCACGTCTTTCTGCAAGGTGTGCTGGATCGCGGCCTCCAGCTCGGGCGGGGCATCGGGGCGATCGGCTCGCAGGGGGCGCGGGGGGTCGACGGTGATCGCTGCACAGAGCGCCGTGAGCGACTCACCCTCGAAGGGCGGGCGCCCCCCGATCAGCTCATGCAGGATGACACCAAGGGCCCAGATGTCGGTCCGCGGATCAACATATTTCGCGCTGCGGATCTGCTCCGGTGACATGTACAGCGGCGTACCAAACGCGAACGAGGTCGCGGTCAGCGCGATCCCGCTGTTCCCCTGGGTCACCTTGGAGATACCGAAATCAAGCACCTTGATCAGGCGCTCTCCGTTGGGCCGGTGAGAGAGGAAGAGGTTGGCGGGCTTGAGATCGCGATGCACCACCCCCTGGGCGTGGGCCTGCGCGATGGCCTCGCAGGCCTGCAGCACCAGGTCCACCGCGTCCTGGATGGGTAGCGGCCCTCGCTGGAGCAGCTGGCCCAGATCCTGGCCGTCCAGGAACTCCATGACCATGAAGGGCAGCCCGTTCGCCAGCGACCCCACATCCACGATGCGCGCCACGTGCTCGCTACGGATCGAGGAGGCCGCCTGTGCCTCCCGCGTGAACCGGGAGATCGCCTCGGGGCTGGCCGCCGCGTCCGGAAGCAGGAGCTTGATCGCGAAACGTTGCTCCAGGAACCGGTGGCGCGCCGCAAGCACCACGCCCATGCCCCCCATGCCCAGGACCCGCTCGATCTGGTACTTGTCGGCGACGATCTCTCCGGGTCTTGGGATGCCTGGAATCGGGGCGTCGGGCGCGCCGGGCAGGGCCGGTTGAACCATGCAAATTTCAACGTACCACTCCACCCTGGCAGGAACAACGATCCTGACCCTGACCTTGCCCCTGGCCCTCGCCGCCTGCAGGGCGCGCCCGGAGGCGGCTCTCCCGTGGGTTGACCCCTCTCGCTGCGTCACCCCTTGCCGGGGGCCCTCCCCGGATACGCTGCTATCGGTCGATGCCCACGGCCGCCCGGACCCAGCAGGGCCCTTCCGGGTCGCCCGGGAGGTGCAGCCTGCGCTCCAGGCGCTCCTCGCGGAGGCGGCCAGGGTCGGGCTGACGCTCCGCCTCAACGGCGCGTTCCGGACACACCAGGAGCAGGCCGAGCTCTTCGCTCGCTCCCCGGATCTGGGGCGCTTTGCACGCCCTGGCCACAGCGAGCATGAGCTGGGGTTGGCGGTGGACCTCGACTACCCCGGGACGTCCGCCGAGGCCTTCCTGGCGTCCAGGGCCCCCCACCACGGGTTCACCACCAGCTACCCCGCCGGCAAGGAGCGCCGCACGGGCTTCCGCTTTGAACCCTGGCACCAGCGCTACGTGGGGGCCGAGCTGGCCCTGCGCCTGGCAGAGAAGGGCCTGACCTTGCAGGAATTTCTCGAACAGAACCCGGGCCTGGGTCGCTGGGGGGATTGCTCCGACTGCGCCTCCGCGCTGGCCCGCGCCCCCTGCCCCCCCGAGGACGCGGCGGGGCGATGCGACGGCGGCGTGCTCCGCTGGTGCATGAACGGGGCCGCCGCCGCGGTGGACTGCGAGGCCGCCGGGGGGCGCTGTGATCCCCGGACGCTGCGCTGCGAGGAGGCGCCGGCTCAGCCGCCCCAGCGCCTGAGGTAACCCGACATCCGGAGCTTCCGGGGGGCCAGGCTGGAGCTCATGTAACGCACGGTCCCGAAGATCGGGCGCGCCGGGCCCCAGGGGCGGTCGTGCTTGCCGAAGCACCACAGGATGTTGGTGTACGTGTTGGGGTCCCGGCCATCGAGGGCCCACCGATCGTTGAGGTAGACCAGGTCCTCGAAGGCCTCCTGGGGCTTCTTTTTCCAGGCCAGTACCCCCTTGCCCCAGAGCATCCGCAGGTAGTTGTGGATCAGCCCGGTCGCCCGCAGCTCGCGCTGGGCCGCGTTCCACACCGGATCGTCGGTCTGCGCCCGCTCCAGCTCGCCCCGATCGTGAAGCCTGGGCCGTGGGTCCTGCTCCCGCTCCTGGAGCGTCTTGAGGGCCCAGGCCGGGAGCGCCTCGAACGTCCGGTGGGCAGGGTTCTCCCGGGCGAGGTTGAAGGCCAGCGTACGCCGCACCAGGAGCTGCTCGAGCAGCGCATCCCGGGCCTCCGCCGGGGCGCTCGCGTCCCGCACCGCCAGCGCCACCTCCCGGGCCCCGATCATGCCAAAATGCAGGTACGCGGACAGGCCCGTGGTCACCTGTTCGTCCGGGTGGTTGTGCTCCGGGTACCGGGCGATCGCTCGCCGCAGGAAGACCTCCAGCCTGGCCCTGGCGGCGGCGCTCCCGCCCTCCAGTTGCACCGGCGTCACCTCGTGATCGATGGGCAACCCGGCCACCAGCGCTCGGATCGATGCCCGGTCCATGCCCTCCACCGGCAGCGGCTCGAAGGGCCACTCGACGGCCGCGGGCCCCGCCTCGCAGACCCCCCGGTGCAAGGGCCGGAACCACACGTCCAGCTCCCGCGAGACCCGTGGGCGGATCGTGCGGGCTGCGTACTGCTCCGGGGCCAGCCGCGCCAGCGGGACCACCGTGTTGTCGTCGAAGGCCCAGATCGGGCAGGTGCCCAGGCGCTCCAGCCTTGCGGTGTGCGAAGGCCCGAGGAACGAGGGGAAATCATCGGTGATCAGCAGGGCCGCCTGGCGAGAGAGGCGCCGGAGAACACCCCGCGCTTCCTCCGCGGAGCGGGGCAGGAAGAAGGCGTAGCTGGCGCCGCGCTCCCGGTAGCGCCGGGCCTCCACGGCGGCCCCTTCGAGGACAAAGGCATGGATACGCTCGGAGGCGTGGGGATAGTCCACGCGAATCGACTCGTAGACGGCCAGGGGGAGGCGCCGGGCGTTGGCCTCGGCGATGGCCCGCTCGAAGGCGGCGTTGTCGTCGGCGCGGCGAGCGAACTGGGCCCAGTAGAGGACGAACGCGCCGCGATGGAGGGGGGCCCCGGGGGACAGGACCCGGAGCCGAGGGTCAGGGTCAAGGATCGGGGAGAGAGGGGCGGAAGACCCCTGTTTTGATGGAGCAAAGACCTGCGGCATCGCCCCTTCGATGCCGCGCCGGGGGGCGGTTGCTCAGAGGGGCAGCTTGCGGTTCAGGGTGCCTTCCGCGAACCGGTAGGCGGTGTAAGCGCTGAGCAGGTGGCAGACCCAGCCCAGGAAGCCACCGGAGCCCACCCAGAAGCCCGGGGTGATGATCAGCCAGAAGATGCCCCGGAAGAAGGAGCCATTGTAGATCTGGCCCACGCCGGGGATGAGGAACGAGAGGACCGCTGCAGTGCCGGACTTCGACATGGTCCGGACAGCTTGCCCACGGTCTGCCGCCTTGCAACCGGTTGGACCTCCGATTTTCCGGAAAGGCGGTAAAAAATCCGAGATTCCAGCGGGGTCGAAGCTGTCACATTGGTTTCGTTGACAGAGCCGGGAGGGGCTGCTACCTGCCGCAACCGCGTCGGGTGCCCTGTTGAGGTGAGTGATGTCCTCGTTCCACCGCGTGTGCGTCTTCTCTGGTACGGCCAACCCCGAACTCGCCAGCGAGATCGCGAAGCACCTGGGCATGCGCCTGGGCGAGCTGCGTGTCTCTCATTTCGCAGACGGCGAGACGTTCTGTGAGATCCACGAGAACGTTCGGGGGGTTGATACCTACGTCGTCCAGCCAACGTCGAAGCCCGTGAATGAGTCGATGATGGAGCTCCTGGTCATGGCCGACGCGCTGCGCCGGGCCTCCGCGGGCTCGATCACGGCGGTGGTGCCCTACTACGGCTACGCGCGCCAGGACCGGAAGGTCGCCCCGCGGACGCCGATCAGCGCCAAGCTCTGCGCCGATCTGATGACCACGGCGGGCATCACCCGTGTGGTCTCTATTGACCTGCATGCGGGTCAGATCCAGGGGTTCTTCAATATCCCCTTCGATAACCTGTACGCGATGCCGGTGATCCTCAACGAGTACCTGCGGCAGAAGTACGATCACAACGCGGTCTTCGTCTCGCCGGACGCGGGCGGGGTCGAGCGGGCGCGGGCCTACTCCAAGCGGCTCAACGCCGGGCTCGCCATCATCGACAAGCGGCGCGAGCGCGCCAACGTGAGCGAGGTCATGCACCTGATCGGCGACGTGGACGGCAAGGACTGCGTCATCGTCGATGACCTGGTCGACACCGCCGGGACGATCTGCAACGCCGCCAAGGCGCTGGTCGAGAAGGGGGCCACCAGCGTGGTCGTCTGCGCCGCGCACCCGGTGCTCTCGGGCCCGGCGGTCGAGCGGATCACCGCGTCCCCCATCTCCGAGCTCATCGTCACCAACACCATGCCGCTCTCCCCCGAGGCCCGCGCCTGCCCGAAGATCCGCCAGCTGAGCGTGGCCCCGCTGCTGGCCGAGGCCATCCGGCGCATCCATCACAACGATTCGGTCAGCTCCCTGTTTGCGTAAACCCTTCCCAGGGGGCGAAGCTTCTGCTACAGCGCACGCCCTCCTATCGCCGCGCAGAGGGCGACACCCCCGGAGTCAGCCTCCATGGAAATCACCAAAATTCAAGCTTCCCCCCGCAACGAAACCGGCAAAGGGCCGGCGGCTCGCCTGCGCCGCGAAGGCCAGATCCCTGCGGTCGCCTACGGCAAGGCCACCCCGAGCGTCTCCCTGGCGATCTCGCCCAAGGCGCTCCTGGCGACCCTGAAGAGCCCTCACGGCAAGAATTCGGTCATCGAGCTCGGCCTCGAGAACGCCTCGAACCTCGTGGTGCTGGTGCAGGATTACTCCTACCACCCGGTCACCCGCGAGCTCACCCACGTCGACTTCATCCAGATCGCCCTCGACAAGGAAGTCGACGTCGAGGTGCCCTTCCTCACCTACGGCAAGGCCGCGGGCATCACCGCCGGTGGTACGCTCCGCATCGTCTACCGTTCGCTGCCGATCCGCTGCTTGCCCGAGAAGATCCCGGTCAAGATCGAGCACGACATCACCAACGTCCAGCTCAACGAGTCGGTGAAGGCCTCTCACATCAAGCTCCCGGAGGGCGTCTCGGTCCGCCTCCCCCCCGAGCAGACCGTCGCCGCCATCATCGCCCCCGAGAAGGACAAGGGCGAGGAGGCCGCCCCGGCTGCCGCTGCTGCGGCCCCCGCCGCCGCCGCCGCCAAGAAGGACGACAAGAAGGCCGCGGCCCCCGCTCCGGCGGCCAAGAAGAAGTGATCGAAGGGCCCGGATACCCCCGCCATGTACCTCGTGGTTGGTCTCGGCAATCCGGGCCCTCGTTACGCAGACACCCGGCACAACTTCGGCTTTCTTGTCGTCGATGCGCTCGCCGCTCGCCTGGGCGCCGAGCCCTTCCGGGACAAGTTCTCCGCCGAGGTGGCCCGGGCCCGCAGCGGCTCGGAAGAGCTGATCTTGCTCAAGCCCCAGACCTTCATGAACCTGTCGGGGCAGAGCGTCCAGCCTGCCGCGGCCTTCTTCAAGATCCCGGTGGCCCGGGTGCTCGTGCTCCACGACGAGCTCGACCTGCCCTTCGGCGAGCTCCGCCTCAAGCAGGGCGGCGGTCATGCGGGGCACAACGGCCTCCGCAGCCTCATCGAGCGGCTCGGGAGCCCTGATTTCCCCCGGTTGCGGCTCGGGATCGGCCGCCCGACCGCCTCCTTCCGCGAGGTGGCTGACTACGTGCTGGCCCGCTTTGAAGCCGACGAACGCGCCTCCCTGCCGGCCTTGCTGGATCGCTCCGTCGACGCTCTCCTTGATGTCGCGGCGCAGGGCCCCCTCGCCGCCATGAACAGGCACAACGCCCGCAAGAAGTGAGGCAGCAAAATCTCACCAGCGTGCCTGGAGAGGCTTGCTTGAAGGGGGGAAGAGGGCTATATCGCTCGCCCCTCTTTGCAGGAACCTGCTCCCTGGCGCTGTCCTGGGGGCCAGTAGTCCGAAGGTGAACGCATGGCAGTCATGACCACGACGCCCGCTAACCGGGCGCGCGAGTACGAAACAATCTTCATCCTCCGCTCCGATGTCGACCCCGACACCGCCGAGCGCGTGGCAACCCGCATCAACGAGATCATCGAGCGCGAGCACGGCAAGCTGCTCAAGGTCGAGAACTGGGGCCGCCGCAAGCTGGCCTACCAGATCAACCGGCACAAGCGTGGGGTCTACACCTACGTGAAGTACCTGGGCGGCGGCTCCCTCGTTAAGGAGCTGGAGCGTAACCTGCGCCTCCTCGACTCCGTGATCCGCCACCAGACCGTCCTCCTCCGTACCGATGTCGTGGTCGAGAGCGTCGCCATCGATCCGGAAGAGACCAAGTTCACCCGCATCGAGCTCCCCTCCGAGGACGACAAGGACGACTCGAAGGAGCGCCTCCTCGGCTTCATCGATCCCCCCGAAGAGCGCCGTGCCCCCCGTCGTGACGGTGATTACGACGACTACGAGGACATGGACGGGGACGTCAGCCTCAACCCCGATCTGGTCGATAACTCCGACGGCGAGGACAAGTGAGTCATGGCCGCTTACATCCAGGTTGTTCTGCGCGAACCCGTGAAGAACCTCGGGAAGAGTGGTGAGCTGGTGCGCGTGCGCCCCGGCTTCGCCCGTAACTTCCTCGTTCCCCGCTTCCTCGCGGTGTACGCCACCGAGAAGAACGTCGCGCGCCTCGAGCACGAGAAGCGCGAGGCCCTCGCCCGCGCCGCCAAGGCCAAGGCCGAGGCCGAGCAGGTCGCCGGCAAGCTCGGCGGCGTCACCGTCGCCATCAAGCGCTCCGTCGGCGCCGATGACCGCATGTACGGCTCGGTCACCGCCAAGGACATCGCGGCCGCCCTCGCCGCCGTCGGCCACACGGTCGATCGCCGCAAGCTCGTCCTCAAGGATGCCATCCGCTCCCTCGGCGTCCACGAGGTCTCCGCGCACCTCGCCGCCGAGATCCACGCGACCTTCAAGGTCGAGGTGGTCAAGGCCTGAGCCCTCGCCGCCGGGTACGCTCCCGGCGGCGCTGCCAGCCTTGACGCGCGCTGCTTCCTGACGCACGCCGGTCAACCCTGCGATGTCAGCCTCCCCGAGCGGCCGCGTCCCTCCCCACGATCTCGACGCTGAGCTGGCCCTGCTGGCGGCCCTGCTCCTTGATGCGTCCACCCTCGATCGCGTCCAGGAGCTCCTCCTGGCCGATCACTTCTACGCCCCGGCCAACCGGCGCATCTACGAGGCTTGCCTCGCC